>JAZDHY010000099.1:0-63938 GCA_043805435.1 bacterium
AAGATTTTGTGGTTCGTTTTTACAAAGATATAAATTTTTTTATACCTACTCAATACATTTTTTCTTACGGTTTTATTTCGGAGTTGTTATTTACCGTCGGAGCCTGTGGTGTTATTTTTGGTTCAGGCTCCGCCTGCGTATAAATTACTATTTTATAATTTCATTGTTATCAGTTCAGCAAAAAACTTTCCTCTTCTTTTTGATTGGATATTTATCTGTTTTCAAAAAGAAGAGAAAAAATATACGTATTTATATTCAATTGTCCCAATCAATTATAATACCGGAAAACTAAATAAAAGCTTTCAGTTTGCGTCATAAATTAATGTTACAAAAAAAAACATTAGATCATCAGCTTGGGCCTTAAAACGCAACAAAAAAAATATGAAAAAATTAATAGTTTACATAGTAAAATCGAAAAAATTCAAATTCTTTCCATATTTGAATAATTAACAAATCAAACTTGAAAACATATTGTTAGGAAATAAAATATTAAAAAATATAACCATTTAATAGTCATAAGAAAAAATCAGAAAAATAGCTGCAAAATTAAACGATTTGTTTTAATTATTTGATACTCCAGAAGTAGTTAAAAGAAAAAATAATTCTAAGTTGGAAGATTTATAAAATCGTGGTTACAGCTAAAATAACATATTATTTGATTTAACGACTTATTTATTCCTATATTTCAGCAACATTATATTTAATGTTATACGATATAAACACTTCTGAAAACAAAACCAGTTCCTTTAAATTATTTATTTTATAGCCAACATTTTAAATTTTATCTTCATTAATAGTAGTGTTAGCCTAATTTTTAACTCCACTACTTTAGGAGGCAAAATAGCACTAAATTATTTTGAATCAAGATTACTTAAAATTCGTATCAAATATTCTTCAAATAAATTTATTTCTTTACATGTAAATCCTTTATAATACAAATTTGTCATTTCGTCCGATACTTGTTTATATAAATCTTCTAAAATAATATTTTTTTCGGTTAAACTTATAATTGTACTTCTTTTGTCTTTTTCGGATTCTTTTTTAACAATATACCCCATCAATTCTAATCTTTCAAGCATACTGGTTAAACTTGTTTTACTTAATGATGTTCGTTTTGCCAATTCATTTATTTTAAGATTATCCTGTTTCCATAAAACAAATAATATCCTTCCTTGTGCAGCATTAATTTCAATATTTTTTTCTTTTAATTTTTTAAAAAATATTCTACCGGATATTTGATGGATTTTTGAAACTAAAAATCCGCCTTCTCGTTTAATTATCATAACTTAATTGAAGTCTGCTTAAATTGATAATAACTTTTTATTAACTTTGGTTCTAATTTTAGAATTGCATAATCATCCGAATCTTTTCCACCGGGGTAATACATATCCCAGTTGTCCTGCCAGATAGCATTTTTTATGTTTTTATCTTTTACAATTTCAATTTTCCCTTGGTACATCATTCCAAGCCACGAATTTGCATCACAAAAATAGGCTGAAACGTTTTGGTCAAAAAGTATTTCTTTAATTTTTGTTGATGAAGTATTAGTGGTAAAATAGATTTCAGTATCTTTAACTTTTTCAAAAAAACTAATCAATCCGGGAAATTGTTTTTTATTTCTAAGGTTAAGCATTGCCCTTGTTGAAGGATATCCATTTACATCAATTGTTGTTAAAAATACGGCATCTGCTTTTTCAATTAGTTCTTTTCCCTGCTTTAATACTTCCAAATTATTCATATTTATCTCCTAAATAGTATTAATTTATATCTTAATAATAGTACTATATAGTATTATTTGCAAGTGTTTTTTAAAAATACTTATTCAAAATTAATATCAAAATTTTAATCAACATTTATTTGTTGTAAACTAATTATAATTTAATATATGGATAATGGTTAAAATAAATGAATATTGCTCTTTCAAATTATTACTATTGGGCAAATTTATTTCGAAATGTTCTGTTCTTCCACTAGTTTTAGCATTTTTTTATCACAAACCTTTTGTGTTTTTTTTAATATTAACAAACCTTGCGTAATAGGACTTTTTGCCAAAACTTCAATAACCATTTTTAACTCATCATGTGTTAATTTTTTTGTTCCTTTTCCGATTTAAATAATTTTTTGAATATCTATTCCACCAAACTAAATAATTTAAAATATTAAAATGTATAATTATCCTAAAATACAAACTAAATATAATCTAATTAAAATAATTACAAACTCAATTTTACTATTTCCGCTTGCATTTACCATATAGGAACACTTATATTTACACAAAACTTTTATAACATTATAGAAATTTCAAATGGGTAATAATATTAAACTTTTTTGTGTTCCCTTTTCGGGCGGAAATGCTTATTCTTTTGCAGGATTTAGAAAATATCTTCCTGATAACATAGAACTATGCAATCTTGAACTTCCCGGCCGAGGTAAAAGAATTTGCGAGCCGCTGTTATATACAATTGAAGAAATGACAGAAGACCTTTATAATTTAATAAAAAATAATATAGATGGAAATTATGCAATTTTTGGTCATAGCTTAGGCTCTTTACTTGGTTATACATTAGCAAAACATATCACTGATAAAGGAGAAAATCTTCCGTTAATGCTTTTTTTATCCGGCAATAATGCACCTTCTTTAATTAAACGGGATGACAGATATAAATTAACCGATAACGAGTTTATTAACATGCTGCGCGAAATGGAAGGTACACCTGAAGAATTGCTGGCAGACAAAAGTTTTATTGAATTTTTCCTTCCGGTTATTAAGGCCGATTTTCAATCAATTGCAAATTATACCTATACTGCACCAAACGATTTTTTAAATATTCCCATAACAGTTATGTACGGAAGTGAAGAAGATATTGATGAAAGCGAGTTCGATTTTTGGCAGTTGGAAACTAATAAAGCAATTTCAATGAATTGTTTTTATGGTGGGCATTTTTACATATTTGACCAAACTGAAAAGATTTGCAATTTAATTGTTGAAAAGTTAAAAATGACTCTCTAATAAAGAATAATTACAACAATAATATAACTAAAGTTAGCAATAGATAACTTTTACAAACAAACCGAAAAACAAATCTTTAAAGCTAAAACGTCATCTCCTTTTATTAAGCGGTAGTTGAGTTTTTTCTCCAATATTTGTTGCCACTAAAATATAAACCAACGGCACAATTGGAGTAAGGAATAAAGAAAAAATAAAATTACCCCAAAAACCAAGAATTGTTTTTCTACCCAATAAACCAACAACTAAACATAAAAAAATATATAAGTAAAGTAACATTATATTAACATCCCAAATAATTTACATAAATGTAATTAAGTTAGCGGGGTTATTATCCCCGCTTAATAAAAAACAAAATTTAAGCTTTTGCAGTTTTCAAATTATTAGCTATTTCCTGTCCTTGTTTGAACAAGTTCATAAAATAGTCTTTTACTTTTTTAGGATCAAAATCAAGAAAAGTACCGCCTGATGCAAAATGTTGAATAAATACTTTTCCAATAGCCCACGTAGCAGCACCCGAAAATATAGGCATAGAAACAGAGCCGACAACACCAATTATTGGAATTGATTTAATAAAACTTGTAAGATAACTTTTCGACAAAGCATCTGCAGAAATTCCACCTAGCAAAGCGCTGATAATTGATTTACCGGCGTTTTTTGAAAATTTAACATCATATACTTTTGAGAGTTCATTTAACATTTTTAGCTGAACTCCGGAAACAGTTGCAATATCCACTAATGGAACTGGAATAAGACCGGCACCCATTGACCACCACATATATTTTTTAACAAGTGAATGTGATAAGTCAAGTTTTGTCTGGTCAACATCTTCAGCAACTATTTCAGCTTCTTCTACTACCTTAGTCTCAGTTTCCACTTTAGCTTTGGTTGTGGTTTCTTCTTTTGCTAACATCAGTAACCTCTTTTTATGTTTGTAAATATTCCGAGTTTAGTCGGAAATAAAATTATTAATTACCCTTGAGGAACTAAAAGTAAAACTCCCCAGTTATTTGCAGGTATAGGCTTATAAAAAATCCACCATTTTTTCCTTGTTCCAAAACTACCTACATCAACAAAGCCGGATTTTCCATTCTTCAAGTCTCTTCCAATCTCTCTTAAAACCGGCAGTTTCTTTATTTCCGCAAGACTGTAAATTGATTCGTTATACAGCCATTGGGGGTTGGGTGCACTTATAACAGTACCATTATCCGAAATTAAAAACGAATAACTCCCGTCCGTTAACATGGTTGACAAAATCATTTTAGATAACCACTCCAACGAAATATCCACCGAAACAATCCCGGTCATTTTTTCACTTTGGCCATTAAAATAATAAAATGGTACGGAATAGGTTGATAATACCATATCCCCATCACTAAAACCTTCATCATAATATGGTTCAAGCCAAACAGGCTTATTAAGCGTTTTAGGTATTAAATACCAGTCCATACTAAAATAATTGTAATTTGTATCACTTGGATTATCTTCCACAATTTTACCATCTTTTTTATAAAAATATGGAGCGTAAAATAAAGTATCTTTATGATAAGCACCAGGTTCAAAGGCAATGCAAGTGCCAAAAACTTCATCGTTATTTGCAACAATAGCATTAAGCAATAATTCTAAATGTTCCTGCTTTGGATTTGAAAATTCAAGCACATAGGCCAAATTCTGCGGTATTTGTTCAATCGAAAAAATCACTTTTTGAATTTTGTTAACCAAACCATTTAGTTTGGCTTCTGCTTTTTCTTTGGTATTAACCTTCCATAAGTAATTATTATAAATGCCTAATAACTCAATTGATATAATTACAATTGAAATTGCAATTATTATAGAAAAAACATAAAAAATCGATTTGGATATTTTTAATGTTATTTTGGGCATATTAATTACCACCTTTATAAAAATCGTTAAAAAGTGGTTTCGAAAAAATAAATTTATTATTAAATAAAAATTCAGTAATCGAATCAAAATCAGATTTTAAGAGAATTCCATTAGCAACATTTTTACCGGGTGGATGAATTATGTTTTTCATTGAATTTAACATCCAAATAGAATGAGACCTATTATAAGAAATTTTTGATATTTCTTTATATTTATTCATTATTTGTATTGTTTCGTCAATATGTCCCAATGCATACTCCCAGCCTTCCATTGATGCAGCCACAAATTTTCTGCATAAAACCGGGTCTTTATCGTAAGTACTTTCCATACAATATATACCATCTTCAGGAAAATTCACATTGTAATCATAAAAATAAAACTTGTTAACTTCGTCATCATTTATGCCGGAATTTAACATTCTTTTGTATTCATTGTAATTCATCATTATAATAACATCAACAGCATCTTTTAAAAATGATTGAATTCCGGAATTAAATACCACAATCTCCGCATTTATATTATTTTTTTTTAAAAAACCTGTAGTTAATTCTTTGGCAATTGTTTTCCAAATACCAATTTTTTTACCGTTAAAATCCTTTATAGTTTTTATACCCGATTTTTTTTTAGCAACAAACATCATATTGCAGCGTTGGAATATTTGACCAACATTAACAAGTTTTGTACCTTTATCTCGTTCCATAATTGCAGAAAATAAAAACATTACTCCAAAGTCAATTTCGTTTTTCTTCAATGCATTGATTACTTGAGTTTCGCCTGCACTCGATTTTATAGTAACGTCTAGTCCGTATTTTTTATAAATTCCCTTTTCTTTGGCCATATAATAACCTGCAAACTGCTCTTGAGGAATCCATGATGGCATAAATGTAACTTTTTTTAGCTCTTGTTGTTGCGAATAACCATCAGCTAATGGAATAAGAACTAATAAACTCACCATCAAAAATACTTTTATCCTACTTACAAGTTTTGGCATATTTATAACCATCTATTTAGCTGTATCGGAATTTAATAATAAAGGTAAATCTTTATCACCATTACCCATAATAATAATTTTGGAATTAGGCGATTTTGCAAATTCGGAAGTTACTTCTAACCCTCTCCATTTCATAATCGAAATATTTGATAATTCCTCAAATTGTCTTATACCGGTTGCTTCAATAATTTTCCTCGTTTTTTCTTTTTCTTCAGTTATAAGTTTATAGTCAAATTCGTAATTCAACTGTTCTGCCACCATTTTCCTTTCAATTGAACTTGAAACAATAGCCGGTAATGAGATTTTTTTTATTAAGTAATCATCCATAACAATATTTTTTTCAAGCAATTGTTTGCTTAAATAATATTTTATGGTCGATTGAATTACCAATGATGACATTTTATATAACTGTTCGGGCGAAAAATTACCAATTATTGCCATAGAGGCCGCTTCAACCTCTGGCCGCACAAATAAATTTGCATATTTCACCCCCAAAGTTTGATGTAAGGTAGGTATTGAATCCTTAATCAGGTAATAGCGATATGAAAACTGCACTTCAATTGTAAGCCCTTCTGCAGTTAAAATTTGCAGCGTATCGGAACGATTTTGTATACGCGTTTCATATAAATACATTTTATCCCACGGCCAAATTATATGAAGTCCTTCACCATATATTTCGCCAATTTTTGTTCCCGAAAATCTAGACCATTTGATCCCCTGGTGACCTGAATCAACGGAGATAAATATATTGTTCCAAAACAAAGCAATAACAAGAACAAAAATTAGTAACCCAAAAGAAAGTCCTATTGTATGCTCTTCCCAAAAATCAATTGCTTTAACTTTTATAAAACGGTAAATTAAAGCAATTTTTGCAAATATTATTTTAATTCTTCCAATCACTTAAGACTCGTCTAATACTAAACTTGTTAAAAAAAATTAATTAACTTAAATAATTTTACCGAATTCCATTTTTATTATTCTATCAGCTAAATGGAAGTACCTGTCGTCATGGCTTACGGCAATAACTGTTTTGCCTTCAGCTTTTAATTTTTTTAAAAGATCATCATAAAAATATTTTTTAAATTGCGGATCCTGATCTGCAGCCCATTCATCAAAAATATAAATCGGCTTATCTTCCATAAATGTAACAATTAAGGCAAGTCGTTTTCTTTGGCCGGTTGACAAATCAAGTCGTGTAAATCCATTATCTAAAAATTCCGTTTTGTTCTCTATCTGCATCAGTTTTAATAAATCATTTATCCTTTTAGGATCAACTTTTTCCAAACCATATAATTTATCAAAAAGGTGAAAATCATAAAAAATAGCAGAATATAATTCACGATATTCTAAATAATTAGCACTGTCTATTATTTTATCGTCAACAAATATATTGCCTGTTTTGGGCCTATAAAGCATTGTTAAGGCTTTTAAGAATGTTGTTTTTCCACAACCGTTGCCTCCTATTATAAATAATACTTCTCCCCTGTTAATTGTAAGGTCAATTGGCCCTATTGAAAATACTTCCTTTTCTTCTCCGCTTTTATATTCAAAATAAATATTACTTAATACAATTTTATTGTAATTAATAAATCTATTTTCACCATTAATAGGTTGAACTTCGTTTGGATTAACCTGCAAATCCAATTCGTTTTCCAAATTATAAATATTTTTTAATGCAATATCTATTTTACCAAATATTGGCAGCATCGAAACAATAGAAGTTAAAGGACCTATAGCAAATAACATTGCTGTAGTTGTACTTACAATTTCAGAAGATAAATCCGGTTTTAACCTGGGTAATACAAAAACTATTGCTCCTAGTATAATGTATATAAAAGCCTGCGAAAACACAATGTTTTCTGAAAATTTAAAACCGGTACTTATTTTAAGTTTTTTAAGTTTAAGAGATATTTTTTCAAAATGAGAATATAAATCATTACTTTTTTTTCTGTTTAGTTTTATTTCCTTTAAACCATCAAGAATATCGGTAAGAGAAACAAAAAATTTAATTTCAGCTTTTGTTGTTTCTTCTAACTCCGCATAAACTTTAACATTATTTTTATGAAAAACAAGCACACCAAAAATAGTAAGAACCAAAAGCAACCCGGCGGCCAGAATAGAAAGAATTGCAATATACCCAAATACAAATATAAGCATTATTGCCGACTGCAATGATGTAATAACATAAGGAGCCATTTGTGAAATAAGAGTACATTCCTGCGTTAATCTATTATAAATTTCCGCTTTCCCAATTTGTTCAATGTTATATAAATCAGTACGACGTATTTTATCAGATAATCTTAATCTTATATTATTAAGAATTTCTTCAATAATAAAAATACCTTCGGTTAAAATAAATTTTTGCGAAACCACAAAAATACCAACCGTAGAAACAAATAATAAAATATAACTTATGTTTATCGATTTGCTTGAAACATTTTTTGCAGCTAAGTTAATAACAGCTAAAACACCGGCACTTGCAATACCCGAAATAGCTGTTAAAAGAAACAACTTCAGTAGCGGTTTATCTGACTCTTTTTTTAAGAATTGTAAAAATTTCATTTAGTATTATTTTTATTTAGTTTATTATGATAATATTTATTTGTTAAAGTATCAAGCAGTTTCTTTGTTAAAAGAGCATTCTTTTTTCCATTTGGATTCTTTAACATATCCATATGGCCGCCAAAACCATCAACAACTTTAAATTCAGTAGTCAATTCTTTCCATGCACTTCTGCTTATTTTAAATTCAAAATTCGTTATTTCATCATCTGCTTCAATTTGATATATTGGACATTCAAGGAACTCTGATTCCGACCTTGCATTTAGATATTTTCTATAAGCCACAATTTTTTTAAGAGCAGCTTCCTTAATTTCCTCATCCAAAAATTCAGCATGATTTTGTTCAATATATAAAATTGCATCGTCCAAATATTTTTCAACACTCCAATCAACAATTTCAAGTTGTCTGTAAGTATCTAATAATATTAATCCTCCAACTTGTCTTCCAAGTTTTTGCAGTTCTATGGCAACATCAAAAGCCAAATTGCCGCCGGCAGAATGTCCAAATAAATAAAACTCGCCTTCTTTTTGCAAACTTATTAATAAATTTGCAGTATCTTTTGCCGGTTCTTCCGATTCAATAAAATTAAAGCCATATACTGTATGTTCATCAAAGTATTTAGCAAATTCCAAATAAGCAAAAGAATAACCTATTCCGGGTGGTAAAAAGAATAATTTTCTATCATAATCCGGATTTAACTGCATAAAATCATTTTCCAGATTTTTTAATCTATCATCCATATTAGTAATAATTTCTGCCATTTTTTTTATGGTCGGCTGTTTAAATATAAGATTCAAAAATGTTTTTTTCCCAAGTTTTTTTTGAACTTTTGACATTACTTGTATTGCTTTAATTGAGTTGCCTCCAATTTCAAAAAAATTATCCGTGCTGCTAACAATTTCTCTATTAAGAATTTCTTTCCACGCTTCAGCTATTAATATTTCCGTTTCACCGGCAGGTTCAATAAATTCAGTTAAAAACGGATTACTATCAGCCTCCGGTAAAGGAAGAGAACGTAAATCTATTTTTCCGCTTGGAGTATGTGGAAAAGATTTCATTTTAACAAAATATCCGGGAATCATATATCCGGGTAAATTTTCCTTCATAAAATCTTTTAAACTAACTATATCAATCTCTAATAAAGAATTAAAATAAGCGGCAATTTCTTTATTTTCTCCTTCATTTATTAATACCACTGCTGATTCTTTAATATCAGGATACCGTAATAAACAAGATTCAATTTCACCAAGCTCAATTCTATAACCTCTTACTTTAACTTGACCGTCATCTCTGCCTAAAAATTCAAGTTCACCATTAAAATCCCATTTGGCAATATCACCGGTTTTATATAATTTTCCATCACCTAAAAGGTTAGCAACAAAATGTTCATTTGTCAATTCCGGTTTATTTATATACCCAATTGCCATATTATGACCACCTATATATAAATCTCCCAAAAACCCAATCGGAACCAATTCCATTTTTTTATCTAACAAAAATATCTGTGTGTTGTTAATTGGTTTACCTATTGGTACTTTGCCTTTTATGTTACCGCAAGTATATGATGTAACAACATGAGTTTCAGAAGGTCCATATTGATTATGGAACATAATATGCGGATAATTATTCAACAATTTTTCAATTATTGAATTTATAAATGGTTGTTCCCCTGATGTTATAATATGTTTAAGCGATTTTAATTGATTAAAATCTTCTACTTCGTTTAAAAATAAATTTAGTGCGCTATACGGCATTGTTAAAATTTCAATTTCTTCTTCTGCAATAAGTTCTGCAATTAAACTCATTTTATAACGCATCTCATTTTCAATCATATATAAAATACTGCCTGTTGCAAGCGAAAACAGTATTTCCTGGATAGAAACATCAAAACTATGAGGTGCAAACTGTAACGTTTTTAGTTGTCCTTTTATAACATCAGATTGCCATTCAATCAGGTTTAATAAACACTTGTGTGTTCCTAAAACACCTTTAGGAAGTCCGGTCGAGCCGGAAGTATAAATAACATACGCAGCCGTATCTAAATTTATGGATATGTCTATAACCGGATTTTCAATACTATGTTTAGATAAGTTCTTTTCTATTTTTTCAATAGTTATAACTTTATCTTTATCAAACGAACTATTTTTTTGGTATTCTTCCGACGTAATTAATATTTTACCGCCACTATCATATAAAATATAATCAATCCTATTTTGAGGATACATCGGGTCAACCGGAACATAAACAGAGCCAATTTTAAGAATTGCAAGCATTACTATTGCAGACCATTCCGATCTATCTAACATTACACAAATAAACTCAGCCGGTTTAACATTTTCACTTTCAATTAAATAATAAGCAAGCTGGTTTGCTTTGGAATTTACTTCTTCAAAGGTCAGTCGTTTACGTTTAAATACTACGGCTAAATCATTCTTAAATTTTGCGGCTTCAATTTCAATAAGATTTACAATTGATTTATTTACCAAATTTTTATTATTCCCTGTCGAAAAATCAATTATTTTTGCAATTTCTCGTTTGGGAACAATGTTTAATTGCGAAATGCTTTTTTTATTATTTTCAAGAACACTTTTCACCAAAGTTTCAAAATGATAAAACATATTTGTTATTCTTTCTTTTTTAAAAAGAGCGGTATTATATTCAAAGAAATATTTTATTGAATTCTCATCTTCATAATAACTTATTGATATATCAAATTTGCTTATCGGATAATCGAATTCAATAGATTCCATTTTAAGACCTGAAGAAGTGTTAACACCGTCTTCAGCCGGGCTTTGTGAAATAAGCATTACATCAAATAAAGGAGAACGTGAAAGATCCCTAGGAAGCTGCAATTCATCCACTAACATGTCAAATGGATATATTTGATGATTAAATGCGTTAAGTGTATTATTTTGCACTTTACTTAAAAATGAATTAAAATTTTCTTCATCATCCAATTTATTGCGCAATGCAAGCGTATTGATAAAAAAGCCTATTTGATCTTGAATTTCTATGTTATCTCTGTTTGCGCTTGGAGTTCCAATAACAATATCATTTTGTTTTGTATATTTGTATAACAACACATTAAGTAGTGCAAGCGTAGTTATAAATAAACTTGTGTTGTTTTCCGAGCTTAGTTTTTTTAATCCGGCCGATAAAGAAATTGAAAGCTGGAAAGATTCCGTTTTACCTTCAAATGTTTTTGTTTTTGGTCTTTGATAATCAGTCGGTAAATTCAAACACTGAACAGGTTCCTTAAATATATTTATCCAATACTGTTTATGAATATTACCGGCAGAGCCGACATTTTCGATTTGTTTGTTATGCCAATAAGCATATTCTTTGTATTGAATTGGTGACGGGGCGAATATTCTTTTATCGGTAATAATATTTTTATTGGAATAATGATCATAAAAAGTTGTTAAATTTTCCGCCAAAATATTTATAGACCATTCATCAAGTACAATATGATGTATATTTATTACTAAAATGTATTCTTCTTTTATTTTATTTTTAATAAGAGTCACTTTTATTAAAGGAGCTTCTTCCAATTTAAAAGGTGAAGTTATTGCTTTTTGAATTAGGTTGTTTGAATCAGTTAAAAAGTCTAGGTTTTCATTTATTTCAACAAAATTAATTTTAAATTCAACATTTTCCAATATCCCCTGTTTGGGTTCGCCGTCTATTTCAATAAAATAAGTTCTTAACGATTCATATTTATTTATTATTGAAACAAACGACTGTTGAAGTGCATTAATATCCAATAGCGAATTTATTTTGTAAACAATTGGGATATTATATGCTATTGACTGATTTTCAACTCTATTTAGTATCCATAAACGTTTTTGAGCATGTGAAACATCGTAAAAATCAACTTTTTGAAGTTGTGTTAACAACATTACTTCATAACCGTTTTGTCTGCCAATAATATCGGCTAATTGTGCAATTGAAGGGTGTTCAAAAATATCGGAAAGAATACAACTGCATTTTAGTTCTCTGTTAATTTGCGAAAGCAGCCTCAAAGCCTTTAGACTATGTCCCCCAAGTTCAAAAAAACTATCATGTTTACTTATTTTTTTTACATCTAAAACTTTTTGCCATATTTTTACCAATTGTTCTTCAATTGGGTTTAATACTTCCAATTCAGCTGCTTCCGGATATATAATCTTGTGTTCCGGTTCAGGAAGTGCATTAACATCAATTTTGCCATTTGGAGTTAAAGGAATTTTTTCAATCATTACAAAAAAAGCCGGAATCATAAATGATGGCATTATATTGCTTAAATAGTTTTTTAAATCAATAATTTCAATTTTTTCACTTGCAACAATATAAGCTGCTATATCTTTATTAATATTTTTTTGGTATGCAACCACAACTGCATTTGTTATTGCCGGAAAACGACGTATATTTGTTTCAATTTCTCCAAGCTCAATCCTAAATCCTCTAATTTTTACTTGTCTATCAATCCTGCCTAAACAATCAAGATCCCCTGTATCTGTCCATTTACCCAAATCTCCTGTTCTATATAACCTGCCTTTCCCAAACGGATTACCAATAAATTTTTCTTTGGTCAGTTCATCTTTATTCAAATAACCTTTAGCAAGACCGTCTCCGGTAATGCATATTTCTCCTGTATGACCAATGGGCACTTGTTTAAGATTTTTATCAACAATATAGATTTGCGTGTTGGATATCGGCCTGCCAATTAAGACTTTTTTATCTGCATTGCTAAATCTGTATATTGTAGAATAGGTAGTATCTTCCGAAGGTCCATATAAATTTCTAACTTCAATTTTATCACAGTTTATACTATCAATAAGAGTTTGTGGTATTTGTTCACCTGCAAGATTTATAGCCGATATGTTTTTAAATCCACCAAACTCTAAATCTTCCAAAATTGTGGTTACTAATGATGGTACTGTATTAATTAATACATTATTATCCCTGTCAAGAAATTCCGGAATTTCTAATGCAGATTTTAATATTCTTATTTTTTTCCCCGCTATAAGAGAATAAAATATTTCAAATATAGATATATCAAAACAATAAGAAGTATTGGCATAAACTATATCAAAACTTGTATTTTTGAATTCTAATAAACACCAGTGTAAAAACACTAAAAGATTTTTATGAGTAATTGCTACGCCCTTTGGATCCCCTGTTGAGCCTGATGTATAAATAATATATGCTAAATCATCAAAAGAACTCTTTTTAACCGGTTCATTTGATTTTTGATGAGCAATTGCAACATCTTCTATGTCAATAATTAAAGTATCATCCATTACCCTAAATGAATCTTTTTGAAGAATATTTTTTTCGGTCAATAATATTTTTGCATTGCTGTCTTTTAATAAGTACTCAATTCTTTTTTGGGGATATGCTGTATCAATACCAACATAAGCAGCACCGCTTTTAATAACACCAAGCATGGCAATAACCATCAACTCCGATCGTTCAACCATAATACCAATTAAATCATTAGGTTTTACAGAATGAACTGTTCTTAAATAATTTGCAAGTTTGTTTGCTTTTTTGTTCAGCTCTTGATAAGTCATCTTTTGTTGTTTGTTCAACAAAGCAATTTTTTCTTTGTTATTTTCAAACGAATCTTTCAGTAAATCAATAATATCTGTCTTTTCAGTAATCTTTTGGTACTTATTGTTATAATTTTTTAATAACTTTATTTCTTCAGGTAAAAGAAAATTTATTGAACGTAATTTTAAGTCTTTATTTTCTGTAACAATTTTTACTATTTTCGAAAAATGTCCTGCAAATCTTTTTATGCTTTCTTTTTTAAATAAAGATTTTTTATACTTTATACTTATATAAATCTTATCTAAAGCTTCTAAACCATAAAGCATTAAATCATATTCCGAAGAAAAAATAGTTTCAGCACTATAATCCGAAATTTGAATATCACTATTTTTCATTTCAGTAAGTTGAAAATTCATATAAGAAAAAACTACATCAAAAAGAGGGCTTCGGTTTAAATCTCGTTTAATGTTCAAATCTTCAATTAGTTCGTCAAAAGGATAATCTTGATTTGCAAATGCGTGTATTGCTGTTTCCTTAACGCTGTTTAAATATTCAAGCACACTTATATCATCTTTAGGATAAGTTCTTATTGGTAAGTTATTAACAAACATTCCTAATAGTTTTGATAATTCATCATTATCACGCCCCATTGTAGTAACACCAATAATAATATCATCCTGTTGAGTATATTTGTGAAGAACAATATTGTAAACAGCTAACAAAATCATAAATGTGGATATTCCATAATTAGCCGACATTTTTTTTACTTCGGCAGTTAAGGTTTCATCAATACATAATGTAAATACACCTGCTTCGGCTGATTGATTTTCAACACGGGAATAATCAAGCGGCAAATTAATTACAGGAACTTCTTGTTCAAACTGTTTAAGCCAATATAATTTTTTTTCTGCTGCTTCTTTACTTTTGTAATAGTCTGACTGCCAAACAGAATAATCTTTATATTGAATTTTAAGCGGTTCAAGTTCTAAACCTTCATAATAACTAAATATTTCTTTTTTTAATAGTTCCATTGAAAAAGCATCAATAATTATATGATGCGCATCAAATATTACTAAATAATTATCTGCAGCAATTTGTATTATTTCAATTCTAAATAATGGTGCAATACCTAAATCAAATGGTTTTATAAATTCGCGTATATAATTTCTTGCTTCATCTTCGCTTTTCGTTAAAATCGGGATAAAAAATTCAACATTTTCATGAACAATTTGAACAGGAACGTCATCAACCAAATCAAATGATGTACGCAAAATTTCATGACGTTTTATAATTTTATAAAATGTCGCAGTAAATGATTCTAAATTTAATTTACCCTTTATATTCCATATTTCAGGAATGTGATAGCTTAATTTATCTTTTGTCAATTTATCCAAAATAAACAACCTGCGTTGAGCCGAAGAAACAGGATAATAACTGCTTAAGGCTATGGGTAGTATTACCGGAGTATAAGTTTCTTCCTTATACTCTTTTTTATTTATTTCATTTTTGGAATCAAGAAATTCAGCAAGTTCGGCAATTGTTAAATGATTAAATAAATCACTAATTGTAACTTGCTGTTTTAATTGTTTTTCTAATAGATTATTAATTTTAATTGCATGAATTGAATCGCCGCCTAAATCATAATAATTATCCGAAATATTAATTTCTTGATATCCTAATACAGTACCCCATATTTGAGCTATTACAATCTCTAATTCTGTATAATTACCGTTATCTTTTCCTTTTAAAGTAATTTGTTTTTTAATTTCAAGTTCCGGTTTACTTGTAACCGGTTGTTTTTTTAGCATAAAAACTTTTTCATCAAAGAAAAATGGTAAACTTTCAGGTTTGTCCAAATACGATAAATCAGGTTCACCAATAATTACATTCTTAATTTTATGCCTAATTATACTTCCAATTGCCTCCACACCACTTATGCTGGAAATTGATTTGAATATACCATCATCCACAACTCCAAAATCATACGCCATTCCTGTTTCTTTCCATGAAGTAAGGTTAATACTTATCGTCTTTATTCCAGCATTATTTAATTCAGAAGTGTATGCATCTAAAAAGCTGTTTGCCGCAGTATAATCGCTTTGTCCTGATGTTGGTATTATTGCTGTAAGAGCGGAAGTTAAAACAAAAAAATCAGGTTTTTCATTTTTTAATAATTCACCTAAATATATTGTACCATGTACCTTTGGTTTTATTACCTCTATAAATTGTTCAATACCCTTGCCAAATATAAACCCATCACCCGGCAATCCCGCAGCATGAATAACCCCGCAAATTTTACCATGATTATTTTTAATTTTTTCTATTGTTAATTTTAATTTGTGATAATCACTTATATCAACTGAATATAAATAAACCTCGGAATTTTCATTATAAATTTCGTTTAGTTTATCAATTTTCCGGCATAATTTTTCATCTTTTCTATCCTTTAATATTAATTCCCATTTATCTTTTGATGGAAATTCGGAGCGGTTTAATAGTACTATTTTTAATTTAGCCTGTTTTGCTAAATAATGTGCTAACTCCAATCCAATTCCACCGGTTCCACCTGTAATTACATAAACTCCACCCTCATTATACAGTACTTTATCAATATTTTTATCGTTTAATTTTATAGGTTTAATTTCTTTTATATATCTTTTACCATCCCTATCAGCTCTATAATAAAACGATTCGGTAAATCCTTCATTAATTTCATCAATTATTGAAGTAACAACTGTGTATTCGTCAATATCAAAAAATTTACAATTAATATGTGGATTTTCTCTTTGAATAACTTGTCCAATCCCTGCAACTGTATTATGTAATGAATTAAGGTAAGATTCTTTATTTGTTACTTCACAAACATTTTTGCCAACTAATAATAAATCAATTTTTGAAGACATTTTTGCAGAAAGATATTTTGCAAGGTTAAATATACTATATAATGAAGTTGTCAAGTTTTGTTCTAAACCAATACAAACATCTGTTTCGTTTACAGTTTTATCAGGAAGTAAAATAATCAGTTTTTTATGTAAAATATTTTCAAATTGATTAAAAATTTCAGCATAATTATCCTCTTTAATTTCATAAAGCTTTATCCCGTCAATTAATTCAAATTCCTTTATAAGCAAACGATTGCAATTTGAATTATATAATACAACAGGGGAATTATTATCTTGTATAACTGATTTTTTATTTAACGGCCATAGTTTCCAAACTAATTGATGGAATAAGTTATCGTTATTCTTTTGCAATATTTTTTTTAATGTAAAATCATAAAAAACAGCTATAATATTGCCATCAATATCAGCCAGCGTAATATCGTACGAACGGGTTTCCGAAGAACCGTTTTTCTTTTTAACTATATAACTAAATATTTTATCGGTAGCTTTTTTCTTAAAGTTTACTTTACCAAAAGAGTAAGGTAAAAATCCGGGTTCATCAAGTGCATAACTTAATGCAGCATCAATTAATGGAGGATATAAATAAAACTCCCCTGCTAATTGGATATCCGATTCGGGGACACTTAATTCTGCCAAATATATTTCATCCTTCCAATATATTTTATTCAGGCAATCCCATTTTTTACTTACCTGAACAATTTCTTCATTGTTTTGTTCTTTTTCTTTGGGTGTTATGTCCCTAGAGTTTATCAATTCTTCTTTAATTTTTTTAATATCAAGTTTATCAACAGCATATTCTTCCAATTCATTTACTTTAAACTTGGAATACGTAAACCATTTCTCATCAATTGATTTTGATTGTACTTCAACATTAAGATATTCGTTTTCACTTTTGGCAAGAGTAGTGAGTACTTCCAAATTTTCGTTTTCATTAATTCTCAAAGGATTCAGTAGATAAAACTCTTCAAAATGTAATTTTTCGCTATTAAAATGATTTTTGCCGGCTTCAAAAGCCATTTGTAAGTATGCTGCTCCCACTAAAGTCGGGAAACCCATAATTTTATGTTCATTCAATAACCAATTATTTTTATCAAAAATATTTTGATAAACTGCAATTGAAGGAATATCAATGATGCAATTACTTAAAAATATATTTTCATATTTTTTACTATACTTGGTAGTAATACTTTCATTTGTAATTTCTTTAGCTTTGACCTTAACCCAGCATCTGTTTTTTTCAAACGGATATCCGGGTAAAGACATCCTTTCCGGTATTGAAGAACTGTAATATTCTTCCCATGAAACATTTGCACCATTTATATAAGCTTCAGCAATAGAAGTTAATTTTTTACTATCGGTTTGGGTATTTTTGATGACTTCATTAATTTGGTTACTAAGATTTCTAATATCGTTTTCTGTTATTTCTCCGGCTGCAAATATCTTTTTATTTGAAGCCACAACTTTTGAGGAGCCATAAAATATCCCGTTTAATTCATCTGAATTTAATCCACTATCTATTATTTGCGATAGTTTTTGAATAATTTCTTTTTTGGTTTTAAATATTATTGCAAGTCGAAACGAATAATGAAATCTACCGGTTGCTAGCGTATAACAAATACTTTCAGAATCTGAATTCGGTTGTAAATATAGTGCCTTTTTAATCTTTTTGGCATATTCAATAAGTCCTTCTTTTTTACGCGAAGAAAGAGTAAATAAATATTCTTTTCCTTCTGAATTTTTTACTTCCTTTATAGGTGCCTCTTCCAACACAACATGACAGTTTGTACCGCTTAATCCAAATGAACTAATACCACATCTTAAAGGATTACCATTATTTTCCCAATTAGTAAGATTTTTGTTAATATAAGCAGCACTCTCCTCAAAATTAATATTTTTATTAGGAGAATTAAAATGCACTAAAGGTGTAAGTTTTTTATACTTTAGGCTTAATACGGCTTTCAACAATCCTGCCAAACCTGCCGCAGTATCCAAATGACCAATATTAGCCTTTACAGCTCCAATAGCACATATTTTTTTGTTATTTGTATATCTCTTAAATGCTTTTGTAATACCGTCAATTTCAATAGGATCACCAAGTTTTGTAGCTGTACCATGCGTTTCAATAAAACTTACGGTTAAAGGATCAATACCGGCATCAATCCAAGCTTTTTCAATTACATCCGCCTGAGCATCTGCATCCGGCGCCGTAATACCAATCGAATTACCGTCTTGGTTAATTTCACTTCCTTTTATTACGGCATAAATATTGTCATTGTCTTGTAATGCTTTTTCAAGCGGTTTAATCATTATGGCAATAACACCTTCTCCGCCTCCTGTACCATCAGCTTTTTCATCAAAACTATGTCCTCGTGCATCTGAGGAATCTATTTCAATCCTTGAACCGGAATCAACAGAAAGCAGGTGCAGCTTAACACTCCCAATTATTGCCGAATCAATTTTTCCTTCTCTTAACGATTGACATGCCAGATGAACGGCAACAAGCGAAGAAGAACATGCAGTATCAACTAGTAAAGCAGGCCCTTTTAAATTTAGATGATAGGACAATCTGCTTGCCAATATTGAAGGTGTTTGAGCTGCCAGTAAAATATTTGGGTCTTTGTTATCCGATAGCTCAATATATCTTGCATATTCACTAAGGTTATCACTTGCACCTATATAAATTCCTGTACGGCTTCCCCATAATTTTGTTCCCCCATAACCGGCATCCTCAATTGCATGATATGCCGTTTCCATAAACATTCTTTGACCCGGGTCTATTAAAGAAGCCTCACTTGGAGACAATTTGAAAAAACCGTAATCAAATTTATCAATTTCGCTTAAATAACATAGTTGTCTAAATTTTAAAGAATCGGTTGGTAAATTATTTTGTTCTCCAAGTTCCTTAAGATCAGCAATTCTTGCCTGCGGAATATCACCAATAAAATCAACGCCCATGCACAAATCTTTCCAAAAGTCATCGGGGGTTTCGCAATCACCAATTCGCGCAGCAATACCAATAATGGCAATATCATGGTACTTTAATCCGGAAATTTTAGTATCAATTGTTTTTTTTATTATCTCGGATTTATCATTTGTTTTTTGTTCAATAAATTCTGCTTGTTCGGATATTTTACTTTTAGTAAACAAATCTGTTAATTCCATTACGTCAGGGTATTTTCCATTTATTTTACCATGCAGTTTAACCAACAAAATCGAATTACCGCCAATATCAAAAAAATTGTCATGAATACTTATATTTTCAGTCGATAAAACCTCCTGCCATAATTCAAGCAACTCTTCTTCAAGTTTATTAACAGGACTTTGGAATATTGCTCCGGTTGCTATATTTTGAATTGCAGGCGGAAGTGATTTTTTATCAAGCTTTCCGTTTGAAGTTAACGGTATTTTATCAATTTTTATAAAATAAGACGGAATCATGTATTCGGGTAAAAATGAAGAAAGACTACTTTTAATTTTATTAATATTTAGGTCTTCATCTAATACCAGATAGGCAACTAATTCTTTTGTTCCTTCTCTATCAACTGCTACAACAACATTATCAATAATTCCTTTAATTAAACGTAGTTGTAATTCTATTTCCGGCATTTCAACACGGAAACCACGAATTTGCACTTGGTTATCACAGCGGTCAAGATATTCTATTTCCCCGTTATATAACCATTTGGCAATATCTCCGCTTTTGTATATTATTTCATTTTTATTATATGGATTTTGAATAAATCTTTCGGCAGTTAAATCCGGACGATTTAAATATCCTTTGCTTAATCCTGTTCCTGCCACATAAATTTCACCAAAAACACCAATAGGGGAAAGTTTACGATAATTATCCAAAATATATACCTTTGTTTCGGGAAGCGGTACCCCTACATTGCTGCTGCCATCAGACGAAATTATTTCATCATCTGTAATACTATGATATGTAGCATGGATTGTAACTTCGGTAATTCCATACATATTTATAAGTTTTACTTTATTTGTAGGATATATTTTAATCCAATCACCTAATTTAGCTGCATTTAGTTTCTCTCCTCCAAATACGATACTACGAAGACTTAGATTTATTTTATTCCTGTTTTCAATAGCCATATCAATAAACTTATAAAAAGCACCGGGTGTTTGATTTAATATTGTAACTTTGTGCTCGTTTACTAATTTAACAAAAGCAGAAATATCTCTTACATCCTTTCTATTTGGAATTATTAATTTGCCGCCAAATAATAATGCCCCAAACATTTCCCATGCTGAAAAATCAAAGCAATACGAAAAAAACAATACCCATACATCCGAAGGAGTAAAATCAAAATGTGATTTATCATTTATAAATAAACGAACCAGATTTCTATGACTAATTGGACATCCTTTTGGTTTTCCTGTTGACCCTGATGTAAAAATAATATAAGCAGTAGTATCAGGATTAAAAGTTAATAAATCCGGATTAGAGTCGTCTTTATCTCCAACATTTTGCAAATCATCAAAATTGAGGATTTTACAATCAATTTCATTTTCTCCAACAATTTTTTTAAGTTTGTCATAATTTTCGTTTTGTGTAATAAATATATCAGTCTTGCTTTCGGTAAAAATATGTTTAATTCTTTCATCAGGATATTCCGAATCAATAGGCACATAAGCCCCACCGACTTTTAATATTGCCAACAATATTACCATTAGGTTTTCTGATGGCGAAACCAAAACACCAATTGGTTTATCTGGTAAAACATTATATTTATTTTTTATATAATTAGCTAAAATATTCGATTTAACATTTAATTCCGTATATGTTAGTGTTTTATTATTATATACAATTGCAGTATTTAATGGATATTTATTAACAGTTTCTTCAAATAATTGTACAATTGTTTTAGTATCGGGATAATTAGCATCAGTATCATTAAACTTAAAGATAAGATTGTTTTTTTCGTCCTTACTTAAAATATTAATTTCTTTTATAAAAATAGCCGGATTGGCAATTATTTCATCTAATAATACAAACAGATGTGAGACTATTTGTTCAATTCTTTCCTGCTTATACAATTTTGTATTGTATTCAACCAATAATTCTAAATTTTCTTTGGTATCGTTAAAATTAAAAGTCAAATCAAATTTGCTTATATTCATTGGTATTTTATATGGTTCGGTTTCCTTAAATACATCCTTAAAAGCAATATCAAAATTTTGCAGCACAATCATCACATCAAATAAAGGTGATCTGGCGGTATCCCTTGTAAGCTTTATTTCCTCAACCAGTTTATCAAACGGATACATTTGATGAGAATAACTATCAGTAGCTGTTTTTTTTATTTCCTCCAATAATTCCGCAAAAGATATTTCGGGATCTATTTTATCACGTAAAGCAAGAGTATTTATGTACAATCCTATTTGATTTTCCAAATCCGGATGATTTCTTCCGGCTACCGGAGTACCAATAATTATATCTTCTTTTCCTGTGTACTTATATAACAAAACTTTTACGGCAGCCGTAAGAGTCATAAATAAGCTGCTTCGTTTTTCTATATTAAAGGAATTTAGTTTTATTTTTAGTTCACTAGAAAAAGGGAAATAGATTGAATTACCTTGATATGTTTTAATTACCGGGCGGCGATAATCAGTAGGTATATCTAAGGGTTTAATTTCACCACTCAGTTTTTCTAACCAATAAACACGATCTGCGTCATTTTCCGAATTATCTATTTTATCATTTAACCAATACGAATAATCTTTATATTGTATTTTTGGCACAATAACAGTATTTTCCTGTTTATTAAGATAATTTTTATAGGCTCCAAACAACTCTTCAATAATTATACTTAATGACCATCCGTCACTTATTATGTGATGAATATTTAGGAATATAATATATTTTTGTGATGTTATTTTAAGAACATACAAACGAAATAAAGGATATTCAGATAAATTAAATTCTTTATGAGCTTCATATACTACATAATTAAAAACTATTTCTTCCGGGTTTGTTTCGTTACTAAAATCTTTTGTTATAATTGGTATTTTTTGAGTACTAAAAATTTTTTGAAACGGTTCGCCATTAACTTCTATAAAAACAGTTCTTAAAGATTCATGCTTTTGTATTAAGTTATCAAATGCATGCTGCATAAAATTCAAATCAATAGTATCGTTAAACGTAACAGCAAGTGGTATGTTATAAGTTGATTTTGATTTTTCAATTTTATCTAACACCCATAATCTTTTTTGAGCATGAGATAATTTATAATATAATTCCTGCTTAATAACCGGAATAATTCCCAATACTTCACGTTTTTTATCGCGTATTATTCCTTCCAATGAAAGAACATCCGAATATGTAAAAAATTCTTTTAAACTAACTTTAACTGATAATTCTTTTTGTATGGCTGATACTGCTCTTATTGCTTTTAAACTATGTCCGCCTAAACTAAAAAAATTGTCCGTTATGGAAATATTTTTAACATTTAATGTATCTTCAAATATTTTTGCAATCGTTTTTTGAGTTTTATTCACGGGTCTTAGGTTCTCTTCAATTGATATTATTTTAATATCAGGTTTTGGAAATATCTTGAAATTTATTTTTCCATTTTGATTAAGAGGAAAATTTTCCATTTGAATAAAATATTTGGGAAGCATATAATCAGGGAGCTTACTGCTGAGATATTTTTTTAACTCTTTTTTATCAAGTTCAGTTTCAGTTGTATAATAAAGTGCCAATTCTTTTTGATCTTCTTCTTGAATAATAAGGATTTTTGTGTTTTTTATTCCATTATATTTTAAGGCTATATTTTCAATCTCACCAGTTTCAATTCTATAGCCTCTAATTTTTAACTGGTCATCATTTCTTCCCACAAAAAGAATATTGCCATCTTCTTCCCACATACATATATCACCTGAGCGGTATAATATTTCATTATCATTTAAAGGATTTTTTACAAACTTTACTTTATCTAACTCGGGTCTGTTAAAGTATCCACGCGATAATCCTTCACCGCCAATATATAATTCCCCGGAAACACCTATCGGACACAAATTTTCAGACTCATCCAAAATATAAACTGAAGTATTTGTAATTGGTTTACCAATTGGAATATCCGAATAAAATCCCTTCTTTATTTCATATATTGTTGTAAATGTTGTATTTTCGGTCGGCCCATATCCGTTAAAGAATTGAACACTTGGATATGCGTTTACAAATTTATTTGAACTAACAAATGGTAATCTATCACCACCAACAATTAACATCCTAAGCCCTTCAAATAAATTTAATTTGTATTGTAAATCTGCATCAATCATTCGTACAAACAAACCGGTTGAAAGAAATAAATTGTTTATTTTATAATCAAAAAAATATTTTTTCAATTTTTCAGGATCGAGATAGTCTTCCATCATCTCAAAATAAAGAGTTGCCCCATTCAATAGGGTTCCCCATAAATCTAATGTAGTTGCATCAAATGAAATTGAAGAAGTTGATAATACCCTGTCAGTATCTTTATATTTGTAATAAACTGTATTTCTAGTCAAATTTATTACAGATTTCTCTTCTATTAAACTTCCCTTTGGAATACCTGTTGTCCCGGATGTATATAATATATAAGCTAAATTTGAAGATGTTTTGCCAACACTAATATTAGTTTTATTATCATTCCATGATAAAGACTCTGCTTTAATATTTAAGATATAATGAGCCTCATAATTATTATTTTCATCTTCCGTGTCCGTTATAATAATTCTTGCATTAATATCCTTAAGTATAAAATTAATTCTTTCTTTGGGCATTTTTGTATCAATTGGCAAATAAGCCCCACCGGCTTTAAGTGTTGCCAAAATTGCTATTACCAGTTCTAACGACCTGTCCATTAGTATTACAACAGGTTCGTCAAGTTTTAGTCCATAATTGGTCATTAATTTATAAGCCAAACAATTAGCTTTTTCGTTTAGTTGTCTATATGTAATAGGGTTACCTTGGAAAACAACTGCCGGTTTTTCCGAATATTGTTCTGCTATTTCTTCAAATAATTGGGCAATAGTTCTTTCTTTGGGATAAAGAGTTTTTGTATCATTAAACACATTTAGGATTTTTTCCTTTTCCTTTTGTGTAATTATTTCAATTTTATTTATTATTTCGTCCGGATTTTTTAATATATTTCTAATTAACTCAAATAAATGTTCCCCTATCCTTTTAACTTTTTCAGATTTATATATATCAGGATTATATACCATCCCCAATCTTAATCCATCGTGTAATTCTTCAAATCCAAAATGCAGGTCAAATTTTCCAAATTTTATTTCCGGCCTAATCATTGAAGTTTTAATATTATCAAACTCAATTGTAGTATAATTTAATTCTTGAAGAGAAAGTATTATTTCAAATAAAGGATTTCGGCTTGTATCTCTTTCTAAATTTAATTCATCAATTAATAAATCAAACGGATATACTTGATGGTCGTAGGCTTCAATGCAATTTTGTTTAACTTTATTTAAATATTCCATAAAGCTTAATGAATTTGTTATTTCATTCCGAAGTGGTATGGTATTTACATAAAAACCAATCTGGTTTTCCAAATCCCTTTGTTCTCTTCCTGCAATAGGAGAGCCAATAATAATATCAGTTTTCCCGGAATATTTATTGATTAAAACATTAACAACAGAAACCAAAAACATAAAAAGACTGACATTATTTTGTCTGCATAAATTTTGCACTTTTATATATATATTCTTTTCCAACTTGATTTCAAAATATTTTCCATTAAACGTTTTATATAAAGGACGGTTAAAGTCAGCAGGAAAATCCGAAACGGGAAGTTCACCGGAAAATTTCTTTAACCAATATTGTTTATGTTCAAGTGAGTTTTCCTCTTTTAATATTTGCAAATGCCTTTGGGCATAATCTTTATATTGTATTTTTAATGGTTCCAAAGGACTACTTTCCCCTTTAGAAAAAGAATTGTACAAAGAAGTTAACTCTGATATTAATACACCAATAGACCAGCCGTCACTAATAATATGATGCATATTAAAAAGGAGTAGATTTTTTTCCTCATCCATTTTATATAATTTACATACAACCAGAGGCCCTTTGGAAAGGTCAAAACAACGATTAGTTTCTTCTTCAATTAATGTTTCAATTCCCTTTTTTCCATCTGAATTATATTTCAATTCAATATATGGAATATCAAAAGCTATTTCGTTAAATATTTTTTGATAAGGTATTCCATCTGTTTCCACAAAAACCGTTCGTAATATTTCGTGACGCTTAATTATTTCCTTAAAGGCATTTTCTAATGATTTAATATCTAATCGGCCATCAAATATTAGAGCTGCGTTAATATTATATGCAGGTGATTTGTCCATTTTGTCAATAAACCAAAGCCTTCTTTGTGCGTACGATACAGGCGACATTTTATATTTAGATTTATTGTTTGATAAGACACCAAGCTGTCTTAACTCTTCCAATGCAGATAAATCTCCGCTTAAAGCTTTTTGTTTTAACTCTTTTATTTTATTATTCATCATCGTCAAATTTTAAGTTGGATAATAGTTCTAATTCTTCATCTGTTATTGGTACAATTGTGGGTGTTTCTAGTTCTTTAATATCAATAGTTTTTTTATCAGTAATCATTTCTTTTACTTTTTCTGCAATATCAATCAAAATAGGATTAAAAAATATTTCCTTAAGTGCTAAATCAATATTTAATTCTTTTTGAATTTGCGAAATTACTCTTACGGCATTTAGGCTATGCCCTCCGATTTCAAAAAAATTATCCTCAATGGTTATATTTTCTTTTTTTAGTACATTCGAGCAAATTTTAACAATTAGAATCTCAATTTCATCTTGTGGTTCTCTATGGTTATTTTGTTTTATAATTCCATCAGGAGCCGGCAGCATTTTTTTGTTAACTTTACCATTTAGCGAAAGAGGTATTTTATCCAATCGAATAAAATATTCAGGGATCATATATTTTGGTAAAAACCGTGCTAGAATATTTTTGAGTTTTTGATTATCGATGGAATCATCCGATGTATAATAAGCGGCCAATTCGTTATTATTTTCTTTTTCAAAAAAAGTAACAGCACATTCTTTAATTTCATTAACTAACCTCAAGTTTTTTTCTATTTCTTGCAGTTCAACTCTGTAACCACGTATCTTTATTTGTTCATCCATTCGCCCTAAAAATTCTATATTGCCATCTGAACGTGTTCTTCCTAAATCCCCTGTTTTATAAATCCGAGTTCCATTTAATAATGGTAATTGAACAAATTTTTCATTTGTCTTTTCGGGATCATTCAAATATTGTCTGGCCAAACCTTCGCCTGCAATGCAAATTTCGCCCGGAATACCAATAGGACATAAATTCATATATTTATCAAGGATATAAATCTGTTCATTTATAATCGGTTTACCAATAGGAGCAATTTCATATTCAGCATTTAAATTAATTTCGTCAAATTTAAAAAATGATGACTCCACACAACATTCAGTTGGCCCATAAAAATTTGTAACATTAATATTTCTATTTTTAGAACATTCCATAAAGGTTTTCACCAAATTAAATGGTAATGCCTCAGACCCAATAAATAGTTCTTTTAAATCCGGTTTATCAGTTTCGCAAAAACCTTCGTCAATCATTACCGAAAATAATGAGGGCGTTAAATCTATAACATTAATTTTATTGTTAACAATATATTTTATTATCTCACGTGGATCTAGTTTTTTTTCATTTTCCAAAATATGTAATGTATTTCCATTACAAAAAGCTGCAAATATTTGTTTTATAGAAACATCAAAGCCGAATGAACTAATCATCAGTTCATTTAATCCATTATAATAATTACAGTATATTTCTTTATTCAATGATAAAATTAAATTTGAGAGTGCTTTATGTTCTATCATCACTCCTTTTGGTTTTCCGGTTGACCCCGAAGTATAAATAACATAAGCTAAACTAGTTGGTTCTATATTATATTCAAAAGTTAAGTCATTTTCACTTAAACTTTCATTAATATTTAATACAACAGTATTATCAATTTCAGCAGTATTCAATTCATCATTTATTACTAATATATTGTTATCAACTAAAACTGCCTTTGAATTGCTATCCTTTAATATAAAAGCAATCCTATTAATCGGGTTATTTGACATTATTGGAAGATAAACTGCTCCGGTTTTTATAACAGCTAATAAGGCGGCAGCGGCATAAATAGGATCATCAATAATAACTGCAATTTTATCCTCTTTATTAGGGTTAATTTTTTCTACTAAATGGTTTGCAATACGATTTGATAATTTATCTAATTCATTGTAAGTGATTTTTATCCCTTCATAAACAAGGGCAATTTCATTTTTATTAATTTCTACTTGATGATTAAAAAGTTCAATAACATTTTTTTGTTCAACAAATAGTTGAGTGATTTTATTAAACTTGCTTATGATATTTTCTTTTTCATCTTCCGAAATAATATTAAAGTTTTTAATTTTCCCTTTAGGGTTTAAAACTATGCTTTCAATTAATTTATTAAAATGCTTTGACATTCTATCAATTCGTTCCTGCTTAAATAACCAGGTGTTATATTCAATTGCAAAAAATACTCTTCCCTCATCTTCTTCAAAAAGGAATGTCAAATCAAACATACTTGTACTTTCACGATAATCTATTCCGGAAATTTCGATATCGTTAAATTTCATTTTTACTCTTGTACCATTTTTTACCATCCAGGCAACCATTACGTCAAAAAGTGGGTTCCTGTTCCTTATCCTATCTACATCAAGCTCATCCACCAGCCGGTCAAATGGATAAACTTGGTTATCAAATGAATCGCTTAAAGTTTCTTTAACCTTATTTAATAATTCTTGATATGTGTTTTCAGGATTTATTTCATTACGCAGCACAATGGTATTAATAAAAAAGCCTACTTGGTTTTCAAGGTCAAAGTGTTGTCGGCCTGCAACAGGTGAACCAATTATAATATCTTCTTCACCCGTATATTTATAAAGTAAAATATATACAGCCGAAAGCAGAGTCATAAATAAACTTGCATTTTGGTTTCTGCCTATCTCCATTAATGCAGTAATTGCTTTCGTATCAAGTTCATACGATAATAATTTACCTGCATTAGAAAAAGAATCGGTTCTTTTGCTATCTGCCGGTAAATCTAAAAGAACACGAGGTTTCCTTAATTTTTTCTGCCAATATTCTTTAATCACTTCAAGAGATTTATCACTCAATATTTTATTTTGCCAGGCAGCATAATCTTTATATTGAATTTTTAACGGTAAAAAAGGAGATTCTAAATTATTGAGAATTGAATTATAATAAACTTCAAGTTCTTTTAATATAATTTCAATAGACCATCCATCACTTATTATATGATGCATGTTAATCAAAAGATAATAACTATCTTTTGATACTTTTATTAGTTTAAAATTTATAAGCGGGGCATTAGATAAATCAAATTCATAATAAAAATATTCTTTCGCAGATTTTAAGAGTTGATTTTCATCAAATTCCTTATTAGTATACTCTTCTCTTAAAAAACTAATATTTACATTTTCTGTTATTTTTTGAAAGGGTTCGCCGTCAATTTCAATAAATGATGTTCTAAAAGATTCATGTCTTTGCACAATGGATTTAAAAACATCTTCTAACACCTGAACATTTACATTTCCTTTTATTTGGAAAATGCCCGGTAGATTATAAAGCGAATTTTGCCCTTCTATTTTTGCAAGAAGCCAAAGTCGTCTTTGTGAATGAGAAAGAGCATAATATTCACTTTTTTCAATCTGTTCTATTGGGCTGAACAATGAAGGATTTTTACTTCGTAATAATTTGGCTAATAAAGATATTGTGGGATTTTTGAATACTTCCCAAATATTTATTTCAATATTAAATTCTTTATGTATTCGAGAAGTTAATTTAATTGCTATTAAACTATGGCCGCCAAGCTTGAAGAAATCATCTGTTAAGCTAAGTTTTTCAACACGTAACAATTCTTTCCAAATATTATATAGTTTTTCTTCAAGTTTATCTCCCGGCAAATCCTGATTTTCAACTGTAAGTATTTCTTTAACAGGTACAGGCAATAATTTTTTATCCACTTTCCCGTTAACGGTTAGTGGAATATTTTTTAATTCTATTAAGTATGAGGGAATCATATAAGAAGGTAAAAGAAGTGATAAATATTGCTGCAATTTTTCAGAATCAATTGTTTTTGATGCAGTATAATATGCGGCAATTTCTAAATAATTTCCTTCTCCAATTGGTATTACAGCCGCCAAATTTATATTTTCATAACTTCTAATACAATTTTCAATTTCGTTTAATTCTATTCTATATCCACGTAATTTTATTTGGTCATCTGTTCTGCCCGAAAGAATTATGTTACCATCTTCAAGGTAATGGCCAATGTCTCCTGTTTTATATATTCTTTGATTTAATATTTTATCAACAATAAATTTTTCAGCCGTTAAATAGGGTCTATTTATATAACCTCGTGATAGTCCCGCACCCGTTATACAAAGTTCTCCGCTTATACCAATTGGAACCTGATTATTATTTGAATCCAATATATAAATTTGCACATTATTTAACGGCCTGCCAATTGGAAGCACATTTGATGTTAATTCAGATTGTAAAAATAATTCGCGCGTAATATTTAAACAGGTCGATACGTCACAACATTCAGTAGGGCCATAAACATTACTTATTACAGGTGATTGTTCACCTTTTAGATAAAATAATTCTTTTACTGTTTGATATAAAAGCTGCTGCCCCCCAATTACAAAAAGTTCGGGGAGATATTTATATGCACTTGATTTTAATTCATCTATTATTATCTCAAGATGATTTGGGGTGCCATCCGAAACATTAATTTTATGTAATTCGAAATACTCCAGCAGTTTCTTTCCGTTAAGTTTAGTTTCTTCGGGTACAATATCAATACAATGCCCATTTAATAAAGCAAAAAATATCTGTTTTACTGAAGCATCAAATATAAATGGCGAAATTAACGCAATATTTAACGGTGTTGTAAAATCTTTGTAAATTGCATCAGCCAATCCTAAAACAAGATTATGCAAATTTTGGTGTTCAATTGTTACACCTTTTGGTTTACCCGTTGAACCGGATGTATAAATAACATAAACAAGATTTGACACTTTTATTTTTAATTCCGGCCTTTTGTTATTTGCAGCATCGGCTGAATTAATATCCATTACATTAATTTTGGCAATAAATTCAGTAGTGTTTAATTCAACAGCTTTATTAGCAATATCTATCAATTTGTTTTCACTTAAAAGTAATTTTGCATTGCTATCTTTTAGCATAAACGAAATACGTTCTATTGGATAATCGGAATCTATTGGCAGATACGCTGCACCTGTTTTTAATATTCCTAATATTCCAATAATCATTAATTCCGATCTACCTGTCATAATTCCAATAATATCATCGGGATTTACTTTTAATCGTAAATTAATTTCATTTGCTATTATATTGGCTTGTTCATCCAATTGTTTGTAATTGTATTTTTTATCATTATATACAAGCGCAATGTTTTCCGGTGTTTTAATTACTTGTTCTTCAAATAATGCCGGTATTATTTGTTTTTCGATTTCAAAATATTTTCCCGATCCAATTTCTGTTAAATTTTCTTTTTCGGATTTATCCAAATATTCAATTTCTTTTATTTGGCTGTTTGGATTATAAAGAATACTAATTAAAATGTTTTTAAGATGACATGCCATCCTATTTATAAAATTTTTGTTGAATAAATCTGTATTATAACCAATGCTAAAATTAATATTGTCTTTTCCATCAACAAAAGTGAAGGTTAAGTCAAATTTATTGAGTTTAAATTCTGCTTCATATAATTTCGAGGTCAATTCATTTAATTCTAAATTTGTAAAGTTTTCGTTTTGAAGTTGTACAAATACATCAAATAATGGTGAACGTGTAGTATCCCTGGTAGTATTTAAGTCCGTAATAAGTAAATCAAAAGGATAATTACTATTTGAAATAGCCTCGGTAATAACTATTTTAACCTCATTTAAAAACTCAATAAAGCTGTTATTTGTTTTTATTTCATTTCGTAAGGCAATTGTATTTAAATAAATTCCAACCTGATTTTCAAGATCAGCATTATTTCTGCCGGCTACAGGAGAACCGATAATTATTTCTTCTTGAGATGAATATTTGGATAAAAGGATATTTATTAAAGAAACAAATATCTGATAGAGACTAACATTCTGATCCTTACAGAAATTAATTAATTCTTGCGAAATATTATTTTCAATATTATAAAACAGGTATTCACCCGAATACGTTTTTATTGGCGGGCGTGGTTGTTTATATGGAAGTTCCAGAACCGAAAGCGGACTTTGTAATTTTTTTAACCAATACTCTTTTTCTAAATTATAATTTTTACTTTTAATAATTGTATTTTCATATTCACAATAATCCTTATATTGGATTCTTAGCGGTTTTAGCTTAATATCACTCCCTTTTATAAGCGAATTATACAATAATGCCAATTCTTTTAATAGAATACCTAATGATATTCCATCAGCGGTTATATGGTGTAAAACGAGTAAAAATATATGTTTATTATTTTCAAGTTTGATTAAATTTACTCTAACCGGAATATCAAAAGTAAGATCAAATGGTTCAATTATTTTTTCTTTTATAATTTTTGCAGCGGTTTCATTTTTATTTTTTGAGTTTGCTAAATCGTAATTTAATAAATTCAAATTATAGTCATTCAGCACTTTTTGATACGGATTTCCGTCTACATCTATAAATATTGTACGTAAAGATTCATGTCTTTCCACAATCATTTTTATCGCTACTTCAAACAAGTCTAATTTTATTGAACCCTCTAAAAGAAATGAAACGGGCATATGATATACCGGAGAGTTTTCTTTATTTTGGGTTAATATCCATAGTCTTTTTTGGGCATGCGATAAAGAATAATATTCTTTTACAATAGCAACAGGAATTTCAGAATATTCACTAACTTTTATTAATTCCAATTCTGCTGCAATACTCCGTACAGTTGGACTATCAAAAATCACTTTAAATGGTATTTCACGTTTTAATTCCTTATAAATAAGTGCTATAAGCCTTGCAATTTTAAGACTTTCTCCGCCTAATTGAAAAAAATTATCATCAATTCCAACCTGTTTTACATCCAAAACACTTTCAAAAATATTAATAAGCTTTTTTTCAATCTCACTTTCTGCCGGTTTGAATTCCGATTTATTACTCAACTTGTGAAGATCCGTTTCACGGAGAATTTCTTTATTTATTTTACCGTTATATGTAAGTGGAATTTTTTCAATAAACACAAAATGCACAGGAATCATATATTCAGGGAGGAATCTTCTTAAATATAGTTTTATTTGATTTACATCAATTTCGGTTTCGGAAACTATATAAGCAGCAAGAGCATTAACGTGACCATGTTTAATATCTAAAACAACTGCTTCTTTAATATTATCAAATTTTGATAGCCTGTTTTCTATTTCACCAAGTTCAATTCTATTCCCGTTTATTTTAACCTGGTCATCAATTCGCCCTAAAAATTCAATATTACCATCTTGTTTCCATCTGGCAAGATCACCTGTTTTATATAAACGTAAACCTTGTTCAAAAGGATTGTTAATAAATTTTTGATTTGTGAGTTCATCGTTATTTAAATAACCACGTGCTATACTGGTACCGGAAACGCATAATTCACCCGAAAATCCGATAGGCAATGGCTTAAGATTTTTGTCAAGTACGTAAATTTTTGAATTTGGTGAAGGTCTCCCTATCGGAACAGTTTGTTTGTATTCTATGTTTTTTTCTGCCAAATAATATGATGTACAAACAGAATTTTCGGTTGGACCGTAACCATTAATATATTTCTTAAATTGTTTATAATAATTCACATCCTCAACAATTGCCTGTTCGCCTGCTGTTATTAATGTATGAATTGATGGTAGTTCAGCCTTATCAAGCACACTAAGATAGGCGGGAGGCAGTGTTGCAACCGTAACATTATTTTGTTCTATATAATCAATAAATTGTTTAGGATTTTGTATCTTGTCTTTATCAACAATAACAAGTAAAGCGCCTGTAAGTAATGCTTGAAATATCTCAAACATTGAACCGTCAAATCCTATTGAAGCAAACAATAATACTCTATCTGTATTTTTTACTCCAAACTTCTCTATCATATTAACAAACATGTTCATAAAATGTCTATGTTCTATTAATACACCCTTAGGTTTTCCTGTTGAACCGGAAGTATAAATAACATAAGCCAAATTGTTTTGTTTTATCTCAATTTTTATATTATTAATATTTTTAATTGGAATTTCATTTAAATCAATAACAACTTCACTTATAATTTTTTTCTTAATTCCATTGTGAATAACTATTTTTGACCCTGCATTTTTAATAATATATTCTATTCTTTCAATTGGCAGATCGGAATCAATTGGTAAATAAGCAGCTCCGGTTTTCATAATGCCTAACATAGCTGCAATGGTGTTAATTGATCGATTTGAGACCAAACATATAATATCTTCCTTTTGGATATTATAACTTGATAGAAGAAATTCAGCAATTGAGTTCCCCTTTTCATTTAAATCCTTATAACTGATAACTTCTCCGTCTTGAATTATGGCCTCTGCTTGAGGATATTTTGCGGCCACTTCTTCAAATAATTCCACTATTGTTTTTTCGGTTGTTATTATTTCGGGTGAGTGGTTAAATTCATTTAATATTTTATAAGTATCAAATTCATTTAAAATACTTAGCTCATTTATTTTTTTTTCAGGGAAATAAATTAAATCCAATAAAATAGTTTCAAAACAGTGAACAAACTGTACTACTTCCTCTTCAGATATCACACAAGGATTATAATTAAAAAATATATTTACGTTACTATCATCACCATATTCATCAATTTCAATTGATAAACTTTCACTTCGTATTTCCGAATCAAATGTAATGGAATTTATTTTCGCGTCCCCAAAACGCTGCGAATAATCATTTTTTCTATAAATTACAGTAACATCAAATAATTCATTATTAAAATCAGATTTGTTTCTTAAATGTTTAATTATATCCCTAAGTGGAAATCTTTGATGCCTGTAACCTTCGCGCACTTCGGTTTTAATAAAATTGATTATATCTTCAAAAGTACCGTCGGGGTCTATTTTAAGTTTTAAAGCCATCATGTTCATAAATAAACCGGGTGTGTTCCTAAATTTATAATTGCTCCGATTTAATACCGGCATTCCAATTATAAATTCATCTCTATTGTAACATCTATAAATTGTTGTAGAAATTAGACCTAAAATCACCTGAAATGTTGTCGAATCAATTTCATACGCAATGTTAAGAATAGATTCAAAGCAGACACGATGTAAATTTAGGGTTATCCTTTCCGTATGCAGAGAAACATTTTTAATACTTTTTTTCTTTGAAGTAAATTCAAATGGCTCAGGTAATACTGCAAGTTTTTGTTTCCAATATTCAAATGATTTTTTATATATATCCGAATCTCTATATTGAAGATCATCATTAATAAAATCCACATATGAAAAATCTTTTAAGTCCGGAAAACAATCTTTTTCCAATAAGCTGTTATATGTTTCTGAAATTGCCTGATTAATGATTGCCATGCCCATTGCATCGCTAAATAAATGATTAAATTTTGGTACAATTATATTTTTTTTATCCTCAATTTGTAATATCATAATAAAAAAAATATCATCTTCTTCAAAGGGCATCAGTTTTTTATTTTCCTTTAAAGCGAATTCTAAAGCTTCCTGAATAGGATTTTTATTGTTTCTAAAATCATAATAATTAACAGTTCCTTCATATTCATGTTTAAATAGCTGATAAAATTGGTCTCCATTTTGTACAAATTTAACACGTAATATATCGTAATGCTTTATCACATAATTAAACGCTTTCCTCATTATTTCAACATTCAATTCACTTTCTAAAAAAAATGCTCCTCCCATGTTATATTTACTATCATTACGGTTCAAAAGATAGTCATAATAAAAGGCTTCTTGAGGTAAGGTTAAAGGATATAGAATATCATTGTTCATGTTAAAATTTCTTATATTTTTAATTTATAATTTTCGTTTAATTTTAATATAACAACAAATTTATTTATTAAAATTTGTTATATACTTAATATTTATATTTTGTAAAATCTTAAATCAGAGAACAAACATTATTTTTTATCCACCAACTCTTATTCTATACGTAATATAATAGGCTGCTAAAATCAAGAGTATATTAATTATAAGATTTATTAAAAATATTGGAAAGAATTATACTGAATGCAATAATTTTTGATTTGAAATAAACCCTTGCTTTCGTTTTTACAATCTATAAAAAATCACACATATTTTTACACATAATCTCAAATTCAGTAATACTTGACTTATTAGAAGGATAATTTTTACAAACCAAAAAAATTATCATATCAGACTTCTTTCTCTTATTATCTATTTTTAAATAAAAAACACCAAATATAAAATCATGTTAAATTTGGTCTAAAAGCTTACTTTTATGCCAATTGTTTGAGTTGTATTTTCTGCAATTGCACCTAGCAATTGGCTTTCTTTATCAAATCTATAATTATAACCTAACGTTAATGATACCGGTTGAACAACCACTATATTAAAGTTTAAAATAAATCCAATTCTGTACCTATCATAATTTTTTGTATTTGTTAGATAATATGCTTGTTCGGTAAATGAAAACCTCGAATCAATTGCATATTTATATTCCTGTCTGATATAAAACTCCGAATGAACTCCTTTTACAACATCAAAATTATCAACCGGAATTGTATAACCTTGGTCTATCCTGCCAATTGCAATTAATAATTTAACATAATGTCTATCATAAACCAAACCGTTTAACCCCAAACCTGCATACAAAGAATAACGGTTATTAATATAAAGAGAATTATCTCTTTCCCAAATAAAACCTACTTCTCCATATAAAAGACGCGTAATGTCAATATCCAAATAATCCGAAAAAACATGCGATTCTGTTATATAATTCATTCCAAAACTTTTTAGATTCAAATTCATTTTATCAATCATATAAGTTATGTGATTAGTAAAAATATTTTTTCTAATTACTCCCAAAATGCCGCCGCTGTGCATTTCCCCTTCAATTGCACCGGTCATTTTGGTAAAACTATATTGTCCTTCAACGTGAAACAGATACTGCTCTGCAGAATCGGCTAATGAACTACTCAGCCACCATTCGGCCAGAGGTGGCGGTTGGTTATTGGTTTGTGCTTTTATAAAATTTAATAAACCGCAAACCATTATTATATAAATTATTAAATATTTTCTCATATATTTATAAAACTTCCATATTTAATTGATTCTTCAATTTCTCAAGTTGATCAAAAGAATAACAATTTATATCACTTTTGATACTTTGAAAAATTCTGGTTAATGTTTTTTTAGGAGGTAACTCTATAGCTGTATTTACACGTGTTTTTCTAATATATTCCATTATTTTTAACCAATTAACTACTGTTGTCACTTGTTCTGTAAGCAGCGGAATAATTTCATATTGACTTAAATATGGTTTACATGTTACATTAGATAAAACAGGATATTTTAGACTCGAAAAGTTGTAGTTGTTTAGTTCATGTTCCAAACCAATTGCCGCTGATTTCATTAAAGGACTATGAAAAGGAGCACTAACTTTAAGCGGAATTGTAATTGCACCTAGCTTTTTGGCTTGTTCACCTATATTTCCTACACTTTCTCTTTCGCCTGAAATTACAATTTGATTTGAGGAATTGATATTGGAAATAACTGCTTGGCTTTTATTAGTGCATAACTGTTGAACTTGACTTATTGTAAGACCGTTTATGGCAATCATTGCGCCATTACCGGCACTAACAGCCAATTGCATCAGTTCCCCTCTTTTTTTTACAATTTTTAATGCATCACAAAAGCTTATTGCTCCGCTGCAACATAAAGCAGATATTTCGCCAAGACTGTGTCCGGCCATCAATAAGGGTTCTATTCCGGTTTCTTTTTGTAGTATTTTAAAGGCACAAAAGCTGTTTATTAAAATTGCAGGTTGTGCATTTGCAGTAAGATTTAGTTTCTCTTCAGGTCCGTTTAGGCATAAATCTAGTATATCGAATTTTAGAATTTCGTTCGCTTCAAGATAATATTCCCTTATGTAAGGAAATTCTTGTAAATAATTAGCACCCATGCCCGAATATTGCGTACCCTGGCCGGGAAATAAAAAAGCAAAATGCACAAACTACTCCGTTTATTGAAAAATTTAGTTCGTTGTATTTTTAGTATAAAGGTTTGTAAAATAATATGTTAAACAACATATTATTTTACAAATATTGCTTAAACTGCTTCTGCTTTTTTACTCTTTTTTTCATTCATTTCTTTTGCTACTTCTTTCCCTTCTTCAAATAATTTGTGGAAGTATTCTTTTACTAATATCGGATTAAAATCTAAGAAAGTACCACCTGCTTCAAAATGCTGAATAAATATTTTGCCTATTGCATAAGTTGCGGCACCCGAAAATAATGACATTGACAATCCACCCAATACCGGCCCAATAAAAGGAACAAGTTTTAAAAGACTACCCATGCTGCCAAATGCTAACGAATTTGGTACTATTGAGCCTAATAATGCACTTACTATTGATTTACCTTTATTTTCCGAAAATTTAATCCCATAAATATCAGTCATATCTTTTAACATTTTTAGCTGAACACCTGATACTGCAGCAAGATCAACTAACGGTACCGGAATTAAACCAGCACCCATTGACCACCACATGTAATTTTTAACAATTTTTTTTGCGGTTAGTTCTTTTTCTTCCATGATTTCCCCTCTATATTATTAATTTGTTTTTTTTATGGGTTTTTCCCATCTTTTATATTAATCACACTAAATAATATACGTTATTTCAATAACATTTTAAAAGAAATTCTAAAGTTTGATTTTTATTATTGCGTGCATAATAATAAAATTTTTATAAATTGTCAAATTTCGGTAATTAACAGATAACACTACTTAATTACCGGTAAATATAAATTAAGGTAACATTTTTGCAAATAGAATAAAGAAGAGGAAAATTAACCCAGCCGATTTATTTTAGATACAATTTATTTTATAAAGTATAATCGGAAATATAATAGTATAGTTTAGTCTGCTTTGTTATTTAATTCATATTTTTATTATTATGTTTTATTAAAATAATGGTTTTGAAGTGTCATTTGCTATTATTTTGCGGATAAATAGATTAAGCCCTAATTCTTACCCGCAATTATATAAAACAATATTATTTTATAGTTTCTGTACAATATTTTTTTATCACTTCATCTACATTTTCATAACCCAATTCTTTAGCTGAGTTCCAATCTTGACATGCGCTTTTTTTATCTAGCAAATAATATTTTGCATATCCTCTATAATAATAAGCTGCGGCTACATTTGAATTAAGCTCAATTGATTTAGTAAAATCTTTAATAGAACCGGAGTAATCTTTTAATCCAAATTTTGCACCTGCTCTATTATAATATACATTAGCCGAAATATCCGGCGAAATTTCAATAGCTTTTGAGTATTCTAAAATAGCATTTTCCTCATCTTTATTATTTCTATAAATATCACCTCGTATAACGTAAGCATCTGCCATACTCGGATCAAGTTCAATAGCTTTGTCACAATCGGCTAAAGAACCTTGGTAATCCTCCAATAATCTTTTTACATTTCCCCTGTTGCAATATGCCTCTGCATTATTCGGATCAAGTTCTATAACTTTGGTATAATCTTGTTTTGCGCCTTCAAAATCTTCTGAATGTTCTTTAGCTATTCCTCTAAAGTAATATGCTTCTGCAAAATTTGGTTTTTGTTCTATTGCACTATTAAAATCAGCTATTGCACCCTCATAATCTAATAGTTTTACCTTGGCATTTCCTCGGCTAACAAAAATTTCGGTACTTAAATTCGATTTATTTTCAATAGCTTTTGTATAATCGTCTATTGCTCCTGCATAGTCTAACAAATCTTCTTTTACAACTCCTCGCGAAAAATAAATTTCTATTATTTCCGGTTTAAGTTCCATCAATTTATTATAGTCAATAATCGCTTCTTTGTTATATGCTAATTTACGGTTGGCTTTTGCTCTGCCTAAATACGCAAGTGCTAAATTTGAATCAACTTTAATTGCTTTTGTATATTCTTCAATTGCCCCGGTATAATTTTCTAATTTATATTTATTTTCTCCTTGTTCAAAATATTGTTCGGCTGTCATTGGTAAATCTTCATTACAATATTTATTTATCATAGTTTCTGCTTTTTCAAATCCCAATTCCTTTGCTTTTTGCCAATCATTACAGCCGCCTTCCTTATCATTTAACATAAATTTAACTGCGCCGCGTTGAAAATAAACAAATGCAAATTTTGGGTTTAATTCAATTGCTTTATTATAATCAACTAATGCACCGGTAAAATCGTTTTGAACATGTCTATCAGCTCCTCTATATGCATAAGCATCAGTTAAATTTGAATCAAGTTCTGTAGCTTTTGTATAATCGGCAATTGATCCGGCATAATCTTTTAACATCGATTTTACCATTCCTCTATCTTTATATGCTTCTGCAAAATTTGGATCCATCTCAATAGCTTTTGTAAAATTGGTAAGTGCTCCTTTGTAATCTTGTAAATCGGCTTTATCATTTCCTAACTGCCAAAAGTTATTTGCTGTTTTGTTTATGTTTTGAATATCCTTCTTGGAATCAATATCCTTTGTTGAATCAATATCCTTTGTTGAATCTATATCCTTTGTTGAATCTATATCCTTTACGGGTTCAATATTTGTTTCAATTATGGTGTTTTTGGGGGTACTTTCATTTACGGAATAATCTTGTGCTAAACGAAACCCGAAGTTTAAATTATGATTGTCTTCACCTGCATAGTTACGGAATGTTGAACTGCAATGTAATTGGCTAAAATACCACGAACCGCCCCGCAGCGCCCTAAATTGTCCGGTAACCGGCCCTTGCGGATTATCACTTGGACTGCCGGAATAATAATTTTCATCGTACCAGTCATTACACCATTCCCAAACATTGCCGCTCATGTCATATATTTCAAGTTCATTTTCTCTTTTGCTGCCCACCGGATGAATACTAAAATCGGAATTTTCCCTGCACCAAACAACATCTTCAATATCATTGCTTCCGCTATAAATAAATCCCTTGCTAATATTTCCCCCGCGTGCAGCATATTCCCATTCAGCTTCAGTTGGCAGACGTTTATTTAACCATTTGGCGTAAGCATTTGCATCACGCCAACTTACATGTATTACGGGATAATTTTGTTCGTTATTTTTACGTAATACCCCAATTTCATTATACTGCCAATTTATGCCTTCTGTTTTTTTCCACCCTTTACCGTCATAAATATAACTCCACTTCATTTTTTCAGCATCGGTTTTATAACCTGTTGCTTTAATAAATTGAGCGAATTCCGCAACCGAAACTTCATATTTACCAATATAAAAACTTTTTAAGGTTACATCATGTTTGGGTTTTGCGTTGCTTTTTCCGCTGTCAATCCCCATCTCAAAAGTGCCGCCCTCCACAAAAACCATATTTGCGGAATTTTCTTTATTTTCTTGGGCATTTAAATAAGCGGTAAATATTAAAACAACAAAAAATAAATAAACCATACAGTTAATAATTTTTTTCATATTAATCTTAATATTAAGTTTATTAATAATTATTTATTGCATTATTTATAATTATTAAAATACAAAGAAAAATAATTAAATAAATGATAAATTTTTGCTTAATAATATTATTGTGGTCAGACATACTACTTATTACAAAAACTTAATTTTTTCTATATCTTAGTTACAACACCAGTACTTTAGTTAAATATATCATTAATAATAACGTAAAATAAAACGGCCAAACGGAAAAAGAAACAGCTGACTGTAATAACAAACATGGTAATTTCCCTGTCCGTTTAATGGTAAATAAATCACCGGTTGTAATTTGTGCGGAATGTAATTTTTTAATAAAAGAAGTATATGTATCCCTAAATCCTTTTTCTAAAGCAAGATAATATGTATCCAAACTAAAAAATAACAAAGTTGGTATAACTGCAATTAAAGTAAATTGTGGTTTATTTTTATCTGCCACTAGAATAAGAATAGCTGAAACCAAAGTTATACACCATGTTTTGCAAGAGCCGCTATTGCCCGCCATACGTTGTATTATACCTTGTAAAATATTTAGATGAGATATTACCGACTGCGAATTTTCGGTTAATTTTATATCATTGGTATCTGATTTATTCATTTTTCTCTCCGGTTATTAATAATTTTTCTATACTATTAACAATATTTAAATAGGCTTTATCTTTATTAAGCCATTCGGTAACAGGTTCCCCCTTAAATGGGAATGCGGTAAATTTACCCAATACAGTTTTTTCCCAATTACAGGGGCGCAAAATAATTGGGCATATATTTACACTATTTTTATCTTCTTCGTATCGGTTTAGTGTGTTTTTCAGTTCAACTTCTTTAATGTATTTAGTAGCAATAAAATCCGATGAGACTAAAAACAAAACCAAATCACTTTTTTCTAATTTTGTTCTTATTTTTTCATCCCATTCCGAACCCAATTCCAACATATTATCACTCCAAATTTCAATTTCGTCGCAATCAATTGATGGTTGCAAATGTTTAATTAGTTCTTCTTTCATTAGTATATCACTTTTGGAATATGAAATAAAAACTTTAGTAGGTTTCAAGCCTGATTTAACATTTTGAATAGTAAATTTAGACCCTTTTTTTACAGGGATAAATATTTCATCAAGTAAAGCAGTAATATCAACGTCTTCATAACTGTTTTCACATTCTATCGTTCTTTTCCCTCTTTCTAAACGGGTTTGTAAAGTGTTGTAACTAAAATTAAATTTTTCGGCTGATTTATAGTTACTGCATATTTCGCAATTACATGGCACCATTTTATCAACTTTTAAATTATAAGTATAATTTAATCTGTCAAATTCATCAATAATAATACTTACCAACCCATTTTTATGGCTGCCCGTTATGTTAATAATAATTTCTTTTTTATCATAATTTTCAATCACTTCGGCATAAGTATTTTTTTGAGTTAATACAACCCCTGTTTTCCATTTAATTTCAATATTATTTTCTTTGTAAATACAATAATGTTTCCTTACAAGGAATCTGCTGAATAATCCTTTGGGCATAAAATCATATTTATATAAAATTTTTAAACTATTTGTAAAATCTAAATTATAAACCGGTCTATTACCTTGTAATAATTGTGGAATAATATATGTTTCCGATTTTTCATAAGGTACTTTATAACACAATTCAAACTTTTGCATTAAAGAAAGGAATTCTAATTTTTTACTTTTATACTTATTTTCACCCCAAAATCTATCTATTTCATCAATAAAAAACGAACCGCTATTTTTTATTACTATTTCATCATCAAAAACTTTATAAACCGCATTTGTAACATATTCGTTTTGTAAAAATACTGTATTTTTAAGTGAAACATCATTTTGGAAATGCAAAATTGCACCAAGTTCGTGTAATATTGCACTTAAAAATAAAATTCTATCTTCTTCGGGTATTAAGTTATTTTTACAAACTTCAACAAATTTATCATAACTTATATATGGTTCTGTTTTGCATATATCACCTAATCTTTTCCTAATTGCTACCCATTGTTTTGGAAGTGGTTCTCCCATCCGTGGTAAATGTTCAATTTGGAATTCAATAGTATCTTTTAATTCTTTTAACCCCGCATTGGTTAATAAATCAACATTTTTTAATTCTTTAATATTTTCAAATCTCGCTTGTAAATTTTTTAAATCAAGTCCTCCTTTTCTTCCCCCAATTTCGTTTTGTACAATAATTACTGGGCTTTTTTCCCCAAACGATTCTATTGCACTTAGCCAATAGTTAAAATCAGTTTTTTCTGTTCTTGTATCATCAACTAAAGCATAAACGGCATGTTGTGTTAAAAAAAACTGATGTGTAGCGTGATAAATCTGCTGCCCTCCAAAATCCCACATATTTACTTTAAGTTCTTTATTTTCCTTTGTGTTAAAAGTATATTCATCAATATCTATTCCTCTTGTGGTATCATTTTTTACAGGCATTTCTGCATTTTCGTTTTTTAGTTTTAGCATTAATGTGGTTTTGCCCGCCCCCGGCTCACCAACTATTAACAATTTTGCTTCATATAAAAAATCTGTCCCTTGTTTTTCTAATTCCGCAAAATAATCTTTTATAGCTTTTACACCTTCCTGTACAATATTTAAAGGTGGAATTTTTATTGGATTATCCTCCACTTCATAGCGAATATCATCTGATAAATATCTTATAAAGCTTACATCTGTTAATTTATTGCCGCTTAAATTTAGGGTAGTTAGATTTTTTAATTCTTTTATATAATTTGCATCTGTTAAATTATTTCGACTTAAATTTAGGGTAGTTAGATTTTTTAACTCTTTTATATAACTTACATCTGTTAATTTATTACTGCTTAAATGAAGAGTAGTAAGATTTTTTAACTCTTTTATAGAACTTACATCTGTTAAGATATTGCGGCTTAAACTTAGGGAAGTAAGGTTTTTCAACTCTTTTATTGAACTTACATCTGTTAAATAATTGTCGCTTAAATAAAGAGCAGTTAGATTTTTTAATTCTTTTATAAAACTTACATCTGTTAATTTATTGAACCCTAAATATAGGGCAGTAAGATTTTTTAATTTATTCATATAACTTACATCAGTTAATTTATTGCTGTATAAATTAAGGGCGGTTAGATTTTTTAACTCTCTTATATAACTTATATCTGTTAATTTATTGTAGCTTAAATCAAGGGTAGTTAGATTTTTTAACTCTCTTATATAACTTACATCTATTATATAATTGCCGCTTAAATCAAGGATAGTTAGATTATTTAATCCTTTTATAAAACTTATATCTGTTAAACTATTTCGGCTTAAAGTTAGGTAAGTAAGATTTTTTAATTCCTTTATATAACTTACATCTTTTAAGCCATTGTTGCTTAAATCAAGGGTTGTTAGATTTTTTAATTCCTTTATATAACCTATATCTGTTAAATTATTGCGATATAAATTTAGCTTAGAAAGATTTTTCAGTTCAAACAATTCCTCAGGTAGTTCTTTCAAACCACACTTACTTAAGTTAAGCTCTTTTGCATTTGTTATTTTTGCTTCATTTATTATTTTTAATACTTCATCAAGTGTTTTTGTTACCATTTTAATCTCGGTTTTTTACAAAAATATATTTGTGCAATTATTAAATATTAATTTATTAAGTGGTTATATTCTTCTGTTTAATCAATAATGCAATTCCTTCCGCAATATTCATGTAAGCTTTTTGTTCCTTTTCCCAATCATCTACAGCTTTTGCTTTTTCAGGTAAAGCAGAAAAATCTTTAAGTACTGTTTCTTTCCACAAACAATCACTTAAAATAATAGGCGAAACACAAACGCTATTATTATTCTTATTGTATTTTTCCATCACAAGTGGAATTTCGATATCAGTAATATAATCCGTTGCTAAAAAATTTGGAGACACTAAAAATAGAACAAGATCACTCTCAAGTAATTTAGTTTTAATTTTATCATTAAAATCAGTGCCTAAAAGAAGTTCCTTGTCACACCAAATTTCAATTTCCTTATTATTAACCAATGGCTTAAGGTATTTCACTAATTCGTCTTTTTTTATTTTATCTTCAACTGAATATGAAATAAAAACCTTAAATGTAGTATTATCTTCAAAAATAATTGTTTTATCAGTTTCACTTTCCTCATTATATGATATTAAGCTTACATGAAGTAGATTTTTAATATTTACTTCTAAATAACTTTTATCACACTCCTTAAAGTATTTGTGATTTTTTAATCTATCAATTAGTTCATAATAATCAAAATAATGTTTGTTTTGATTTGTTTTATTTTGACACATTATACAATTACATGGAACTAATTTTTTTACAAATAAATTATTAAATTTATTATTAATTCTATCAATATCCTCAACTATTATTGTTAATAATTCCTTCTTGTCAAATCCCTTAATATTTATTATTATTTCTTTTTGGTTATAATTCTCAATAATTTCGGCATAAGTATTATTTTTTTCTAAAATAACGCCAGTCTTCCATTTTATTTCAGTATTGTTTTCTTTGTAGATATAATAATGATTTCTAACAAGAAATCTACTAAATATTCCTCTTGGCATAAATTCGTATTTATATTTGATATGTAAACAATTGAGGAATTCAAGCTTATATTCTGGACGACTACCAGGTAATAATTGAGGTATTATGAAATTATCAGATTTCAAATATGACACATTGTAACATAATTCAAATTTTTGCATTAATGAAAGGAATTCATTTTTTTTGTTTATATATTCCATTTCACCCCAAAACCTATTAAGTTCATCAATATTAAATGATCCATTTCTTTTAATAACGGCCTCGTCATCCAAAACTTTATATACTGCATTTGTTACATATTCGTTTTGGAGAAATATAGTATTTTTGAGTGTAGCATCGTCTTTAAAATGCAAGATTGCACCTAACTCGTGTAAAATAGAGCTTAGCATTAAAATCCGTTCTTCTTCAGGTATTACATATTTTTTACATATCTCAATAAATCTGTCATAGCTTATGAATGGTTCAGATTTACTAATCTCATCTAATTCATTCCGAATTTTAACCCATTGTTTAGGTAACTTTTCCCCCATCCTTGGTAAATGTTCAATTTGATATTCTATGGCATCTTTAAGATCTTTTAATCCTTTATTTGTACTTAAATCAACATTTTTTAGATCTTTTATACTCTTGAAACTTCCTTTGTAATTTTTCAAATCAATACCACCTAAACGCCCACCAATTTCATTTTGTACAATAATTACCGGACTATTTTTGCTTAATACTTCAATTGCATTAAGCCAATAATTAAAATCTGTTTTATCCGCCCTCACATCATCGACAAGTGCATACAATGCGTTTTCAGTTAAAAAGAATTGATGAGTTGCATGATATATTTGCTGACCTCCAAAATCCCATATATTTACCTTAACCTTTTTCTTAGACTTTGTTTTAAAAAAATATGAGTCAATATCAATTCCCCGCGTTGTTTCATCTTTTAATGGCATCTTAGCATTTTCATCTTTAATTTTACGCAACAAGGATGTTTTCCCAGCGCCCGGCTCGCCAACTATCATTAGTTTTGCTTCATATAGATAATCGAAACCCTGACTCTCTAACTCCAAATAATATTTTTTTAATGCAGTTATACCTTTAATAACTATTTCAGGCGGTGGCTTTTCAATTGGATTTTCCCAAATATCATATCTCAATTCGTTCGAAAATTCCTTTAAAAAACTAACATCAGTAAACTTGTTATTTTTTAAATTAAGGTATGTCAGATTTTTTAATATGCAAAGACTATTTCCTTTTGACAAATTATTGTGACTCAAATCCAAGTATGTTAATTTTTCTGATTCAGATAGGAAACTTAAATCAGACAAATTATTATTGTTCAAAGATAACATAGATAGATTTTTTAATTTCCTAACAAAACCAGCTTCAATTAAATCACTATTATTAATATGAAGCACCTCAAGTTTTTGCAATTCACTAATATAATGTATTTCTTTGAGTTTTATAAAATTAAAATGCAAATGCTTTAACTGCTTTAATGTTTTGATAAAACTAAGGTTTAAATATCCAAACCCATTCAATCTAAGTGTTGAAAGGTTAGGCAATTCTTCTAAGAATTCCAAATTAGGTAGGTTATTTGCACTCAGAATTAAAACTGTAAGTCGTTTTAACTTTTTAATAATCTCAATTTTAGAGTTAAAATCACATCTCAGATTTAAAATTGCTAAATTTGTAAATTCACCTAAAAAATTAAGATCAATTACATTAGTTATATCTACATCAAGATATCGAAAATTATTTAAGTTTATTGATTTTGCCAATTTAAATATTTGATCAGGAGCAATTGAATTCCCTATTACAATTTTTTTCAAATTTAAAAGTTTATTAATATTGCTTGATAACTCAGTGATGTTATTATTCATAAAATAATGTTCACCCCAAATTCGTTTTTTTTTATCAGAATCATAATAATCGCTAAGTATAAGACTTTCTAAATCAGGCAATCCAAACAATTCATCTGGTAATTTATTTAAACCACAATTGCTTAAATTAATTTCTTTAGCCTTTGTTGTTTTTGCTTTCTTAATTAATTCATTAACATAAAAAGATGTAATAGTAGCCATTTCACTCTCAATTAATTCAATAATTCATTATTAATAAATAATAATTAAAATAATACTTGTCACTATTCTATTAAAAGAATAATCTTATTTATCATTTAAATTGGAATTTATATTTCTGATTAGAACCGGTATATTGGTAATATATAATTACCCCTCAATATTATATTTAACAAAAGCCTTAAACTAAATTAAGATTAAGGTATTAGAGCGAGCGACGGGATTCGAACCCGCGACATTCAGCTTGGGAAGCTGACACTCTACCAACTGAGTTACGCTCGCGCGTTGTATCTATTTATACAACAAGTTTATTATTCACCGCTATTGGTATTTTCGTAATCCTGTAATAATTTTTTTTCTTCATCGTCTTTAAAACGAGTTAATATAGGTGCAAGCGATTTTTTTAATCTAAATTTGGCTTCGTCATAAACCATAGGTTTTAACAAATAATCATCAATTCCCAATTTTAAAAACTTAGCTAAAATAGTTCTGTCGTTGGCGGCAGTAATAACAATAACAGGAAAATCTTTATATTGTTCTTGCGACCTAATTTCCTGCAAAAACTGATAACCATCCATATTAGGCATAGTTATGTCTAAAAAAGCAATCTGCGGATGTTCTTTTTCCATTAATGCCAAAGCTTCAATTCCATCGCGTGCTTCAAGTACTTCAAATTCAAATGCTTTTTGAAGAATTCTTTTCATAAATATTAATACTGTATTATCATCATCAATTATTATTACTTTAGTCATTTTTTTGCTCCCAATTTATTTCAAACTATTTATAAACATTGTATTTAATATCCCAAAAATAAACTTAAAAATAAATATAAGTATTATTACAACTATAAAAAACATAGATAATAATTTTTCCTCCAAATATTTAAACATTTTTTTCATTCCAAAGTAAATTATTAAAATAGAATAGCCGTAAATAATTATACTTACAAAACTTATTGCCGGAAAAAGTAAAAATATCTCTCCTAAAAAAGCGGGAATTATAGAGATAATTATCAATTTATATGTTAATATTGAAGGAAATCTAAACTTAAAGGCTTCAAGAGTGGCATTAATTAAAATAATAGTAATCCACACACCAAAAACTAATAAAACAAACTCCATAGCCCCAAAAGCCAGCCCGGGTAAAAAATCCGCCTTTTTTATATTATTAAAATTATGTTTAACTCCAATTAATGTTAAACGTATTACCGACATAACCGCTGCAAACAATGCAAAAGGAACTACATAATACAAAAATAACTCAATTTTAGTGTAATCTGTTGTTGTAACTTTTTCCCAGCATTTTTTGGGATGAATAACAATATCTGTAATAATATTTAACATAATTCCATACGTTTTTGTAATAAGCAAATTTAATTAAATTTTAAGCAAAGTTTTACTTTATTTTTAAATAATCGTATCTTTAAAATTAAAAATGGACGTTTTGTGAGGAAATTTAACATATCAAAGATTAAAAACTTTGAAAAAATACTTATGATATTTATAATTGTTGTAAGTATTCTATTTTGGGATTCGTATTTAATATACCCAATAAAACTATTTGTGGTATTATTTCACGAAATTAGCCATGGTTTAGCCGGATTTATAACCGGAGGTAAAATAACACATATCCAAATAGATTACGAGCTTGGCGGGCTTTGCGTTGTTGAAGGAGGCAATACAATTTTAATTGCGTTTAGCGGTTACCTTGGCAGTTTATTGTTTGGCGGTTTATTATATTATACTAGTTTTGACAAGAAAAAACTAATTATTACAACAACAATTTTAGCGGTTTTATTATTAATAATGACTGCAAATTTTATAAAAGGCGGTTTTGGAGTATTATTTTCGGTTTTATTTATAATTCTTTTAATAACATTTCCACGTCTTTTAAACTATACCTACAATAAATTTATTTTTAGAACAATAGGCATAATAAGTTGTTTATACGTTTTAACCGATATAAAAGAAGACTTATTTACAATTACTTACCGCCAAACCGATGCGCAAATACTTTCCGATTTGCTGGGTGTTCACCCGTTAATGTGGGGTCTTTTGTGGCTGGGTATATCTACCGCATTTGTATATTACCTAATTAAACATATGTTAAAAAAGGATTAGTGTAATTATATTTTTATTCCCATCCGTAAACGAATATTCTTGTACCCATCCGTAAACGAATGGGCTTATACACTTCTATTAACGTGTCATCCCGAGGGGATTACACCAAGAATTTGAATTTAATAGCTGATTGATTGGTTTATTTTTATGCCCATCCGTAAACGAATGGGCTAATACACTTCTATTAACGTGTCATCCCTATGGGATTACACCAAGAATTTTAATTTAATAGCGGATCGATTTATTTATTTTATTCCCATCCGTAAAGTAATGGACTAATACTCTTTCGTTTTTCTTTCTATAAACATTTTTGCTGTAATTTACAATATCGTCTTATTTGCATTTCAAAATATTTTGGTGCTTTTTAGCTGTTCAACACTTGTTACTAATTTCTAATCACTAATTTCTAATCACTAATCACTAATTTCTAATCACTAATTTCTAATCACTAATTTCTAATCACTAGTCACTAATTAAAAAACCGCAGTTATTTTATTAACCACGGTTTCTTTTTAAATATTATTTCTTTTTATCTTTAGCTAATCACTAATTACTAATTTCTAGTCACTAGCTGCTATTTTGCAAAAATCATTTTTTTAACAGCTTTAAAGTTACCTGCTTCCATCTGGTAAAAATAAATACCGCTTGTTAACTGACTTGCATTAAAATTAACTGAATGGAATCCGGCTTCTTGATAACCGTTAACTAAAGTTGTTATTTGTTGACCTAATGCATTAAATATTACTATTTTAACATTATCTGAAGTAGGCATATTAAAATTAATTGTAGTTGAAGGGTTAAATGGGTTAGGATAATTTTGAGTTAAACTAAATTCAGCCGGTACACCAACAACAACATCAACAACACTTGTATATGTAAAACTGCCATCATTATCAATTTGTTTTAATCTGTATTGGTAATTACCGCTTGTTAGTAATTTTGAATCGGTAAACGTATAATCTCTAACAACATTACTATTGCCGTTACCATTTATTGTTCCAATTTTTTCAAAACTACCGTTATTAATTTTTCTTTCAATTTCAAAACTATGGTTGTTAATTTCGGTAGCTGTCTGCCAGTTTAATATAACACCTGTTTTGTTAAAAGACGCTGTAAATGAAGAAAGTTCAACAGGAAGAGGATCGGAGGAACCAAAACTAAATTCACTAAATCCATTAGTAATTAATGCACTAATTAAATAATCATCAGTTTGATTGCCATCGGTTTCGTTTCTATGATAAGTCAAAAATCCCATATCAGTAAAATTACCATGACCCGGATTTGAACGTTTATATAATTTAACTCTTGTGTCATCTCCTTCTTCAAGTTCAGTAATTCCGGGACAATCAGCAATCTCAAACCTCAACGTATATCCATCTGCGGCAACAAAAACCATGGAATTGTTTGGTTCAATAATCCATCTGTATTGACTAACATTACCTACAATTCCGGCAGGATTTGATGGGGCATTATGGAATCTATTAACAGATACATTTCCGCCATGTGTTACATTATTGAATACAATATTTCCAATACCTGTATTATGACCAATAGATAAACTTTGACCATTTCCAGAACCAATAGGCGGATTTGTGTTAAGATTTGAAGTTGGCGCATTTATAGTTGAAGAGTTACCGCTTGTACTTGTAGAACAAAATGCACGTACACGATAATAATAGTCTGTACCGGCACTTAAACCTGTAACTTCTTGCGATGTTGCATTTACTGTAAGATTATCATACGATGTTAAATTTGAACTATAAGCAATATTAACATTATCTAAATAGAATCTTTTAACTGTACTTTGTATCTTAATTTTTGATGTAGCAGTCCCACCAATAATATTAATTGTGTATGTTGTAAAATTAGAAGTAGGAGTAATATCACTGCCAATTTGATTATATGTCGAGTTATCAGTTGAAAGTAAGACTTGAACCAACCCTGCATCACTTGAATACTGTTTAATATCAAAAGTCAAAGTGTGATTTCCACCATTAATTGATAAATCCAATAGTGGAGTTGTTATAGTACCAATAGCAGAACTTGTACCTAATTTTGCATAACCAATCATTTCATAAACTTTTGAACCTGTCCAACCTGCAGAATGCAGATATGAATCTAAAGTGAGGGATCTATCTGCAGTTCCGGCATCAGAAGTAAATCCACTAAAATCTTCATTAATTATTGTCGTTCCAAATTCAGAAGTAGTGGCAACATCCAAACGATAGCTTTCAGCACCGGTAACTGCTTCCCAATTAGCCGTAAAACCTGTTGTAGAAAAGCCGGATGCATCATTTGCCACAGGTGCCGAAAGGCCATTAGTAGTAAAATTGTATTCAGTTCCGTAATTTGTACCGACACTATTTGTAGAATAAGCGCGTACATAATAGGTGGTATTAGCTGTTAAACCGGTCATTTCACCGGTAATAGAACCAATACCAGCACCTTCACTAGTTTTAAAGTTATCTATTGTAGGAACTGCAGTTGTATTCCATACTAATCCTTTTTGTAAAACAGCTTCACCACCTGTTGCGATAACTTCACCACCCCATGTTGCTGTTGTAATACCATTAGTTGTAATTGCATCATTTGTTGTAACAGCAGGTGCTGTTTCAATTGTTGCAGTAACCATTAAGTTGTTACTATTTAATAAAATATTGCTTGTTAATTCAGCCGCAGCAACTGTAATGTTAAAATCGTTTATATCTAAGTCAAAATCGGTTCCATCAAAAGAGACAGTAATAGTAGCTTCAGTTTCACTTACATAATTTACCGATGTAATTGCGGTAACCGCAGGCTGATTGATTAACGAAAAATTGCCTAAATCAAGTGTAACGTCTTTAAATGTTTCATTAGTTAATGTTAATGTAATAACTGCACCGTTAAGGTTTTCTTCTGTTAACCCGGCATTAGAAATAGTCAATGTTGGTGTTGATGGAGTGTTTGTTAACTGACTATTATTTGCAGGAGTAGTTAGCAAATAGTTACAAGTTGCTCCGGTTCCATTATATTCATAAACATAAACATAATAAGTTGTTGACGGAGCCAAGTTTGTGATCGAAACAGTTGCATCCGCACCGTTATAAACACAATAATAACCGGAGACACCAAGTTGTGTTCCTTTAGAATTCCAGTCACTGCTTGCTGTATAAGCTGAGCCGTCACTAGGATCGGTTATTGTTCCAGAACCATCTTTCATAAATACCACACGATTAGTTCCATTTCCACTTGTCCAATTTACAGTAAAGCTATTGGTTGTAACAGCCGAAAAGCCAACGTTACTAGATTGAATAGTTGGTTCTGAAATCGAGGCTTGAGTAATTTTTACGTCATCAAGTGATAAATTCCCTGTTCCTTTTGTAAAAGTGGCTTTAACTTTAGTAGAATTTGAGTTTAAGGTATAAGTTTTAGTAGTGGCTGTATTAGCAATAGAAGTAACATTTTCAATTGTGTGCCATGCGCTACTATAATACTCTTCAATTAATAATGCATAACTTGTACCACTAATGCTTTGTCCTTTAATCCAAAAACTCAGTTGGTCACCATTAGTAAATGATGGTGTCTCAATAGCATCCCCAGTAGCATCAAATTTTAAGGAAGGTGATGAAGCTCCATAATTACCCGCTGAGGTATATGTACCGCCGATCCCTGTGAATGTCCATCCAGTTGGTGCTGTCGCTCCGGCACTAAATCCTTCATTAATTAAATAAGTTTGGCCAAACATATCGATGGAAATAAAAAATAAAAGTAGTAAAACAATTTTTTTCATAAAAATACCCTAATTCAATTTTAAAAAAAATTTAGACTAATTAACAATTTTTAAAATACAAACGAAAAAAACAAAAAACTAATATTTTAAGTTAAATAATTGTTAAAAAAGCAAAAATAATGCGTTTTTTATTAAAAAAGACATTTGGGGGTTAAATTTGTGATCAGAAATTAGGAATTAGAGATGTTAAGTGTTGAAGGTCAAAGAGATGGGTTGATTTTTTAATTTATTTATTTTATTCTCACCCCTAAAGAAATGGGCTAATGAACTCTTTCGTTCTTCTTTCCATAAACATTTTTGCTGTAATATATTTTCTTGTCTTATTTGGCAGTAATTTCATTGCATCTATACAGTAGCATTTTTGAATAATTTTAGTGCTCATCAGCCCATTCGTTTACGGATGGGAACAAGAATATTCGTTTACGGATGGGAATAAAAACCAATCAATCAGATATTAAATCAAAATTCTTGGTGTAATCCCATCGGGATGACACGTTAATAGAAGTTTATCAGCCCATTCGTTTACGGATGGGAAAAATATTTTTATTCTCCTTCGTTTACAGATGTGCAAATTTTAATTTAATTTTAATCCATTTGCAGCCTTCAAAATTTGGGATTATGGTATTATTTTTATATTTTACCTTGTGTTAAACAATTTAATGGGAGCAGTAAAATTGAAAAAGTTAATTGGATTATTTGTTGTTCTATTTTTAGCAATATTAATAAATAGTTGTGGTGTATTTAGCGGTGTACGCGTTGTTGAGTTTACTCCAATCGGTGAAGTAGGTTCGTTGACAACTTTCACAATTAAGTTTTCAGAAGCTTTGGCACCTGCGGATAAATTGGACAATTGGCTAGATGACGAATTTATAAAGTTTGAACCCAAAATTAAGGGTAAATTTAAATGGTTAGATTCCAAAACGCTTATTTTTTCTCCCGAAGTTCCATTAAAACCTATGCAAAACTATTCAGCCAATGTTACGGATGCGGTATTATTTAATACAGGCAAAAGCTCAAATTTTGACGAATACGAATTTAACACTCCAATGTTTGATGCAAAAAAAGTCGAGTTCTTTTGGACAATGGTTCCAAACCAAAACCATAAAATGAGTGTGCAGGCAAATTTATATTTTACTTATCCAGTTGACCCAAAAGTACTTGATAAATATCTAAAATTAAGAATTAATGGTGATGAATTTAAAAAATATACAATTATAACCGAAGAAAATTCGGATGTGATAGCAATTAACTTTGGTGAAATTCAGCAAACCGATAAGGAACAGTCATTTTTTATTTCGGTTGGAAAAGGAATGGTTTCCGTGATAGGTAAAAGCGGAATGGAAGATACAAGAGTTTTTGAATACGATTTGCCGCCAATTTCAAAAATGGTTGTAACCGAAGTAACCTCCGGTTTTGATGGTTCCACCGGTTGGATTGAAGTAACTACCACTCAAACTGTTAATGAAAAACGAATAAAAGAATTTGTATTTGTAAACCCTATAAATGATTTAAACTTTTTTGTAAACGAAAACAGATTTAGAATTGAAGGCAATTTTACGGGTATAACTGAAGTTGAATTGTTAATTAAAAAAGGGCTTCCAAGTTTATTTGGAGGATTTTTAGAGGATGAATATTCTCAAATGGTTTCGCTTGTAGATTTAGTGCCGTCAATCAATTTTTCCGATAAAACGGGAAAATATTTAATGCTTGGCGGTGAAAAAAATATTGAAGTAAACGCTGTTAATTTAAGTAATGTAAACGTAGAAGTGGCTCAAATTTTCAAAAATAACATACTTCATTTTGTTACAAGATATGATTATACATATGACCAAGAATTTGATTACGGTTATAACGAATATTTTTATGTAGGCGAACTTGGTAAAGATATATTTAAAAAAGAAATAAAGCTAAAAGATAGTCATAATTGGCTGCAAAAATTTAGCGTAAATTTAAATGAGGCTCTTAATCAAAAATTTAACGGAATTTACGTTGTAAGTGTTTATTCAAGCGAAGACCGCTGGATTCAGGATTCTAAGGTTGTTGCCATGTCCGATTTGGGCATTATTGCCAAAAAAGCAGAAAACGAAATGATGTTTTTTATTAACTCAATTGCAACAACAGAACCTATATCCGATGCACAAATAGAAATTATTTCAACCAACAATCAGGTTATTTTAACGGGTAAAACCGGTACTGACGGTGTATGTAAAATAACCGGTATTATTGAAAAAATTAAAGATTTTATACCGCGTTTGGTTATTGTTACCAAAGGAAACGACTTAAATTATATTGACTTAAAGGAAACACAAATTGAAACAAGCCGATTTGATGTAGGTGGTAAAAGACTACCGGAAAATTCTTTAACTTCATTTATTTATTCCGATAGAAATTTATACCGTCCTAATGAAAAAGCCAATATAGTTGGAATAATACGTGACGATAAAATAAATACAGTACATGATATTCCGGTTATTGTAAAAATTATTAGTCCTACCGGTAAAGTTACGGAAGAATTTAAAAAAGACTTGGATGTTCAGGGATCATTTGAAATAAACTACAACATTCCCGCTTATGCTTTAACCGGCAATTATATGGTTGAAGTTTATACAGGGTCTAAAATATTAGTAGGCTCGTATTCCTTTGCAGTTGAAGAATTTGTACCCGATAAAATTAGGGTAAATATTAAAACCGATAAAACCAAATATAAAATAAATGATCAAATTGCTCATAGTGTTGATGCCGAATTTTTGTTTGGATCAAAAGCGTCAAGTTTAAAATACCAGTATAATTTGCAATTTAAGCATATCCCTTTTAAAAGTGAAAAATATCCAGACTATAATTTTGCCAATAACTCCGTACAAAATAATTATTTTGAAGGATATAACTTTGAAGGAGAGTTAAACGACAGCGGTAAAACTAATTTTAGTTTTTCAATACCTAATACATTTGGCGGCGGCGGAATTATTAAAGGTTATACTTTTTTTAGTGTATTCGATTTAACGGGCCGAACTGTTAATAGAGTAGCAACTTATGATATAATTCCAAACAATTATTATTTGGGTATTTTATCCAAAGGATATTATTATAGTTCAAACAGCAATATTAATTTTAAAATTGTTGCAGTTGACGGTAACGATAAAGATATAACAAATTTTCCTGTTACTGCTAAATTAATTAGATATGAATGGCAGACGGTACTAAAAAAAGATTATTCCGATAGATTTTATTATTCGTCCGAAAAGAAGGCAATTGTTGAGTGGGACAAGGAAATATTGCTGAACGGAGGAGAAACAAATTTTTCGTTTGCAACAAAAAACTCAGGTGAATATGAACTTAGATTAAGCAAAAGTGGAGAAGAAAACAGTTATATAATTAATTCTTTTTATACTTACGGCTGGAGTAATGCTACCGCTACTTCGTTCCATGTTGATAAAGAAGGACGAATTGATATTGTAACGGATAAAAAGAATTACGCACCCGGCGAAAATGCAAAAATTTTATTTACAACCCCGTTTTCGGGTAAAATGTTAATAACATTTGAAAAAAACGGTGTATATGATTATAAATATGTTGAAGTAAAAAACAAATCGTATCAGCTGGACATTCCGATTAAGGATAATTTTTTGCCAAATGTTTATATAACCGCAACGTTGTTTAAGCCACATTCAATTAGTGTTGAAACTCCGTTTTTGGTTGGTCATGGATTTGCTTCAATTAAAGTTGATAAAATTTCCAATAAATTGCCAATTACAATTTTTGCACCAAAAAAGATGAAACCCAAAACAGTTCAAGAAATAACTATAAAAACTGCGGCCGAAAGAGATATTTATGTTACAGTTTCTGTGGTTGATGAAGGAATTTTGCAAATTAAAAATTATATTACACCTGATCCATACAAATCGATGTACACAAAACAGGCTCTTTCTGTTGAAAGTTATGACTTATATAAATTATTACTTCCTGAAATATTAAAAATCACTTCTTCAAGCGGTGGTGACGAATTAGCTGCACAAATTGGTAAAAGAATGAACCCTATTAAAAACAATAGGTATAAGTTAATTAGTTATTGGAGCGGAATTAAAAAAACAAATAGCGATGGAACTGTTAAAGTTAAAATTAATATACCCGAATATAACGGTGAATTAAGAGTAATGGCTTTGGCTTATTCCGGCAACAGGTTTGGTTCGGGTGAAACCAGTATTAAAGTAATGGATGATTTAATTATTGAACCTGAAATTCCAAGATTCCTTTCCGCAAATGATTCTCTTATTTCAGTTGTATCGTTATTAAACACAACCAATAAAACCGGTAAAGTTACCTTAACCGTTAGTACCGAAGGTTTGATTTATGTAAAATCTAAAAAACAGTTTAATGTGGAAATTCCACCAAACGGAATTAAACAGGTTCAAGTTGGTTTTAAAGCCGATAGTAAAGTTGGAACGGCAAAAATAAAATTTAGTACTTCCGGTTATGCAAATGTTATTCAAAATATTGATATTGCAATACGTCCGCTTTCTTCATATTATTCGGAATATGGGTCGGGTACTATAAAAGCCAAGGACAATATTCAAATTAATTTGCCTAAAAACTATTTGGAAGGAACTGAAAATGTTCAATTGGTTATTAATAAATTTCCGGCAATTAAATTTGCCAAACAGCTGAAAGGTTTAGTTGAATACCCATATGGCTGTTTGGAACAAACCGTTTCAAAATTATTCCCACAATTATATTTTGCCGATATCGCAAAAATTATTGCGCCCGATCTTTATAAATATAATAATCCCGAGTATTTTATTAAAACCGGAATTAAAAAAATTGAGTCTATGCAAATTTACGACGGCTCCATCTCGTATTGGGAACAAGGTGATTATCAAAATTGGTGGGCAACCGTATATGCCGCACATTTTTTGGTTGAAGCTAAAAAAGCAGGTTACGCAGTAAATAATAATACTTTTGAAAAGTTGATGGATTATATTGGCAACATGGCTAAACAAAAATCGACTTGCAATTATATTACGTATGGTAATAATAGTAAAACTGTTGTTAAAATTGCCAATAAAGAAATATTATATTCGTTGTATGTTTTAGCATTGGCCGGCAAAGGCGATATATCAACCTCCAATTATTATAAATCTCATATACATTTAGTAACAAAGGATGGACGATATTTACTTGCCGGAGCTTTTGCTTTAATGGGTAAATGGAATTCGTACGGTGAATTACTTCCAAAACAATATTTCCCTGAAAAAACCGAAACTTTAACCGGTGGGAATTTTGATTCTGAAATAAGAGCTAATGCAATAATACTAAATGTTATGCTTGAAGTTGATAAAAGTAATAAACAGATACCAATTATGGTAAAATACCTAAGTTCAAAAATGGATAAAATTTATTCAACTCAGGAAAGTGCTTTTGCCTTTTTAGCTTTGGGAAAAGCAGCAAGACTAAAAGGAAACTCGGATTTGAAAGTTCAAGTTATGGTAAATGGTAAAAAACTTGCAGAATATAACAACTCCGAACTGACGTTTTCAAGCTCTAAATTAAAGAATAACCAAATTACATTAAAAGCACAAGGTACCGGTGAAGTATATTATTTTTGGACAAAATCAGGTGTGAAAAAATCGGGCAAGATAAAAGAACTTGATGAAAATATTAAAGTTAGACGTACTTATTACAGCTTTGTAACAAAACAAGAAAAAAGCGACAAATTTAAACAAGGAGAATTGATTGTTTGCAAAATAGCTCTTTCGGGTGGAATGCAGTCTGTTGAAAATATTGTAATAAGCGATTTAATTCCGGCCGGTTTTGAAATTGAAAACCCAAGATATTCTGCATTAGCCGGTGCTAATTGGTCTGTTCCAAATCCGATGAAATTACAGTATTTTGATGTGCGTGATGACAGGATTATTTTATTTACCGATATTTTACCCGGAACTACTACGGAATATTCGTATTTGCTGCGTGTTGTTAACAAAGGCAAGTTTGGACTTGCGCCTATTTCGGGGGAATGTATGTACAATGGGGAGTATCGTTCTGTTAACGGTGCTAAAACAATTTATGTCTTGGAGATGTGATTTTATTTTGGATATGTTGAATTGATAAATAATTAAATGGAAAATTATCCAAAAATACTTTATAACATCCAAAAAATAAAATCATCGGAATTTTGGTATTTTATAAATAAAAAAAGCAGTAAAATATTTATTTTAATAATATTTATTTTACTGCTGCTTGATAATTTTTATCCTCCTTTAACACAAAAGGAGTACAGCCAATCCATATATTCGGCAGAAAATGTTTTATTGACCGGTTATTTAACCCGCGATGACAAATGGAGATTGTTTACTGCTTACGATGATGTTAGTCCGCAGTTAATAAAAGCTATTATTGAAAAAGAGGACAAGTTGTATTATTGGCATTGGGGAGTAAATCCTTTTGCGGTAATGCGTGCTTTTGTTTCAAATATTTTTGGCGGCAGAACCATTGGTGCTTCCACTATTACAATGCAGGTAATACGAATGTATTATCCTTCCAATAGAACATATTTTTCCAAAATCAAAGAAATGATTAAAGCGTTTCAGCTTGAATTCCATTATTCAAAAAAGGAAATATTAGAAATTTATTTAAGCTGCCTTCCATATGGCGGGAATGTTGAAGGGGTTAAATCTGCATCGTACATTTATTTTAATCAATCACCAAACAAACTTAGTTTAGCCCAATCCGTTTTATTGGCCTGTATTCCAAACAATCCTAATAAATATCGAATTGACCGGAATAGCAGAGCTTCGTTAAACTTTAGGAATAAATTTTTAAAAATATTTTTAAAGGATAACACTTTTAACCAAATGGAAATTAAGGACGCAATTAACGAACCTATTAAAAATATTCGTTATAAAATGCCAAATTTAACGCCGCAGTTTTCTTTATTTTTGGCAAATAAAACCAATTTACCAATTATTAAATCAACACTAAAAATTAATATTCAGCAAAAAGCAGAAGCTTTGTTAAAAAATTATGTGGAACGTGCTAAAGCAAAACAGGTAAATAACGGAGCCGTATTAATTATAGATAATAAAACGATGAATGTAATATGTTATTGCGGTTCATCGGATTTTAACGATATAATTAACTCGGGACAAGTAAACGGAATAACGGCAATACGTTCGCCCGGTTCGGCATTAAAACCGGCTTTGTATGCTTTGGGTTTGGAACTTGGGCTTATTACTCCTAAATCCAAAATGCTTGATATACCGCTGGATTATGGCGGTTACGCGCCTGAAAATTACGATCTTAGTTATAATGGTGAAGTTACAACCGAATTTGCTTTAGTAAATTCGTTAAATTTGCCTGCTGTTAGATTGTTAAAGGCTGTAACCTTGGAATCATTTATAAAATTATTAACAACTACGGGTTTTGATGAAATAAATAAAAGTAAATCAAAGCTGGGCTTATCTACAATACTTGGCGGGTGCGGCGTTCGTTTGGATGAAATGGTTAGACTTTATTCCGTATTTGCAAATTCAGGGAAAGTATTCCCGTTAAATTATTTTGGTGATAATGAAGAAAAAAATAAAGGGGTACAAATATTAAGTTCCGAAGCCTGTTTTTTAATAAGTGATATGTTGTCAAAAAACGTAAGGCCCGATTTCCCCGTTGAAATGATTGATATGACCGGCAGGCCAAAAATTGCTTGGAAAACAGGCACATCTTACGGCAAGCGTGATGCATGGGCAATAGGTTACAATCCCAATTATACGGTTGGTGTATGGATGGGAAACTTTAGCGGAGTCGGCTCGCCCCATCTTTCGGGTGCCGAAATGGCTGTACCTTTGCTTTTTGATTTGTTTAATATGCTTGGAAATAAAAATAATAAGTGGTTTGGCAGACCCAAAAACATTGGTCTGCGTAAAATTTGTGCAGAAAGCGGATTTATACCGGATTACGATTGTAATTTTATTATAGACGATTATTACATTAAAAACAAATCGTCTCAAAAGGTGTGCGATTTGTACAAAGATACTTACGTAAGTCTGGATGAACAAATAGAATATTGCGTATCCTGTTTGTCCGATTCCGGTTATAAAAAGAAAAAATATCCTTTTTATGACCCCGAGTTGTTAATATGGTACGAAGAAAACAATGTTAAAACAAATAAACCGCCAAAACATAATCCAAATTGCAGCGTAAGGTTATCGGAAGAAGGGCCAAAAATTATTTCGCCTACAAAAGATTATGAATATTACATTGAAGAAAGTGCCAAACAGCAGATAATGTTACAGGCAGCTTCGCAGCTAAATACTAATTTTCATTATTGGTATGTAAATAATATTTATTTGGGTAAAATTAAAAGTACAGAAAAACTGTTTTTTAATCCCAAACAAGGCAAAAATTACATTTTGTGTATGGATGACAAAGGCAGAACAAGCGAAGTAGTAATTAGGGTTAAGTTTTATTGAAAAATTATGAATTATTAATTATAAATGGTGAATTAAAAGAATTTCGAAACTTGCATTTTATAAATAATAGAACGCAGATTGCACAGATTTACCTGATTTACGCTGATTTTTAATTCTCTAATCTGTACTCATCTATATAATAAGCGTAATCTGTGTTCCAAATTTATCGGAAATATGATTTAGAAAAGCACTTGCTTGTGGTGCGTTTAATCCCAAATAGAACAATAACGAACATTATTACAACAAGTTATGGTTTTAAAATAACACCAACCTAAAGGTTGATAAACCGGCATTTATGCCGATGATTAAACAAAAATCGGGTTTTAACCAAAGCATAATAATATTGGAACATAAAATTAACCCCCGAAAGTCATTAGGAATTTAAATCCCTCATAAATGCCAATCACAAAAACTATACTCGGTATTCCACAAGTTTGAAACCAACGTCTTCGTTTTGATTTAATAGCCAAGTGTAGAAATTTCTTACTGCCTCCTCGTATTATTATTGCACTCATTGATAGATCTTTGTATCCTACAAATTTCATCATTTAAACACGTTACATTTTAAGTATTATGGACTTAGACGAACTTATCAAATTATAACCAATCAATATAAAGTTTAATGCTGCTTCTGTTGTCTAAATGATTGTAAATTAAATCTGCTTGTTGCAAAGCCACTTCAATAGGTGATTTCTTTGTCCGAATATTCTATTTCTAATTCCATTTTATTTAGCACCTTTTAGTAATTTTTGAATTAGCTAAATTTTACGATTTTTTATTTTTCTAACACGTTATTTTTTAATAACTAATAATGTATTCTTTCTATTGGAAGTCATTAGACTTTTATTCTATTGACTTTTGGGGGATTATTTCTTAATGTAATTTAGTTTATAATATTTTATAGCATTTTTGTGCACTTATTTAACATAATATCGCCATTTCAAAGGAAGTATTAAGTTATTTTACATTTTACTATTGTAAAGTACGTTTTTGTTTTTTTGATTTATTACAGCCATTGAACTGTTCCACAGCTCTTAAAATTTTGGTTACTTGGGATATAAAGTTTGTAGAATTTAGGAGAAATTCCATGTCTGTAACAACTAACACAAGACCACCTTTCAAGAACTTCGGAGAAGTTCAAAGTTATTATTGGCTTTTACATTGTGAGGCTGTCTCAAAAGTCAAAATATTGCATATGGGAACTCACCCCCTGACCCCCTCTCTTGGAAATAGAGGGGGAATATAAAGCGTAATTGCTTTGCTATATATTAGTTTTGTAAATACAACAAATATTTATACTGGGGATATAATAATTAAAAA
>JAZDHY010000100.1:0-68463 GCA_043805435.1 bacterium
ATAAAAAAATATATATAATAAATTACTAATATTATTGGAAAAATAGAATGAAAATTGGTATAACTTGTTATCCTACGTATGGTGGAAGCGGTGTGGTAGCCACTGAACTTGGTAAAGAATTGGCTTCTTTAGGTCATCAGATTCATTTTATTAGTTCAGCTTTGCCGTACAGATTAAAAACGTATGTTGAAAATACATTTTTTCATGAAGTGGAAGTAAGTACATATCCGCTTTTTGACGGACATTTATATACCTTAGCGTTAACAAGTAAAATGGTAGAAGTAATGGAGTATGAAAACTTAGATTTACTGCATGTTCATTACGCCATACCACATGCCGTAAGTGCGTATTTGGCTAAACAAATAATAAAAAAAAATCATAAAAATCTAAAAATTATTACTACTTTACATGGAACCGATATAACATTGGTTGGTCTTGAACCCTCATATTCTCCATTAGTAAAATTTAGCATAGAAGAAAGTGATGGTGTAACAGCAGTATCACGTTTTTTAAAAGAAAAAACTTTAACAAACTATCATATTGATAAAGAAATAGAAGTAATTTATAATTTTATTGACTCTGAATTATTTAAACCCGGGTGCAGCTGCGAATTTAAAAAACACATTACGCAAAAAGGGGAACGGCTTTTAGTTCACACCTCCAATTTTCGTCCTGTAAAACGTGTACCCGATACAATTAAAATCTTTGATTTAGTTAATAAAGAAATTCCGTCAAAATTATTATTGGTTGGTGATGGCCCCGATAGATCGGAATGCGAACGTTTAGTAAGGGAATTAAATTTGCAAAAAGATGTAATTTTTCTTGGTAAACAAGATGGTTTACAAGAGATATTGAGTGCATCGGATATATTTTTAATGCCCTCCCAATCAGAAAGTTTTGGACTTTCTGCTCTTGAAGCTATGGCTTGCGGAATACCTGTTATTAGTACATCTGTTGGGGGCTTGCCCGAATTAGTGATCCATAACGAAACAGGGTATATTGCCGAAATTGGTGACATTGCCCGAATGGCTAAATATGCTGTTGAATTACTGAGTAATCAAAAAAAATATACTATTTTTGCAAAAAACAGCAGGGATAGAGCTGAAAAAGTATTTAATAAAAACAGTATAATTCCACAATATTTAAATTATTATGATAAAATATTGGGTAAATAGTATTTTTTTTATGTCTATTTTTTCCAATTGCAAACCACTTGCATTTGAATGATGTGATTAGTACATTTACATATGGAAGAATTTATAGAAATATTAAAAAAATCGGGTTGCAAATTAACCAAAAACCGAAAAGAAATTTTTGAGATTTTATTAAATTTACAAAAACCTATTTCCTTAAAGGAAATCCAAAACAAATGCAATAACACCGATTTTGCAAGTGTTTACAGAATTATTAATTTATTTTTTGAGCTAAAAATTGTTCGTAAAGTAAATTTTGGAGAAAAGTTTTTACGTTACGAATTGGAAACCGGTAAAAAACATCATCATCATTTGGTTTGTACTAAATGTGGTAAAGTTAGTTTGTTGGATTATTGTGTTGTTAATGAAATAGAAAAATTAACAAAATTTAAAATTGAAGAACATAATATGGAGTTTAGCGGAATATGCCCGGAATGTACAAAGGAATAATATATATATTTGTTTTATTTTTATTAGTAAATTGCTCGACAAAAAAACAATTGGATAATGGAAAAATTAAAGTAACTGTATCAATTGTTACTTATGCCGATTTTGTTAAAAACATTGGGGGCGATAAAGTTGAAATTAATACAATGATACCGCTAAACTCAAATCCGCACGATTATGAACCGATCCCAACCCAAATTACTGAATTGGCCAAAAGTTCGATATATTTTAAAATAGGTACAAACTTTACGTTTGAACAAATTTTACTTGAAAAAATTAAAAATATTAAAAACAACATTAAGATTGTTGATTGTTCAAAGGGAATTAATATTGTTAATAATAATCCTCATGTTTGGCTCGGTATTGATGAATCTAAAATTATCTGCCAAAACATTTTTAATTTGTTAAAAGAGTTTAGTCCTAAAGATAGTATTTATTTTAGGAACAATTTAATTACTTATTTGGCAAAAATTGATTCTGCTGAAAAAGAACTTAAAGTCGATTTTGAAAAATTAACAAATAAATACATGTTGGTTTATCATCCGGCATGGAGTTATTTTACAAAACATTATGGTTTAACCGAAATTGGAATTGAAAGGGAAGGGAAAGAACCAAACGCCTTAGACTTAAAAAATGTTATTAATTTTGCCAAAGCAAATAAAATACGTGTAATATATGTTGAACCTCAATTTGATAAAGAAGTTGCAACTTCAATTGCGGAAGAACTAAAAGCAAAAATAGAAGTTATTAATCCAATTCCTATAGATTTTCTAAAAAATCTAAATGAATTACATTCAAAAATATTTAATAGTAACAAATGAACAGCGTAATTTCTATAAAAAATCTTAATGTGATACTTGGTGACTTTTTAGTGTTACAAGATGTTAATATTGAAGTCCGAGAAAAGGAATTTTTAGGTATTATTGGACCAAATGGAGGCGGCAAAACCACTCTGTTAAAAGTATTGCTAGGATTAATAACGCCGGTAAGCGGAGAAATTTTAATTATGGGTGAATCTTCTCAAATTAACCGGAAATATATTGGTTATGTACCACAATTTTCAAATTTCGAAAAAGATTTTCCAATTTCTGTATATAATGTGGTAAAGATGGGAACTTTAGGAAGCAAATCGGATAAAAGCGAGGATAACTTACTAAATATTTTAAGTAAAGTAGAAATGCTTGAATATAAAGACAGACTAATAGGCCAGCTTTCGGGCGGTCAAAGGCAGAGAGTTTTAATTGCCAGAGCATTGGCTACAAACCCAAAAATTTTACTTCTTGATGAACCAACTGCAAGCGTTGATACCAAATCGGGCAAATCGTTTTACGAGTTGATTAAAAAACTGAATGATGAAATTACAATTATTTTAGTTTCACATGATGTTGGGGTTCTTTCACAATATGTTAAAAAAATTGCCTGCTTAAATAAAACACTAATTTTTCATGACTCAAAAGAAATAACACATGATATGCTTGAGGAAACTTACCATTGCCCGGTTGATTTGATTGCGCATGGAATTCCGCATAGAGTATTGGGTGATTATAAACTAGAATAAATATATGTTTGAAATATTTCAGTACGATTTTATGATTAATGCCATTTTGGCCAGTTTACTGGCTAGTGTTGCATTTGGTATTGTTGGCAGCTTTATTGTTGTAAAAAGAATATCTTTTATTGCCGGTGGTATTTCGCATACTGCTTATGGTGGAATAGGGCTGGGGTATTTACTTGGCTTTAACCCTATGTATGGGGCTGTTGGCTTTAGTATTTTAGCAGCTACTATTATTGCTTTTTTAAGAAAGGAAAAATATAGATACGAAGATACATTAATAGGAATAATGTGGTCTTTAGGAATGGCTTTAGGTGTTCTGTTTGTTAATTTATCACCCGGATATGCACCTAATTTGATGAGCTATTTGTTTGGAAATATTCTTATTATTCCAACATCAGAATTGTATATGATGATTTTTTTGGATGTTGTTATTGTGCTTTGTATGGTAATGTTTTTTAATCAATTTCAAGCAATTGCTTTTGATGAAGAATTTGCCCGGGCAATAGGTTTAAAGGTTGATTTTTACTTTTATATTTTATTTATTATAATTGCTTTAACTACTGTTGTTTTAATTAAATTGGTAGGTATTATTTTAGTGATTGCATTATTAACAATACCGGGGGCAATAAGTTTACATTATGTAAAAAGTTTAAAGAGTATGATAATTTTAAGTTCAATAATTGGTTTTGTTTTTAATATTATAGGTTTAATTATTTCTTATTACTTAAATTTATCTTCAGGTGCTACAATTATTATTATTGCAGTTATATTTTATCTGCTTAGCTTATTGTTAGTAAAAATAAAAAATAAAAAAAAGATTATGGTTTTAAATAATTAAGATTGAGGAAAGCTTGATTGAATGGAGTGTTAATCCTGAAATATTTTCCATTGGTTCTTTTGCTTTAGGTTCTATTACTTTAGGTCCTTTTGCTGTAAGATGGTATGGCTTATTATTTGCAATGTCGTTTTTTGTCGGATTTCAGATAATTACATGGATATTTAAAATTGAAAAAAGAAGTGAAAAAGATTTAAATGATTTGGTTTGGTATATGATAATTGGTACAGTTATTGGTGCCAGACTTGGGCATTGTCTTTTTTATTCTCCCGGCTATTATTTAAGCAATCCGTTGGAAATATTAGCTTTATGGCATGGCGGATTAGCATCGCACGGTGCAGCTATTGGTATATTATTGGTAATGTATTATTATACAAAAACTCGCAAAGGAATAAGCTACCTATGGATTTTTGACAGAGTAGTTATTACGGTTGCGTTAGCGGCATTTTTTATTCGTATGGGTAATTTGTTTAATTCCGAAGTTTATGGAAAACCAACCGATGGTACATGGGGTTTTGTATTTAAATTTGTTGATAATGTTCCGCGTCATCCAACCCAATTATACGAAGCCTTAGCATATTTGGCAATATTTGTGTTTTTGTTGCTTTATTATAAAAAAAATTATAAAACACTTAAAGAAGGGACATTGTTCGGTTATTTTTTAATTGGAATTTTTGGATTTAGAATTTTTGTGGAATATTTTAAAGAAAATCAGGAAGCATTTGAAAGTTCAATGCCTTTAAACATGGGGCAGCTTTTAAGTATTCCTCTTGTAATATTTGGTGTGGTTCTTTTATATAAAGCTAAATACAAGGTGATATTAAAAAACAAAAAACCGTAAAAACGGTTAATGTTTTTTAGAAAATAAATATTACTTAAAAAAAAACCTCTTATGAGGTTTTTTAATAAAGTCGGGGTGATAGGATTTGAACCTACGACCTCTTCGTCCCGAACGAAGCGCGCTACCGGGCTACGCTACACCCCGAAATTGAGGGAAGTAAATTAATCAAAAATAATAATATTTACAATAAAAATCGCTAATATATAAAGGCATATGTTGTAAATTGGCAAAATTGAACTAATACATAATGGAGAACTGTTGAAAATAAACCCCTTTATTTTTTTAATTAAAAAAAAAGTTTTAATTTACACATCTAAATTTTCTATTTGTTAAAAAAAATAGTTATAATTGTATTTATAATGAATAAATATATGTAAAAATTCATTAATCGGTTCGTTTAACAATTTTAATGGAGTAACAATGCCTGCTTTAAAAAAATATAAAACAATACCTGAAATTTTTAGTTATCTAACAGAAGTATATGGCAAAGGTAACGAGAAGCCGGTATTTTTACATAAAATAGAAGGCGTTTATAAACCAATAAGTTATAATGAATTTAAATTAGAAACAGAACAATTTGCAAACGGTTTAGCCTCATTAGGTATAAAAAGAGGGCATAAAGTTGCTATTATTGCAGAAAATAGACCTGAATGGGTATATTCCGATTTTGCAATATTAGGTTTAGGAGGTATTGATATTCCTCTTTATCCAATTTTAACTGCTGATACAATTCAATTTATAATTAATGATTGTGAATCAATAGCAATTATTGTTTCAAATAAATTTCAATTAAATAAGGTGTTAAAAATAAGAGACAAGTGCAAATCTCTTAAATATATAATTGTTATGAACGAAAAAGATTCTATTCCCGAGCAGGGTGTTTATAGTTTTACAGAAGTAAAAAGAAAAGGGAAAGAATTTGCAACAGAAAATAAAAATCATTTTACTGAATGTATAAAATTATGTAATGAGAATGATTTATGTACAATTATTTATACGTCCGGTACTACCGGAGAACCAAAAGGGGTGATGCTTACCCATAAAAATATTATATCCAATATGAATTCCGCACATCAAGTATTTAACTTAAGTCCCGCCGATACTTTTTTATCGTTTTTGCCATTATGCCATATATTTGAACGATTAGCAGGTTATTACACGGCTATGGCAGGAGGAAGCACAATTGCTTATGCCGAAAGTATTGAAAAAATTGCTATTAATATGGAAGAAATTAAACCAACCGTAATGACGGCAGTACCACGACTTTTTGAAAGAATGTACAGTAAAATTAAACGTAATGTTGAAAGTCAATCGGTAAGTAAGCAAAAAATATTTACATGGGCAGTTGAAACAGGAAAAGAATATGCTATTGCAAAAAAATCACCGGCCGGTGTTTCCCTTACGCTTTCAGTTAAGCATGCATTAGCTCAAAAATTGGTTTTTCATAAACTTCAACAAAAAATGGGCGGAAAACTACGCTTTTTTATTTCGGGTGGAGCTCCTTTATCCAGAGATTTAGGTTTGTTTTTTGAAGCAGTCGGTTTGCTTGTTTTAGAGGGATACGGATTAACGGAAAGTTCTCCTGTTTTAGCTGTAAATAAAGAAGGAAATTATAAATTTGGCACTGTTGGGAAAATTTTTCCGGGAGTTGAAATAAAAATTGCTCAGGATGGCGAAATACTTGCTTACGGCCCTAATATTATGAAAGGGTACTATAATAACAAAAAAGAAACAGATGCAGTGTTAAAGGACGGCTGGCTGTATACGGGCGATATTGGAGTTTTTGATGCCGAAGGTTTTTTAATTATTACAGATAGAAAAAAGCATTTATTTAAAACATCACAAGGGAAGTATATTGCCCCTTCACCAATTGAAAATATGTTTTTAGCCAGTAAATATATAGACCAGTTTATTTTAATTGGCGATAGAAGAATGTTTTTGAGCGCTTTAATTGTTCCAGATTTTGAAGCAATAAAAGAATATGCGGATGCAAATAGAATTCAATACACTTCTGTGGATGATTTATTAAATATGAAGCAGATATACGATATAATTGATAAAGATTTGACACAGTTCCAAAAGAAATTAGCAAATTACGAAAGAGTAAGAAAATTCACCTTGCTTGATAAACCATTTACTATCGAAGAGGGAACTCTTACTCCATCATTAAAAATAAAACGCAAAGAGATTGAAAGCAGATACAAAAATCTTATTGAAGATATGTATAGTGCTTTTGAAGATTAATATCTTTCAACCGTAAATTTGGAAACGCCACCTTCAATATCAATAAGTACTTTATTTTTTGCACTATCATAATTTTCTGTTTCAAACGAGTGTTTATTTGTTTTTTTGAATCCTTTTAGATTATGCGAACTTAATACTAAATCGCCATTAATTAAACAACCGGATTCTTTTGGTATTTTAATCCTTAAATTTGCAGCACCCATTTCAACAGTTATATTAGTGCTCTCATATTTACTGCCAATTTTAATTAAATTAGAAGTTGCTCCTGTATTTAGTTCAATATTTCTAATCTTAAAAGCTGTTAGATCAAAATATGTTTTTGAAGCACCAATATCTATATAAAAATCCCAAATTAATTTAGGATTTAATTTAATTTCTAAATTGTTTTTTATCTTGTCTCTAAAGTGAAATTCGTGTGAACCTTCGCTGCTAAACTCAATAAAAGCAGTACTATCTTCAACTTTAGAATTAAAATAATAATCACCAAATGTCCCTTTCGACCAGCCTTCAACTAAAACATTTGTAGTATCCTGAAGTTTAACAGTAGCTGCTCCTGTTTTTATTTCCAGATTACCATAAACTGCGGATTCATCAAAATTACTGGAAAATTCGTTGGTTGTATAATTTTTATTTGAAAAATCCTCGTGGAATGAATAATTAAATCCATCAAACAAATACGAAACAGAACCAAAAATAAGTACTGCAACAAAAAACCCAAACAAACCGCTTAAAATAGGCTTAAAAATAGTGTTTTTGCTGACAACTAATAATCCCCAAAATATAAGTATAAAAGGCCATAAATTTCCAATAAAATCCCAGTCAAAATTAAATATATTATAGTTAGTACCAAATATCAGCAAACCAAGCACTATAAAAAAGCTGCCCCAAAATAATTGTCCGTTTTTCATAATTTTATTCCGACTAATTTATTTTCTAATTGAATTCCAAAGTAAAACTAAACCAATAATAATTAAAAGTATTGGTATAAAGTCATCAAAACCAAACCAATTAACAAATCTTTCAGCAAAAAAAGCTGCACCCATTAAAATTAAAACGGTTCCAAAAATTAATCTGCCGGTTGATTTTTCTGTTTTTGGTTCTTCGTTTTGGTCTTTAATTTCAAAATTTTTATTTTGATTGTTTCCCACTTCTGTTTCGATATCATCTACAATTGTAAATGTTTCGCCTTCAGTTTTTGGTTTATCTTTTTCGGACTTATTAAAATTTACTTCCGGTCTAACATCTTTATCTACAGGAATTATAACCCACATAATTAAATAGACTATTATTCCTGCCCCGTTAAAAATAGCAAGTAAAACAAAAACTATTCTTATAAGTACCGGATCAAGATTTAAGTATTCACCAAGTCCGCCGGCAACTCCTCCAATAACCTTTTGTTTTGTCGATCGATAAAGTTTTTCTCTCATAGCGTCACCTTTTTATTTGTTGTTCATATCTTTAGACGCACGTTATATTTGAATGTTCAAAAAATTATTATTTATTTTTTTAATATATAACTAAAAAATGAAAAATGGTCTTTTATGCTTTTATTCCAGTATTCTTTATCATGTGTGCCGGGCTGGAACTTTGAACTAATTTTAATACCAAGGATTTCGCATTGTTCCTTAAATTTAATATTTGTTTGGTATAAAAAATCCTCTGTTCCGCAATCTATATATATAGTTTTGTTTTTACCGGCAATATTTGATAAAAGGTTAATTGCGGAATTTTCTTTCCAAACATTAGAATAATCCTCAACATCACCGGCTGCCCCTTTTATTGTTGATCTATTAGGAAATGCAGTTAAATCCAATAATCCGCTTGTACTGGCGGCAGATAAAAACATATCGGGCCGTTTTAAATATAATGATATTGCCCCATGTCCACCCATACTTAAACCGGTAATAAATAGTTTAGTCTTATCAATCGGGTACTTGTTAAATATGGCAGGAATAAAATTTTCCCAAAAAAATGATTCAAACTGGCTGTCTTGGCGTATAGGGCTGTTAATATAATAGCTATCATAAAATCCATCAGGACAAATAATAATAAACTGTAAAGAATCCGCAATGTTTTGCAAATCGATTATTTCGTTCCATTGTTTATAACTTCCGGCCCAGCCGTGCATCATTATTATAGCGGGTAACAAGTCTGTTTTATTGGCAGTTTTGGGAAGGAAAACATAAGTAGTATCGGTATAAGGAATATACTCCGAGTTTATTAATAATATCTCCTGCCCAAAAGAATATGAATAAAAAGATATTAAAATTATTAAAATGTGTTTTTTCATAAAATTTTCCTGGCACTATTTTTTTTTGTTATTAATCATTAATTTTTAGTAAGTAGTAACAAATCACTAATTTCTAATCATTGCTTACTTTCTTTTATTGTTTTTACAACACTTTCTGCATCATCTAAGCTAATAGCTTTTTCGATAACTTCAATAGAATGAAATGTTTTTGCTATTTCTGCTAAAAAGCTTAACTGTAGGTTATTTTCGCCCAAAGGAGTAAGAAGTAAAATAAATAATTTTGCAGGCAGCTCGTCCAGTGAGTCAAAATCAATTCCTTGTTTAGAAATTGCCAAAACAATAACAGGAGTTGGAATATTTAATTTAGCATGAGGTAAGGCTAAGTGGTTTTGCAATCCGGTTGAAGCCAAATTTTCGCGCTGCATAGTAGCAAGATAAATCTCTTTTTCGTTTAAGCTAAATTCCTTAGCTGCTTTGGCGCATAACTCTTTAATTATTTCATCTTTTGTAATTGCACTACTAAAGAAAACAAGCTTATTAGTAATAATATCTTTTAATGAATGAGCACGAATACGTTTTACAAAGTGACTTAATAAAGATCCGCTTGTTATGCTTGTAATAATTGTCATAATTATTATTGCAACAAACATAGCTTGATTTATAACTCCTGCTTCTAATGCAATTATTCCCAAAAAGATTGCCATTGTTCCGCGTGCATTTAGTCCAAATGAAACTGCTAAAGATTCAAACTTTGGAAGTTTGGCAACATAATACGAGCCAAACCAAACACCCATAATTTTTGTGGCAAATGAAAACACCATAACAAATAAAACAAGATTAAGATTAAAGTTTTGAATAAAATCTATCTTTAAGCCTATCATTACAAAAAACAAGGGGGCAAAAAAACTAGCAGTAAATTGATGAATTATTTCTCTGGATTCGTGGGTGAAATGTTCGGAATTGCCTACAGCAACACCAATTATGAATGCACCAAAAATTGAGTGAATTCCGATATACTGGGTAAATAAAGAACCGAGTAAACACAAAACTACCGAAAATGCAATAATTCCGCTTGGGCCGGAAATATATTTTTTTAATACAGGTATTATTCTATCAATTATTGCACGGCCTAATGTTAACATTCCGGCAATAAATACAAGAGTTGTAATAATAATAGTTGGAAGATTAAAAAGGGAAGCCGTACCGGCCATCATACTTAATATTATTGAAAACAAAATCCATCCAATCAAGTCATCAACCATAGCAACAGAAAGAATTAAACTGCCGACTTTAGTTTTTAATAGATTTAAGTCTAATAAAATTTTGGCAATTATTGATAAGGCCGGAATTGATAGAGCGGTTCCAAAAAATAAACTAAATATCAATTTATATTTAGAATCAAAAGAAATAATTGAATCATAAAAAAACCATGCCGCAAAAAATCCAACCAAAAAAGGAAAAACTACGCCAAAAAAACTTAGTATGCTGGTTGTTTTTCCATTTTTAATAATTAGGGAAAGCTCCAATTCCATTCCTGCAACAAATAACAGTAAAATTAATCCGATCGAGCTTATTCCGTCTAAAGCAAAAAAAGAATTTTGAGAAGATTGAAAAATATAAATATATATTTTTGGAAAAATATAACCCAATAAAGAGGGACCTAAAATAACACCGGCAATAATTTCCCCAATTACAGCGGGCTGTTTAAGCATTCTGCTTAATTCGCCAAAAAATCGTGCAAAAATAAGCAAAATTGAAAGTTGTAATAACAATATTATTACTTCGTTATGATTTAATGTTATCATTTAATTCTTTCTTATAATTAATAAATTAGAAGGAAGATCTTCATATATATTTTTAAATTCATCAACAATTATGCGATTAAAAATACTTGTTTTTTTAGCGGGTGTTGATAAAACTAAAATATCCGAATTATAATTTCGTACAAAGTTAGACAAATTAAGAGCATTTTTTTCGTAAAAACATTCGGTGTGAATTGGCACTGAACCGGATAAGTTTAACTCAACAATAAATAAATTCATTTTTTCAGATTCATCAACAATCATTTCTTTTTTTGTTTCGTCTATATCTTCTATGGAACCCGTGTACATGTTTGAAAGAGTCAACCCCGGAATCCATAAGTCTCTGATTAAAGAAAAACTTTGGGATTTCTCAAATTCAGCAAATTGATATGAAGTAATAATTGCTTTTTCGCAAGCAGTTGAAAAATCTACAACAACACAAAACCTATTAAATTTATGTAATTTTTCTTTCGATTTTTTTAATATTAAAACCGAACATTTAGCTTCATTCATTAATTTTCTTGAAACAGAACCTACATAATGTTTTAACAAGTTCTCTTTTTGCAGGGCTCCTGCTATTAATAAATCTACGCCTTCTTCTTCTGCAATTTTTAATATTACCTTTGCCGGGTTGCCGGTTTGACTTAATATTTTAATTTTACTTAAGTCGCATTTAGAATCGATAAGGATTTTTTCCATTCGTTCTTTGTCTTCTTTTTCGTGTTCGGCTGAATGAATAATACATAATTCGGCATCAAACAATTTTTTTAATCGTAAACTTGTTTCCAGGTTATATTGCATGGATGGCGAAAATGTTAAGGCCAAACCTAATTTTTTAAAAGGAGCTGTTGTCATAAATTCTTCTTTGTTTTTAGATACTACAATTTACAAAGTTTAATAAAAATTAAAAAGAAAATAATTTTGGTTAATTTTTTATTTGTAGCTAAAAATGTTAACTCTTAGGTAATTAACAATTTAATACAAAATGTTTTTTAAATATATATTGACTTTTGTTTTTTTTATCAGTAACATAAATAATACGGCTGTAGGGAAGTTTGAATTTATGGTTTTATACTTGACTGCCTTTTAAAATAAGTTTATTGTGTTTATAAATTGTTTTGTTTTAGATTTTATGACAAGCTGTTTTTTTACAATAAAGATAGGTTTTTTTTATATTAAATTTAAACTGGAATTCAGAAATGAAAATCGAATTTGGGAAATTAATTATCAACATAATAAAAGTTAATCAAACAAAAAACATAAGTTATTTAAATACTAAAACACTAATTTAAATTTTAGAATTGGGGTAAAGGGAGTAATTTAAGAAATATTCAATATTTTGACCTCCTTAGCTCTCAAATTGAAAAAGGAACCAAAAAAACCAAATAATGGTTTTATTAATATATAGCAAAGTATTGTTTTGAAGGCTGAGGAAGAAGGAAACTATGAAAGATCCGGAAATAGCTGGAAATAAAAAAATAGTTTTGTTCGGTTTAGATGAACCTCGATATGCTTTATATTTATCGGCAGTTAAGTGTGTTGTACAAGCAGTAGAAATAACGCCTTTACCAAAAGCTCCAAAAATAGTTTTGGGTGTAATAAACTTTCACGGCCAGATAATTCCTGTTATTGACATTCGAAAACTTTTCCACTTGGCACCCCTAGAAATTAACCTTGAAGATCAATTTATTATTGCACAAACAACCAAACGGCTTGTTGTTCTTGTGGTCAATTCTGTTGATGATGTTTATGACCTTGATCATTTTCAGGTAAATGATGCAGAAAAATTTTACCCATATACCGATTATCTTTCGGGAATAGCAAAAATTGAAACAAACATAATATTAATTAACGATCTAGAAAAATTTCTTTCTCTTGATGAAGAAAAAAAATTAGATGAAGCTCTTGCAGGGGAATGCTGATGAAGTTTGGTCTAAAGGAAAATACATTGTTTATGTTAAGTAATTTTATTGCTAATAACTTAGCACTCCATTTCCCTAAGGAGCGTTGGACTGATTTGGAACGAAATATTTTGTCGGTTTCAAATGAGTTTGGTTATCAGGATGTTGAAAAATTTGTTAATTATATTATGACTTCTCCACTTTCATACGAACATATTGAAATATTAACATCATATCTTACTAACAATGAAACATATTTTTGGCGTGAACATTTTACATTTGAAATATTGGGACAAAAAATTCTTCCTGAACTAATAAGTATGCGGCAAAATGATAAAAGAATAAGAATTTGGAGTGCGGGGTGTTCAACCGGTGAAGAACCATATTCAATAGCTATTGCCTTAAGCAGAGTAATTCCAAATATTAAGGATTGGGATATTACTATTCTTGCAATAGATATAAGCCCAAGAATTTTAATTAGAGCAACAGTGGGTATTTACAACCAGTGGGCGTTTCGTAATACACCCGGTTGGTTAAAAGAAAAATATTTTTTGCCAAAAGAAAATAATAAATTCGAGATCATTCCCGCAATCAGAAACATGGTAAAATTTGAATATATGAATTTAGCTGACGATGTTTACCCTTCACCGCTAAATAATACTAATGCAATGGATGTAATATTTTGTCGTAATGTGCTAATGTATTTTACTCAAAATAGGTTTAAAAAGGTTACCCGAGGATTATATAATTCTTTAATTGACGGTGGTTATTTAGTGGTTTCTGCAAGCGAACTTTCGCTTCAAAATTTTGCTGAGTTTATACCTGTAAATATTCCCGGTATGGTTTTTTATCAAAAGACCTCCAAAATAACTAAAAATCAGTCCGCAATAAATCCATTTGAACCAAAACCTGAAGCGATTTTAGTAAAAGCACTTCCAGACTTTAATCTTACTTCAAAATTTGAAACAGCTGAGATTATTAATGTTATTTCTGAGCTGAAAGAAAATCCAACACAAATTGAAACTAGATATGAAGAGGTTCTAAAATTGTATTCTTTAGGTTATTATACTGAGGTAATTGAAAAGCTGAAAAATGAAAGTTGTACCGGAGAAAAACAGAAACTTTTAATACGGGCTTATACAAACACCGGAAATCTTACACGTGCATTAAATGAATGCGAAAAAGCAATTAAAATAAATAAACTTGATGCACGTTTATATTATCTTCAAGCAATTATTCTTCAGGAAAAAAGTGAATTTAATGCAGCTGTTGTTTCGCTTAAAAACGCTTTATACTTGGATCCAAATTTTATTATATCCTATTATGCATTGGCTAATACATATCAACACTTAGGCAATATTAATAGCGCAAAAAAAGGTTATGATAATGTTTTAGCACTTTTAAATAAATGCGATAGGGAGTATATATTGCCCGAATCGGAAGGACTGACAGCCGGGAGATTAAAAGAAATATTAAATTCTACACAACAGTATAGAGTGTTATTATGAACGAATATCAAAAAAGAGTGGAAGAAAAACCAAAAATAAATTGGGAAAAGATAAAAAAAAGAGTGGACTCGTTAAAGGAAGTTCTTAATCTACAAACTATTCTTTCGCCGGAGGAAAAACATATCATCTTAAAAGCTAGAGCTAAGGTGTTAGCTGATGAAAATGAAGAGACCTCCTGCACAAAAAAATATATTGATATTATTGAGTTTGGTTTAGCTTCCGAAAAATATGGAATAGAGAACATGTACGTGAGAGAAGTTTATCCGCTTAAAGATTTTACAACGCTGCCCGGGTTGCCCTCGTTTGTGTTAGGGATAATAAATGTGCGGGGACAGATTGTTTCTGTTATTGATCTTAAAAAATTCTTTAATCTTCCATGGAAAGGTATTGGAGAATTGAACAAAGTAATTATTTTGCGAAATCAGCAAATGGAATTTGGAATACTCTGCGATACTGTTTACGATGCAAGAAGTATATCACTTGACCTAATTCAAAAATCACCCGTTTGTGCAAACGGAATAAGTGCAGACTATTTGAAGGGAATTACCGAAGATTTTACTATTATCCTTGATGTAAAAAAAATATTGAAGGATAAAAAAATAATTATACATCAGGAAGTTGATTGATTTTTAAAAAGAGGTACTAAAATGAAATATTTTCTAAATCTATCTACACGTGCCAAACTAATAATTAGTTTTGGATTGATCTGGGTATTATTTGTTGTTGTTATTGTAATTGCTTATAGTGGTCTGTTGGAGATTACTCGTTCAGAAAAGGAATTGAATGATATTCATTTCCAAACGTCTCTTAATTTAAATCAATTAAGATCCCATCAAAATTTAATAAGAGCCGAAATTCTTGATTTGATGCTTACGCCCAAAAGAGGTGAACAAATTATTATTGAAGGACTTATAGAAGAACGGAAGTTAGCAATTGATGATATTATGGAAAAGTTAACTATACTAAACACAAATTCGGAATTTCAAAACCAATTAAAAAGAATTAATAATTATTTGGAAGAATACAGACAAATCAGAACAAAGGAAATATCTTTAATTAAGAATGGAAAAATTGAAGAAGCAAAACAGTTGGGCATTAGTGTGGGAGGTGAGCAATTTGAAAAGATCAGGTCAATTGCAACAGAAATTGGAGATAAAGCGGCCAAAGATGCTGAGTACCAACTTACGCTTGATCAGAAGAGGGCAGGTTCAATATTAATTATTTTTGTTGTTTTTGGAATAGGCTCAATGTTATTTAGTTTAGTAGTGATAATATTGTTGAATAAAACAATTGCAAAACCCCTTAACGAGATAACAATAATAGCAAAGAGAATAGGGGAGGGAAATCTAAATGTTGAATTGGCACTGGTTGAAAGAAAAGATGAAGTTGGACTCCTATTGCAGACTTTTAGTAAAATGGTGGATGGACTTAAAGAAATGGCTGCTTCTGCTCAAAAAATTGCCTATGGAGATTTAACAATATCTATTGTTCCTCAATCGGAAAAAGATATTCTGGGAAATACTTTTTTGCAGATGTTAAATAATTTACGTCGAATGATGAAAGAAATATCTGAAGGAATTAATCTAATCGCTTCATCCTCAAATGAAATTTTGGTTGCTACAACACAAGTTGCCTCCGGTTCGGCAGAAACAGCCATTGCCATTAACGAAACGTCTACAACTGTTGAAGAAGTCCGCCAGGCAGCTCAACTTTCAAGTCAAAAAGCAAATCGTGTTTCAGAAGGTGCCTTGCAGGTTGTTCAAGTAACTAAAGATGGCCAAAAAGCAGTTGACGAAACAGTAAAATGTATGTATCAAATTCAAAATCAGATGGAATCGGTTGCAAATACTATTGTACGTTTGAGTGAACAAACACAGCAAATTGGAGGAATAATTGCCTCAGTAACCGAATTAGCAGAACAATCTAATTTGTTAGCAGTTAATGCCGCAATAGAAGCAGCCAAAGCAGGTGAACAAGGGAAAGGCTTTGCAGTAGTTGCTCAAGAAATAAAAAGTCTTGCCAAACAATCAAAACAAGCCACAGTGCAAGTTAGAAATATATTAAACGATATACAAAAAGTAACCGGCGAGGCAGTTATGGCCACCGAACAAACCGGTAAAGCTGTTGAAAATGGCGTTAAACAATCAACGAAGGCGGGTGAATCGATAAAAACAATGGCTGATAGCAGTAATAAATCTATGGATGCAGCAACTCAAATTGTTGCCTCAAGTCATCAACAAGTAATTGGAATGGAACAAATAAATTTAGCAATGAATAATATCAACCAAGCCGGAACTGAAAATGCGGCAAGTATGATGCAGGCAGAAAAAGCAGCAAAAGATTTAAATGAGTTAGGTCAAAAATTGAAACAACTTGCTGAACAATATAAAACATAAAGGAAACAAATTAAATGAATTCAAATGATGAAGATTTCTTAAAACGTCTTCAGGTTACTTTTAGTATTGAAGCGGAAGAACATATTAAGAAGCTTTCTTCGTGTTTAATTGAATTGGAAAATACCTCTAATCCCGAAAAAAAATCCGAATTAATAGAAGTTATTTTCCGCGAGGCACACAGCTTAAAAGGTGCAGCACGTTCTGTTAATAAAAAAGATGTTGAAAGTTTATGTCAAATATTAGAAAGTATATTTGGAGAAATTAAAATTGGACAAATTTCATTAAATGTTCTGCAATTTGATATAATTCACGAAGCAATCGATAATCTATCTGCTTTGGTATTGGCGGGCAAAATAAAAACCACAAAAGATAACAAGGAGTTAATAAAAAAGTTACGGTCTATTACCGAAGCAGAAAAATTGGACAAAATAATTGATAAGGAAATAATTATTGAAAAAAAGACTATTTCAGATACTGAATCAGAAGTTCTTACTCAAATTGAACATGGTTTTGATACCGTATTAGTAGATGTAGAAGAACCTTTGCATAATGAAACAATAAGAATACCCACGGAAAAGTTGGATGCTATATTTTTACAAGCTGAACAAATGATTCAGCTTAAGATTGCAGCTGAACAAAGGGTTGCCGAACAGAGAACTTTGAATGATTTTATTGATGTGTGGAAAAAGGAATTTTCCGGATGGAATTTACCGGTATTTTCTAAACGCGATGCTTTATTAAACGAAATAATTGATCGGAATAATGAAAAATTTAATCAATTTGGGGCAATTTTAAAATCATTTACTCACGCTATTGAATATGATAGGAATGCTCTTGTACGAATGATAGATGAGCATGTAGAAACAATGAAAAGCGCTGTAATGCTTCCCGTGGTTACAATTATTGAAGGATTACCAAAATTTGTTCGCGAGCTTGCCCGCAGTCAAGGAAAAAATGCCGAAATAATTATAACCGGAAAAGAAGTTGAAGTTGACAAGCGCATTCTTGACGAAATTAAAGATCCATTAATCCATTTGGTACGAAATTGTATTGATCATGGGATACTTAAACCTGATGAATTTAAACACCTAAACAAATTGGCAAAGGGAGAGATAATATTAAATTTTAATGTAATTGAAAATCGACATCTTGAAGTTGTTATTTTCGACAACGGTGTGGGTATAGATCCTGAAAAAGTACGTAAAGCAGCAGTTAAATCTGGTTTATTTACTGAAAATTTTCTAAATAACTTAAATCCACAAGAAATTTTGATGTTGATATTTCAGTCCGGATTATCAACAAATCAAATAATTACGGATATTTCAGGACGCGGATTAGGTTTAGCAATAGTACGCGAAAAGGTAGAAAAACTTGGAGGTTCGGTTTCGGTTGTCAGTTTACCAAATATTGGAACAACATTTCACTTAATATTACCATTAACTTTGGCAACATTCAGATGCGTTTTAATACGTATTGGAGAATATTTGTTTGCTGTTCCGACAGTTAATGTTGAACATGTTACAAGAGTAAAACGCGAAGAGATCCAAACTGTTGGAAACAAAGAAACACTGATGAAGAATGGAAAAATTCTTAGTTTAGTTAACCTTGGAAAAGTTTTAGGTTTGCCAACCGAAAAAATAAACAGTTCAGAGATAATCCAAATAATAATTATTGCTTTAGCTGATAAATGTATTGCTTTTATGGTTGATGAAATTTTGGAGGAACAGCAGATTATTGTAAAAGAATTGGGGAAACAGCTAAGTCGTGTTAAAAATATTAGTGGTGCTACTGTTCTTGGATCAGGTAAAGTTGTTCCCGTAATAAACGTTTTCGATTTGATGAAATCCGCTGCAAATCTAGAATCTAATGTTAAAGATACTCAAGAAAAGGAGATCAAAACTATAAAGAAAAACAAAATTCTTGTGGTTGATGATTCAATTACATCGCGTACTTTAATTAAAAATATTATTGAATCGGCAGATTATTTTGTTGAAACGGCAGTTGACGGTGTTGATGCCTTCACAAAAATGCTTATTGGCAAATTTGATTTAATAGTGTCTGATGTTGATATGCCTAGGATGAATGGCTTTGAACTTACTTTAAAGATTCGTAACAATAAAAAGCTTAGTGAGTTGCCGGTAGTACTAGTAACTGCTCTGGAATTGCAAGAAGACCGCGAACGAGGTATTGAGGTAGGAGCAAATGCCTACATTATAAAAAGTAGTTTTGACCAAAGTAATTTATTAGAGGTGATTAAACAATTATTATAAACGTATTGATTAACAATTTTTTGTGTTAGAAAAGTATTAAAATTATTAAAATATTGATTGAAATGTTGAATGAACAAATTGTTAGTAATTATTTTTAGGTAAAATATTATGATAAAAGTGCTTATTGCGGAAGATTCCTTAGTAATGCAGCAACATTTAACTCACATTCTTAGTTCGGACCCTGAAATTGAGATTGTTGGAATTGCTAATAACGGTGAAGAAGCCATTTATGCAGTTGAAAAATTACGCCCCGATGTTATAACTATGGATTGGCATATGCCAAAGTTAGATGGAATGCAGGCAACCAGAATAATAATGGCAACTAATCCTACTCCAATTGTAATTGTTACGGGAAGTTTTAAGGAAAAAGATGTCGCTTTTTCATTTAATATGATTGAAGCCGGAGCGTTAGCAATAATAAAAAAACCTTCAAGTATAGTTCATCCGGATTATAAAAACGAGATTCAGGGTTTAATTCAGACATTAAAATTAATGTCTGAAATTAAATTGGTTAAACGAATTTCTAATATTGCATTGGAGCCTATATCAATAAAATCTGAGGTGCCAAAAATAATTAACAAAAATTCAAAAGCTAAAATTATAGCCATTGGGGCTTCAACCGGAGGGCCTCTTATAATACAAAAAATTCTTTCCAACATGCCTAAAGATATTCAGGTGCCAATTCTAATTGTCCAACATATTTCTATAGGTTTTACAAAAGGTTTTGTTCAATGGTTAACTAATACAACAAATTTTCCGTTACACATTGCTTGTGATGGTGAATGTCTTCTTCCGGGTAATGGTTATATTGCTCCTGATAATTTTCACATGGGAATAAAAAACGGAGCAAAAATATTACTAAGCAATCATGAATTAGAAAATGGTTTACGCCCATCAATTGCGTTTCTTTTCCGTACGGTAGCAAATGTTTTTGGCCATGAAGCAATTGGTGTGCTGCTTACAGGAATGGGACGTGACGGTGCCGAAGAATTAAAGTTAATGAAAGAAAAAGGAGCTGTTACTTTTGCTCAGGATAAGGAAAGTTGTGTTGTTTATGGTATGCCGGGCGAGGCCGAAAAATTGAACGCTGCTACATACATCCTTTCTCCCGAAGAAATAACTAAGGCATTAATTGGGTTAACAAAAAAAATGAATGGTGACGAATATGCAAAATGATAATAATCTTGAAACAATCCTTGTGGCCGAAGACAGTCCGACCCAAGCAGAACAACTAAAATATATCCTCGAAAACCACAACTACAATGTTATTATTGCCAAAGATGGAAAAGTAGCTTTGAAACTTATTTTTGAACAAAATCCTACTTTAGTAATTAGTGATATTGTAATGCCGGAAATGGATGGTTATGAACTTTGTAAGACGATAAAGTCAACTGAAGAAATCTGCAATATTCCGGTTATATTGCTAACTTCACTTTCGCGGTCGGAAGATGTACTGGAGGGAATATCGTGCGGTGCAGACAATTTTATAACCAAACCGTATAGAGAAGATTATCTCATTTCACATATTGAACAAATATTAGCAAATAGGAAAATCCATGAAAGTGAAAGAGTAAGAATTGGAATGGAAATAGTTTTTGGAGGTAAAAAACGATTTATAACTGCCGGTCAGCAGCAAATGTTAACTTTGCTTATATCTACTTATGAGGCTGCTGTTCAAAGAAACAACGAATTGATTAATACGCAAAATGAATTAGAAAAACTTAATGAACATTTAGAAGAATTAGTAATAGATAGAACTGTAAAATTGGTGGACGAAATAGAGAGTAGAAAACTTGCGGAAAAAAAAGTTATTAAACTAAACCGTGTTTATGCTGTCCTCAGCAATATTAATAAAGCAATTGTAAGAATACATGATACAAAAAAATTATTGGAGAAAGCCTGTTCGATAGCAATTGAAGAAGGAAAATTTCAGAGTGTATGGATTGGTCTAATAAACTTTACAACAAATAAAATTGAGACATCTGCAACTGCCGGATTAGCGGCTGATTTAATTTTAGATAATTACGATCAAAATCCTATAATTAATAAAATATATTCAGGGAAGCGTTTTTACTCAAACAATATTGGTACCGAAAACAACTTATCCGAAATTTGCAAACAAAATGCTTTAACAAAGGGTTTTAAATCTTTTGCCATATTTCCCATAAAGCTTATGGAGAAAGAAATTGGAGGCTTTTGTATTTTTTCTAACGAATTGGATTTTTTTGACGAATTGGAAATTAATCTGCTTGATGAAATGGTAACCGATATTTCTTTTGCACTGCAATATATTATGAATGAAAGTGAAAGAAAAAGAACGGAGGAAAAACTACGTTTAAGCGAAGAAAAGTTTTCGCTGGCATTTCGTTCAGCATCATATACCTTAATAATCACAAGAATTTCTGATGGAAAAATAATTGAATTAAATGATAGTTTTTTTGCAATGACCGGCTATACCATTGAAGACTGTAAGGGAAAAACAACAATTGGTCTAAATCTTTGGATAAACATAAATGACAGAAATTTTATTACATCGGAATTATCAAAAGGAAATAAAATAGTTGGACAAGAATTTTTGTTTAGAAAAAAATCCGGCGAAATTTTAATTGGTCTGTTTTCGGCAGAAATGATAACTATACAAAACGAAAAATGTGTTCTCTCCAGCATAAATGACATAACAAAGCGCAAATTAATGGAAGAAAGATTAGTTGAAAGCGAGGAATTATTTAGGCATTCTTTTGAATATGCTGCTACTGGGATTTGTATAATTGGATTAGATTTTAAATTTATAAGAATTAATAATGCTTTTATAAAAATGATAGGTTATGAAGAGAAAGACTTAAAAGAACTTAATCTTAATGAAATTACTTATCCCGAAGACAAAGAAATAAGTATAAGTAAAGCAAATGCAATTTTAGATGGCAAGCTTGATTATTACTCATTTGAAAAAAGATATTTAAATAAAAACGGCAGCATAATTTGGGCTATTGTTTCTGTATCATTAATTCGTGATGTTAATAATAATCCAAATTTTTTTATTACCTTGATTAATGATATTACTGATAGAAAGCGTATTGAACAGGAATTAATTAAGGCAAAGGATAAAGCTGAAGAGATGAGTCGCCTAAAATCAAATTTTCTTGCAAATATGAATCATGAGCTGCGAACTCCGCTGAATGGTATATTAGGTTTTGCAGGAATCCTTGTAGATGAATTAGTGACTGATTATGAACATCAAGAAATGGCAAAAGCAATTTTTTCATCCGGCAAACGCTTAAGTGATACTTTAAATTTATTGCTGGATCTGGCAAATATTGAAGCCGAAAAAATAAATATTTCAACTTCAATTGTTGATGTTTCAAAAGTTATTTATAATATTTATAATGCTTTTAAAGAAGCTGCTTTGGCAAAAAACCTGCAATTAAATCTTATTATAAAAGAAGATAACATTTATGCATTGTTAGATAAACAATATTTTCCTACAATTATTTATAACCTTGTTGATAATGCTATAAAATATAGTACAAAAGGAACTGTTACTATTGAAGCAGGCATCGAGATTGTTGATGAACATCCTTGGGTTTCTATAAAAGTAATTGATACAGGTATTGGAATTCCGGCAGAAAAAATGAAAATAATTTGGAAAGCTTTTCGTCAGGTAAGTGAAGGATTAAATCGTTCAACGGAAGGAACAGGCTTAGGTTTAACAATAGCAAAAAGAATTACTGAGTTATTGCACGGAACTATTACAGTTGAAAGTACTGATGGATATGGTTCTACATTTACTGTTAAATTTCCGGCAAGAAAAAATAGTGAAGAAATTTTAACTGCTCCAATTAAAACCGGTGAAAAACTAACAATCCAAGTGCTAAACAAACAAAACAAAAAAACAATTACTTCAATCCTTTATGTTGAAGATGATATTACTAATCAAAATGTTGTTAAAATGTATGTAAAAAACTTTTATTTAATAGATACAGCGGAAAATGCAATTAGCGGGTTACAGCTTACAAAACAAAAACATTACGATGTTATATTAATGGATATTAATCTTGGTCACGGAATGAATGGAGTTCAATTAACAAAGGAAATTAAAAAAAATCCCGCATATGCAAATACTCCAATTATTGCAGTTACTGCTTATACTATGAATAATGATAAGGAGGAGTTTCTTGCAGCCGGTTGTACTCATTATTTAGCTAAACCATTTTTACGTAAAAACCTGTTGGATTTACTTGAAAGCATTTTTCAAACAGAGAATAATTTATAAAATAAGCTATTAGTTATGTAGGGCTATAAAAATATGCAACACGCTTTGGTGGGTGTGGCTTTGTTTCTTTTGCTTTTGGGCTATTAACGGAAACCTTTAACGCGGGAATGCTCATATATCAAAATCAAAAATAATAGTTAAAACCAACTATTTTAATTTTTAATTGAAAAATGAATTTAAGTTAGGTAACTTTATAAGTTAAATAAAAATAAAATGAGTGTTTTATGAAAATTGCAGTATGCCAATTAAATTCTATAATTGGCAATTTGGAATGGAATAAGAAAAGAATATTAGAAAGTTATTATAAAGGAATAAAAGACGGTGTTGATTTAGTTATTTGTCCCGAACTTTCGTTATGCGGTTATCCTCCTCAGGATTTAGTTGAAAAAGAAGAATTTAGAAAAAAATTAACCGAATTTACAAATTTGGTAGCAGATGAAACAAATAAAGTTGGTCTAATATTTGGAACAATTACAGAAGAATTTGATGCTGTTGGAACAGGATTATATAATTCGGCAGTATTATGCTTTAATGGTAAAGTTCAATTTGTACAAAAAAAGACTTTATTGCCAAATTACGATGTATTTGATGAAGTAAGATATTTTGAATCGGCAAAAGAAGTATCAGTATTTACTTTTAGAGGTGTAAAACTTGGCATTTCAATTTGTGAAGATATTTGGAATGATTCCGATTATTGGAAAAAGAGACGCTACTCTGTTGATCCGGTACAAAGATTAGTTGATAAAGGGGCAGAAATATTAATTAATATATCTGCTTCGCCTTATGCTTATGGAAAACGTGAACAAAGGCGTAAAATGCTTTCTGTTTTAACCAAAACAGATAAGTTACCATTAGTTTATACCTGCTGTGCCGGCGCACAGACCGATTTAATTTTTGATGGTGCAAGTATGTGTTTTAATGCGGCTGGTGATTTACAACTTATAGGAAAAAGATTTGATGAGGATTATTTTATTTTTGATACCGATATTACCTATGAACCCGTTAAAATTATAGAATCATCTTTTGAAGAAGAAGTATTAGATGCTTTAATTTATGGAGTAAAAGAGTATAGCTTAAAGACCGGCTTTAAAAAAGCTCTAATTGGATTAAGCGGTGGTATTGACTCTGCAATTGTAGCATATATTGCCGTAAAAGCACTTGGCAAAGAAAACGTACATGTTGTTATGATGCCCTCAAAATATAGCAGCTTAGGCAGCATTAAAGATTCTGTGAAACTTATTGAAAATTTGAACATCTCATATAATACATTTAGCATTCAACCGGTATTTGATAAAGTATTGGAAGTTTTGGACCCTGTTTTTGCCCAAATCGAACCCAATGTTGCTGAAGAAAATATACAATCGCGTACACGCGGATTGTATTTAATGGCTCTTTCAAATAAATTTAATTATTTGTTATGTACAACAGGTAATAAAAGTGAAATAGCAGTAGGTTATGCTACCTTATATGGTGATATGTGCGGTGCAATAGCGGTTATTGGTGATGTTTACAAAACTCAAGTTTACCAAATTGCAAACTATATAAACAGAGAGGAAGAAATCATTCCTGCTGCTATTATTGAAAAAGCACCTTCTGCCGAGTTAAGGCCAAATCAAACGGATCAAGATTCTTTGCCGCCGTATGACTTGCTTGATTCTATTTTGAAAATGTATTTGGAAGAATATAAAGAATATGATGAAATTATTGAAACTATTGGGAATGAAGAAATTGTTTTAAAGACATTGCGTCTTGTTGACCTTAATGAATTTAAAAGAAAACAGGGTGCTCCCGTTTTAAGAGTTTCTACCAAAGCTTTTGGATATGGAAGAAGATTTCCAATTGTACACGGTTGGAAAAGAAAATTTAAACATAATTAAAAGGAAATTTAATGTTACGCAAAATATTTTTTCTGTTTTTGTTTTTTGGGTTTATTTCTATAAATGCTCAATTTGGTGAAAATTTAGTAATAATTAAAACTAATCAGTCTTACGATTCACTAAAAGCAGGCATGGAATTAAAAGTTGCTTTTATTCTTAAAATTAATGAAGGCTGGCACATCAATTCAAATGTTCCTAACGATGAGTATTTAATTGCTTCAAAAGTGGAGCTTATTAAAGGAGGAATGTTTAAGTTTTACAATATTGAATTTCCTAAGGCAAAAGAGATTAAATTTGATTTTTCGGACACACCTGTTTCTGTTTATGAAGGAACTGTATCTGTAAAAGGAACAGTAAAAATTCCTGATGAAACCAAAAAAGGGGCTTATAAATTAAATTTTGAGTTTACATATCAGGCGTGTAATAACGCCTCATGTATGCCCCCAACAACAGTTAAAAATATAATTGATTTTGTTGTAGTAGATGATGCTGCAAAAATAAGGGAAAATAATATTGTAACTTCTTCAGAAGTAATAACTTCGGCTCCGGAAACAAAAGAAGAAGTTGTTAAACCCGCAGAAGAAGAAAGTTTGGCTCAAAAATTGGAATCAAGCGGTTTATTTATTAGTCTGCTTATTGTGTTTTTGGGTGGTTTAGCCTTAAATTTGACTCCTTGTGTTTATCCCTTAATACCTATTACCATTGGGTATTTTGGGGGACAAAGTGAAGGAAAAACCTCACGTTTGTTTGTGCTTGGTGTGTTGTATGTTTTGGGAATGGCTTTTACATATTCTATTGTTGGAGTAATAACATCGTTAAGCGGTGCTGTTTTTGGTGCTTTATTGCAAAATCCAATAGTAATAATAATTATTGCGTTAGTATTAATTGCTTTAGCATTAAGTATGTTCGGGTTATACGAGTTTAAGCTGCCCGATGCTCTGGTAATGAAAGCAGGTGGAGCCCAATCCGGGTTTTGGGGTGCTTTTTTTATGGGTTTAACAATGGGTATTGTAGCAGCCCCTTGTATAGGGCCTTTTGTATTAGGTTTGGTAACTGTTGTTGGTGCAAAAGGGGATCCCTTGTATGGCTTTTTAATGTTTTTTACACTTGCTGTAGGATTAGGTACTCCGTATTTAATTTTAGCATTATTTTCCGGCAAAATTAAAAGTCTGCCGCGCGCAGGTTTATGGATGGAAGCTATAAAACATATTTTTGGTTTTATTTTAGTTGGTATGGCAATATACTTTTTACAACCAATAATACCGGAACCTGTAAAATCCTATATATTACCAATATTTATGATTATTGCGGCATTATATATACTGTTTTTTGATAATTCCGCAAAAAATGTAAAAGGTTTTTCATTATTTAAGTATATAATTTCAATTATTGTTTTAGCATTTGCTGTTTATTTAATAATTCCAAGCGAAAAACTATCACCGGAATGGAAAAAATTTAGTCTGGAAGCATATAATCAATCAATTGCTAATAACGAAAAAATAGTAATAGATTTTTATGCCGATTGGTGTATCCCTTGCAAAGAGTTGGATAAATTAACTTTTTCGGATTCTAAAATAATAAAAGAGTCAAAATTATTTACCTTTTATAAAGTTGATATGACACAGACACTTTCGGAAAAGAACGAAAAATTGCGCAAAAAGTTTAATATTTTAGGTATGCCGACTGTATTGATAATAGATAATAAGGGAAATGAAGTAAAAAGGCTTACAGGTTTTGTAAATGCAGAAGAATTTTATGATTATATGAAGTTAGCAAAATAAATATAAAGATTGTTTAATATTAAATTTTTATTATTTTTGCATACAATAAACAAATTCAAAAAAATGAGTTGAGTAAAATGTCACAAGAGAAAGAAATATTTGAGTTAACAGAAGTTACTGTTAGATTTGCCGGAGATTCTGGTGATGGTATGCAGCTAACTGGCTCACAGTTTAGCGATACTACGGCTTTGTTTGGAAACGATTTGAGTACACTACCCGATTATCCTGCTGAAATAAGGGCTCCTGCCGGAACAACCTATGGCGTAAGCGGTTTTCAGCTTCACTTCAGTTCTACTGTAAGTCATACTCCGGGAGATAGTCCCGATGTATTGGTAGCAATGAATCCTGCTGCTTTAAAAGTAAATTTAAAAGACCTTAAAAAAGGAGCAACAATAATTGTAAATCAAGATGCTTTTGATTCAAAAAATTTACAATTAGCTAAATACAAAGAAAATCCATTGGAAAACGACTCTTTAGCAAATTACAGAGTGTATATTGTCCCAATTACAACATTAACCTCAAATGCATTAAAAGACACAAAGCTAACTATGAAAGAAGTGGTTAGATGTAAAAACTTTTTTGCACTTGGCTTAATGTATTGGATGTTTAACCGCGAATTAAAACCTACAATAGATTGGATAGGTCAAAAATTTGCAAAAAAACCTGAACTTAAAGAAGCTAACGAAATAGCACTTAAATCGGGTTATAATTATGGGGAACATACCGAATTATTTACAACCCGTTTTGATATTAAATCGGCACAATTGGCAAAAGGCACATATAGAAATATTTCCGGTAACGAAGCAACAGCAATTGGATTTGTGGCTGCATCTCTATTAGCCGACTTACCTTTGTTTTTAGGGTCATATCCTATAACTCCGGCTTCGGAAATTTTGCATTATTTAAGCTATTATAAAAATTATGGTGTTAAAACTTTTCAGGCCGAAGATGAAATTGCAGGTATTGCAAGTGCAATAGGTGCTTCTTTTGGTGGTGCCTTAGCATTAACAACAACAAGCGGCCCCGGTTTGGCGTTAAAATCGGAAGCAATGGGTTTGGCTGTAATGACTGAATTACCTTTGGTTATTGTAGATGTTCAAAGAGGCGGTCCAAGTACAGGTTTGCCAACTAAAACAGAACAAGCCGATTTATTTCAGGCATTATATGGAAGAAATGGCGAATCACCAATTCCGGTTTTAGCCGCAAGTACTCCAAGTGATTGTTTTTATATGGCAATTGAAGCAAGCCGTATTGCTCTAAAATATATGACTCCGGTTTTGCTGCTTACAGATGGTTATATTGCTAATGGTGCAGAACCGTGGAAATTACCCGAAATTGATGAATTGGAACCTATTAAAATTAGTTATAGAAAAGAAGTTGAAGGATTTACACCTTATTTAAGAGATGAAAACTTAGCCCGCCCTTGGGCAATACCGGGAACTCCGGGATTAGAACATAGAATAGGCGGTCTTGAAAAAGCTAATATTACCGGTTCTGTTAGTTATGATTCCGATAATCATGACTTAATGTGTAAATTACGTGCAAAAAAAGTAAAGGGAATTGCAAAAGATATTCCATTACTTAAGATATTAGGCGATGAAGATGCAGAAGTTTTAGTTGTAGGATGGGGTGGTACACGCGGTTCTATTTCTGAGGCAGTAAAATGTCTAAGAAACGAAGGCGTTAAGGCAGCACAAATTCATTTGAAATATATTAATCCTTTCCCTTCTAATTTAGGGGAAATATTAAAAAAATACAAACATGTTTTAATACCCGAAATAAATTTAGGACAGCTTGCAAGTGTAATTAAAAGTGAATATTTGGTTGATGTTATTCAGCTTAATATAATGAAAGGATTACCATTTAAGGCGCATGATATACAAAATAAGATTAGAGAAATACTTGGAGGCGAAAATGGAAAATAATATTAAAGTAGAAACTCAGGAAGTTAAGCTTACAGCAAAGGATTTTTCATCGGGAATAGATGTTAGATGGTGCCCGGGTTGCGGCGATTATTCCGTTTTAGCACAAGTTCAAAGAACTTTTCCTGATATTGGAATAAAAAAAGAAAATATTGTTTGGGTTGCCGGCATTGGATGCTCTAGTCGTTTTCCGTATTACATGGGAACATACGGATTCCATACTATCCATGGAAGAGCACCTGCAATTGCAACGGGATTAAAATTAACTCGCCCTGAACTTTCGGTTTGGGTTGCCACAGGCGATGGTGATTTAATGAGTATTGGCGGAAACCATTTTATTCATGCCTGCAGAAAAAATGTTGACTTGAAAATATTAATGTTCAATAATCAGATATACGGATTAACAAAAGGTCAATATTCACCTACTTCCGAAAAGGGAAAAATAACAAAAAGCAGCCCTTATGGCTCTATTGATTATCCTTTTAATCCTGCTTCATTAGCTCTTGGTTCGGAAGCAACATTTGTTGCAAAAACTTTAGATAGAGATCTTAAGCACATGCAGGAAATGATAAAAAGAGCTGCCGAACATAAAGGTACTGCATTTATAGAAATATATCAAAATTGTGTTATTTTTAACGATGCCACTTTTGAAAATTTGACAAATAAAGAAACTAAAGCCGATAATGTTTTGGTTCTTGAACATAATAAACCGATGGTTTTTGGTAAAAATAAAGAAAAAGCAATTAAATTGGATGGATTTACACCTGTAATTATAGATTTGAATGACGGGCATAATTCAATAAACGACGCATTAGTACATGACGAATTTGATCAAAATCCTACTCGTGCTTTTATTTTAGCCCATTTAAATGACCATGCCGGTTTGCCGACACCAATTGGTATATATCGCCAGATTATTAAACCAACATATAATGAGGCTTTAACTAGTCAAATTGAAATGGTTACAAATAAAAAAGGTAAAGGTGATTTGAAAAAATTACTTTACGGAACAAGTACCTGGAAAGTAAAATAGATTTTTTTTGTTAAGTTTAACATTTTTAATAATACCCCTGTTTTTTATTTGATAGGGGTATTGTTTTTATAAATTATACGTGTTGCGCCCTTTGGGTTTTTGATATTATGGTTATATTAAACATCATTTATATTTATAAGGAAATTGTATTTATAGTGTTGTATCTTTAGAGTTTAAATAATCGCGCCATAAACAGACTGTGTGAAAATTGGGGAATAATTGTAATAAAATGGAACTCATCCGTCTAAAATCAGCCGGACATTGTTCCCCAACCTCCCGCAAAAAGAGCGGGACAAGCTCTTCTCTTAAAAATAGAAGGGGAGTGACTGTAAAAATATATAGAACAATAACATGCCGTTCTATATTTCCTCTCTCTTCAAAGAGAGGCGACAAAGGGGCGGTGCCCGGCTGAATTTTAGACGGGTGAGTTCGGTTTTTTTAATTTTAACACAGTTTGTTTATGGGGCGGGCAAATGGAAAACAAAAATGGGTTTTTGCGCAACTAATAATTTTAATAACGAGTATATATGATAACATTTAGTCAATTAGCTTCACTTATAAAAGATAATCAAAAATTTGTATTAACAAGTCATGTAAATCCCGATGCCGATGCTATTGGAAGTGAATTAGCTTTTTATTATTTATTGAATAAAATGAATAAAGAAATTAAGATAATTAATTATAGTGCCACTCCCGAAAATCTTCTTTTTATGGATAAAAATAATATTATTGAACAATATATTGCAGATATCCATAATGAGGAAATCAATAATTGTGATGTAATTGTTTTATTAGATCTAAATTCAATAAGCCGTACAAAAAGTATGGAAACGGTTATACGAGCTGCCAAAAAAGAAATGATTTGTGTTGACCATCATGAATATCCTGAAAATTTTACTCAAAACATATTAATTGATACAAACAGTTGTGCCACCGGAGAAATTATATATAATTTTATTGAAAATACAAATATTATCAAACTAGATTATGATATTGCTTATGTATTATATGCTGCAATTATGACCGATACAGGTTCTTTCCGATACGAAAGGACAACTTCAAAAACTCATAAAATAATTGCCGAATTTTTGGATATCGGAGTAATTCCGAAAGAAATACACGAACAGATATATGATAATTCGGGTTACGGTAAATTGAAGTTGTTGGGTGAAGTGTTAACAACATTACATTTAAATGGAGCGCAAAATGTAAGTTACATGATAATTACACAAAAAATGATTGAGCAAAATGAGGTTGACGAATCGGAAGTTGATGGATTTGTTAATTATTGTTTGTCAATTAAGGGTGTATTTATAGGATTGTTATTTTTTGAATTAAAAGACGGATTTAAAGTCAGCCTGCGTTCAAGAGGGAATGTGCCTGTTAATCTAATGGCAAAAAAATATGGAGGAGGCGGCCATTATTTTGCTTCCGGCATTAGATTTACGAATGAAGAAATGGAAAAATATATTCCATTAATAATTAAAGAAGCAGAAGAGTATATAAGCAAATATCAATTGGGAGAAAAAAATGTTTAAGTTGACAGTAAAGGCATTGGATAAAATAGAGACCATTGACGAAAAATCAATTGTTATAAAGTTTTGTATTGATGATGATAATCTAAATAAAGCTATTGCTGATTTTTTGAAAAAAAACAGAACCAAAATTAATTCTGTTCAAAAAGAAAAATTCCTTTCAAAAGAGGAATCGGAATTAATTTTGGCCGGCAAAAACGATACTCCATATTTGTCATTATTAAAAAAAGTCAAAATAGATAAAAAATTTGATAATGATTTTTTTAGAGATTATATATCTTCATTAATTATCCGTTACGAAAACGAACCAGTTAAAAATTTATATATCGAAATTCCGGATTTTATTCTATTTGAAAAATATTTTGCAGACGAGTCGTATTATCATCAAACATTTATTGAAGGCTTATATTTAGGTAATTACGCATTTAATAAATATAAAAGTGACAGAAAAGAATCTAAAAAATTAAATGTGTTTATTGTCAGCAAAAGTATTACCGAAAATACCGAGGCAATTCGTGTGGCTGAAAATATAATGAACGCAGTTTATTTATCCAGAAATTTGATAAACGAAATACCCGATTTTTTAACTCCTCAAGAATTAGCCAAACAAGCCAAGGTTGAGTTAATTAAATTAGGCGTAAACGTAAAACTGTTTATTAAACAGCAGCTCCAAATAATGGGTATGTGGGGAATATCATCTGTTGGGAAGGCAAGTATAAATCCTCCTTTGTTAATTGTTATTGAATATAAACCCAAAACTAAAGCCAAAGCAAAAGTTACTTTAGTTGGTAAAGGAGTAACATACGATGCTGGTGGTCTTTCGTTAAAAACAACATCCGGTATGGTTGAGATGAAAGCAGATATGGCCGGTGCAGGTGTTGTAATTGGTGCAATTAAAGCCGCAGCTTTAGAAAAACTTCCTATTCATATTATTGGAGTAATTCCCGCAGTTGAAAATGTGATTTCTGGCAGTGCATATAAACCAAGTGATATTATTAGAACTGCTTCCGGTAAAACAATTGAGGTTATGGATACAGATGCGGAAGGCCGCATAATACTTGCAGACGCTTTATATTATGCATGTAAACAAAAACCGGATTATGTAATAGATTATGCAACTTTAACAGGTGCTGTTGTGGTTGCGCTTGGTGAATTTGCTGCAGGATTGTTTTCAAATGATGAAACACTTGCAGAAGATTTATTAAAGGCTTCTAAAATAACTAATGAAAAACTTTGGCAGTTCCCAATGTGGGATGAATATAATACCTTAATAAAGGGTGATTTGGCGGATGTCAAAAATCTTGGTGGGAAATGGGGAGGTGCTATTACCGCTGCAAAGTTTTTAGAGCATTTTGTGGATGAAAATCAAAAATGGGCTCATTTGGATATTGCAGGACCATCTATTAAGTACAAATTAAAAAGTTATACCGAAAAATATAATACCGGTTATGCTGTACGACTTACTTATCAATATTTGAAGGAATTAAGCAAATAAAGGACATTGAATCTTTTGATGATATTCTGAATCTAACTTAATAAAAAGGAGATATTATGGACTACTATTTAACAAAATTTGTAGATTTAGGTTTTGACGAATCAGTTCAAAAAATTACCGAAGAACTAAAAAAAGTTGGATTTGGAATTTTAACAGAGATTGATGTTAAACAGACATTTAAAAATAAAATTAATGCAGATTTTAGGGATTACAAAATATTGGGTGCTTGTAATCCTAAATTTGCTTATGAAGTTTTACAAGCCGAAAATAAAGCAGGGGTATTACTTCCTTGCAGTGTTGTTATACAAAAACATGATAATAACCAAGTTGAAATTTCCATTATGGATCTCGTTCCTTTAATGCGGGTTGTTAATAATCCAACTATGAATAAATTTGCGGAGGATGTAAAAGTCCTGCTTTCCAAAGCGTTAGGAAATTGTTAATTTTAGCATATTTGTTTAGCAAACGCAGATATAAATTATGGGATAACTTTATGTTTACCCGAATTTTACGTTAGAAAAAAACTGTGTTTTGAATCATTTTATGCCAAGAGATGAAAAGAATAAACAGACCGAAGCCGTTTTTTGGCTTCAACTATATGTAGTATAAATGACGGTTTGCATATATTTAGGTTGGGGCTAGTTAAAATAACGTGGTCTCTATGGAACCAAAAAGAAAAATTTTATATAAGGATGCTTTATCATCTAATTTAAAAATTAATAAATTTGTAATGCTTTCAGCAATAGCGGTGACTCATTTACATGTTAAGTTGTTTGAATATTCAGGTTTGCGAACAGTGGTTTATGCTGCAATTTAACAAAGTTAAAAAATATCTATAAGTTGGAAACGAATCCCGCATAGCGGGAGAAATGTTTATAGGAAAACCCGCCACCCAACAACTCCAAGCTGCAGCGCAGCGATATTATTTTCCCGTATTTTTTATCATCAATATTCTATGCCGCTGCGCTACAGCTCCATTATTCTAGGCCCTTGATTCTGCTATAAACATTCCTCCCGCTAAGCGGGATGATAACAATAATTTAATCATTATCTGTTTTTCAAAATATTTATCATCAAATACACTTTTGCTAACATTTTCTGTTCGTTCTTATAAAATCACATAATCTATTTCAAAATATTGTTCTATTAAGTCCATTATTAATACTTTTCTCTTGAGCATGAATAATATTCCTCAGTTTTAAGTTTCCTATTTCTTCATTTTATTTATTCTTATAGTTGTGCTTGCAATAATATGGAGATTTCTGATGATAAAAAATTCCAACGCAAACTTTAGGTTTAACAAAAAAAAACAGCAGCAATATTAATGATTGCTGCTGTTTTTAAGAAATAGGAATATATTAAGTTAATACTTTATTCTATTAAACCTTAAAGTAAATTGCATAAAGAAGGGCTATTTCTTCTTTAAATTTAAAAATATCAACTTCTTTGGTTGCAATAGTTAAAGTAAACTTTTTTGTCTGATTTGTGTAAGCGAGTAAATCATAATTTTCAGGAACTCTAATATGTTCAAATAAAGAACCTTCTTCCAAAGCCGGATCATCAATTTTTACACAAAATGTTGCCTTACAGGCAAATATATCTTTACATATCTTAATATTTGGATCGCGCGAAACTTTATTAACAAATTGAGCAGTAGTTTCGTTTTGAGGTGCATTTTTTAACCATTCATGCAAACATACGGCAGTACAAACAAAATCAAGTATTGTATCTCCACTTACAACCATATCCAATTGTTCATTTTCACGGATAAGTTTATCGTAAAGATTGCGCGGTGTTGTAAATTCATGTGTGAATATCATCTTTCACCTCATTATTATTTGTTTAAGTAACACCTTATTGGTGCTTTTATTCCAAATTTTTACAAACCCAATTTTCTAACCCGCCGTCAATAATAAGTTCTTGAGCAGCCTTTCCTACCGGACTAATATAATAAATTTTGTTATCAAATGAAATTACAGAATCAACAAAATTTACATTAATTTTTAAATTTGGTTTTAAGGTTAATTTAGATGTGCCATATTTGTCAAATAAATCATTTATTAATTCGGGCACTTCTAACACTAAAAATCCATTATTTAACGCATTTCTTTTATAAGTTTCGCTAAACGAACCTGCAATAACTAATTGTATTCCTTTATATTTTAATGCTGTGGCGGCTTGCTCTCTGGAACTGCCGTTACCAAAATTAAAACCACCAACTAAAATATCACCTTTACATGCAATACACTTAAATTCAGGATCATAATTTTCCATAACTACTTTTGCTTGATCATCGGGTGTGAAATCGTCATTATAGGTATATTTACCGGGATAAATTCCGTCTGTATTTAAGTTGTTTTGATAACAATAAATTAAATCACCGACAATATTTTCAGGAAAACCGGGCACTATTTTTACCTTTTCATTTCTTATTAAAGAAGATTTAAAAGAAGTAATGTCTGCTGCAATATCAACAGGGTTATTTTCGTTTTGATTGGTAATATAACCGGCGGCGGCACTTGCAGCAACAACAGCAGGGGATGCTAAATACGCCAAAGCAGATGGTGAACCCATTCTCCCTTTAAAGTTTCGGTTAGTTGCCGAAATACCAACCTCGCCATCTTCAAGCAATCCGGTTCCTAATCCTATACACGGCCCGCAGCTTGGAGGTAAAGGAATTGCACCGGCATTTATTAAAATCTGCCAATCACCCCGTATTTCGGACTCTTGTTGAACTTCACTTGATGCAGCCGCAATATAAAATTTTACATGGTTTGCTACTTTTTTATTTTTTAATATTGCAGCAGCTTCAGCAATATCATCAACCCGGCTATTAACGCAAGAAAGTAAATAAGCTTTGTTTATGGATATTTTTTCATTACTTATTGTTGATACCTTAGTCATTTTTTTTACAGTATTCGGACCCGAAACATAAGGTTCGATAGAGGATAAATTGATGTTGATAATTTTTGAATAAAAAGCATCTTCGTCCGGTTTAAGATCAACAATGGCTTTTTCCAAATTGTTAATGGATGTATCATTAATGCGTGGATGTTTTCCTTTTCCGTCCATATCGGAATTTACGCCTGATAATCCTCTATGTGCAATAAACAAGTTACGTTTTTTTAACCAATTGATTGTTGTTTCATCAATAGGGAATAAACCGACAAGTGCTCCCCATTCTGTTGTCATGTTTGCAATTGTAAGTCTCTGCTCAACAGAAAGTTCTGAAACTCCTTTACCGGAAAATTCAATTCCGTAATTTAATACTTCGTCGTTATTAAAATAACCGCATAAAGCAATTATTAAATCCTTGCCTGTTACACCTTTATTTAAGGTATTATTTAAGTTCACTTTAGCAATTGGAGGAATTTGCCACCAAGTTCGGCCTGTTGCCCAAATAGAAGCGGCATCGGTACGAACAATGGGCGTACCTAAACAACCAAGTCCGCCATACATATTTGAATGACTGTCGGACGCAACGGCCATTGTGCCCGGAAAAGCATAACCTTCTTCGCACATAATTTGATGACCAATTCCTCTTCCGGCGGGATAAAAATCGGCGCCCATAGTTTTGGAAAACTCTTCAATTTTTCTATACTTCTCCAAATTTTTTTCGGAAGTATCTTGTACGTTGTGATCTAATGTATGAACAACTTGACGGGGATTGGCAAACTTTTTTGCGCCAATACTTTTAAATTTTGGAATCACGGCTCCGGTATTGTCATGAGTCATTATATAAGCAGGACGAATGGAAATAAAATCACCGCTAACAACAAGCTGTCCGTCATCTAATCCAACTGCATATTTTTGAGCTATTTTTTCAATTAAATTTTGTCCCATAGTAATTTTCCTTTTATAATTTTATTGTAACTTCCGGTCTAAATGGGTCAAAACTTACAAAATCGGCATGATGTACAATAATCGATTCAACAGTTCTTTTACCTAAATCACCTTCTTTGGAATGAGTTCCTATAATATGCAGTACTTCTGCAGGCAGGTTAAATCTATCGGCAACGGCTATACCGCTAAAAGGATGACGAACTAATTTACCGGCTTTTGAAGTTGTTAATTTTCCGTCAATTAATTCATATTCAATTAGTTTGCCAACATCAATTAATATTGCCCCTGCAATCAGCATATCCATATCAATTTTTATTTCATCTTTAAAATTTGTGCGCATTATTTTTGCCATTTCAACTGCCAATTGAACGCAGGTTCTTTTGTGGTTCATAAACGAAACACTGCAATCTTTAATAAGAAGTGAAAAGGGTATAGTTTCCAAATCTTCCGGGGAAAGCACGCTGTTTTCAACTGCGTAAATCCAACATGCTAAAACCTTTTCTTTTAATTCCTCATTCTTAATCCAATTGATTTCGGGCCATATTTTTAATACTTTATCTCTCATATTAAACTCGTTTTGTTTGTGTAATTTAGAATTTTTGTTTTAATAAAAGCATATATACCTCTCTTTTTTAAGAGAAGGATATATTAATAAATTTATCAAAACCGCTATAATGTGACCAACAAAAATTAATTTATAAATTTGCAATAATTGCGTCGGTCATTTGGCTTGTTGTGCATGCCCCTTTAGAAAATACATCGGCCCCGCCTTTAAGCTTTAGCATATCGTATGTTTTAACTTTCCCTTCTTCAATAACTTTGGCAATTGCATTTTTAATTTTTAAAGAATATTCATGTTCACCAATATGGTCAAGCATCATACATGCACTTAATACCATTGCAATAGGATTAACAATAGACGGATTAAGTTTTTCATACTTTGGAGCCGAACCATGAGTAGGTTCAAAAACGGCAACTTCTGCACCAATGTTTGCACTGCATGCAAAACCAAGTCCGCCAACTAAACCGGCAAAACCATCACTAATAATATCACCAAACATATTACCTGCAACAATAACACCATAATTTTCCGGATTTTTTGTCAGCCACATCATTTGTGCATCAATATTGGTATCCCACAAATCAATACCCGGATATTCTTTAGCCATTAACTTGGCTTCTTTAAGCATCATACCGCTTGTTTCGCGAATTACATTAGGTTTTTCACAAATAGTTAAATTTTTATATCCATAAGCTTTTGCATATTCAAAACCCGAACGAATAATTCTTTTACATGCGTTGCGCGAAAAAATACGAGTTGATATAGCTAAATCTTCACTTGGTACATTTTTATAAAAAGCCATTTTGGGGTGAGTTTCCAAAGCATCACGAACAACTTTAGGAGGATTTGTCCACTCAACACCGCTGTATAATCCTTCGGTATTTTGTCTGAAAATTACAGTATCAACAATCGGTTCTTCAATATCTTCTGCACCTTTTCGTATAAAATTTAAAGGATTACCTTTAAAAGAAATACAAGGTCGAATACAAAGATCCAAGTCAAAATGCTGGCGAAGAGCTACAATTGGGCTGTAATAAACATATCCTTTATCTTGCAACTCGGGGGCTAATTCTTTTGCAGCAGCTTCTTTTGGTTTACTTGTTATTGCTCCAAAAAGTCCAATTTTATGTTTTTCTAAAAGGTCGATTGTTCGTTTTGGTAATGGATCGCCTTCATTTACCCAAAAGTCCCATCCAATATCACCGTGTACATAATTAGCTTTAAATCCTACGGCATCTAATACTCTTATAGCTTCCGGCGTTACAACTTTTCCAATTCCATCTCCTGGTAGCGATACTATTGTTCTCATAAATTATTCCATTTTCTATTGATAAAAAAAATCATTTCTACAAAATATTGCAACTTAAGTTATTAAGCAAGTATAATTTTAAGAAAATAACATTTTTAATAATTTTTGCATGATTAAATAAAAATCGCCAAAATTTATAAAATATTATGTTGGAAATGGAGCAGGTATAAGATTGTTTTAAATAATTATAAAATTTTACTTGCTTATTTAATTAATGAGTACTAATTTAAATAATTACTTTTCATTCACAAACATATATGAGGTTCGTTTTATGAGGAAGTTATTTTTACCTCTTTTAGTTATCCTTTTGTTTGTCTTCACATTTAACTCCTATGCACAAGAAAACTCTGTTTGGAAGTGGCAACACGAAACACCACAGGGTAATACTTTGCGTTGGGTTGAGATGTTTGATGCAAACATTTGGTATGCCGGCGGTTATTCCGGTACATTTATAAAAACTACCGATGCCGGTTTGTCCTGGACATTCCATCATAAAGTTGGTAGAAACTATGGAAATTCAGGGCAAAAATCAAGCGATTATGATGCCCATTGGTTTACCCAAAACCATGGTATAGTTGTTGGTTCAAGCGGTACTATTGCCATTACTAACGATGGCGGTACAACTTGGGTTGAACCAACTACTAATCCATTGCTTACTACAAGCACGATTACACTATATCAAATTTATTTTATGAATGATAATGTTGGTTATATTGCCGGTACAACCGGTACTTTATTAAAAACTACCGACGGCGGAAACAATTGGGCATTAATCTCAGCAGGAGTAACATCTAATTTTTATGATGTTTATACCGCTGACGATGTTACAATAAACGTTGCCACAACTTCGGGTAATATCAGAAGAACTACAGACGGTGGTACAACTTGGGCAACCGTTAATACGGGTGCTACAACTGTTATGTACAAACTTCATTTTATTGATGCTTTAAGAGGTTTTTCTGCTGGTTCAACAGGAAAATGTTATACAACCGCAGATGGTGGTGCAACATGGACTGCAGCACTAGGAACCGGAAGTATTGTTTTACCTTCAACAGCAACTTTTTATGATATTGATAATGTAGGTTCAACAATTTATTTGACCGGTTATTCGTTTTATAATTTTAAGAGTACCGATAATGGCACCACCTGGGATACAGTTGGTGTAGTTGCTCCGGTTGCACAACAACCATGGACAAGTACATATTATGCTTCAGATTTTTCAGCAACTGGTGAACCATTTTTAACAGTTGGAGCTTTTGGTTTAATTAATAAAAGAACAAGTGTAAGTGATATAAAAACTTATACAACTTTGGTTAAACCGGGTCAAATAAATGACGTTTGGTCAAATGCCTCAGGCAAAATAATTACTGTTGGTGCTCCTTCATCTGCCGGTACGGTTTTTGATCAATTTATGTATTCAACCGATAATGGAGCTACATGGAAAATTTCTGCAACAACAAAAGGCCAATCAGTACAGTCTGATAAACCTATTTTTGTAGAAGAACAACAAAATATTGAAGAAAATAAAAATTCAATAGATGTTGTTAATCCAAAATCCGCAATTTGGGCTTTGCAAATGCTTAATGATAATGACGGATTTGCATGTGGTACTTTTGGTGCTATTTACAAAACAACAAACGGCGGCGTTTCTTGGGATTCTGTTGCAGCCGGTATTCCTAATACAATTACATTAAAGAAAATAGACTTTGTTAATGCTAATGTCGGCTGGGTCTTTGCCTCGGCACCTTCAACTGCTACTAACGTTTCATGGAAAACTACCGATGGTGGTGCTACATGGGTTGCTCAAACGCTATATACTGCAGTCGGAACTATTTGGGCTGCTGATATGGTTAATGAGAATGTTGGTTACATCGCTAATAATAATCCAAAACCATGGAAAACAACCGATGGCGGCGCAACTTGGGTTGCTCAGGCATTTGTTGATGGCGGATATACAGCAGGTTATGTATATGACGTTCAGATGTTCGATCAAAATAATGGATATATGACAGGAAGTGCAGGAAGATTTTATAAAACCACAAACGGCGGAGCAAATTGGGATACTTTAACTGTTCCGACAAGAGATTACGTATTTTATAATTTAAGTTTTATTGATCAAAATATTGGTATGGTTGTCGGTTACACCGGCGTTTCATTTAACACAACCGATGGCGGCGCAACATGGGGAAGTATTAACACTAATGGCAGTAATATGTATAATGTTAACTACAGAACCGGTGATGCAAAAGCTATCACTGATTTTTATTCTGTTGGTTCTAATGGATACATATTTAAAGCCGGTATTACTACTCCTAATCCTCAAGTGTCTTCGTTCCCTTATGTTCAGAGCTGGGATGGAGTAGACTTTTTACCAACAGGTTGGACACAATCCAGCCCAACTAGTAAATTATTCACTAGAGTTACAGCAGGTACATATCCTACATGTGTACCAAAAGATGGCACTCACATGCTTAAATATGCTTGTTATGATTATAGCAGTGGTGCAAACGCAACTTTAGTATCTCCTGAATTTGCTTTCCCGGCAGGGGATTTTAAAGTAAAATTCTGGATGTACAGAGATGCCGGTTATGTTTCCTCTGTTGATAAAGTAGAAATATATTATAATACAGAAAATAATGCTGCAACAGCAACTTTATTAGGTACAATTAATCGTAATATGACTTTAGCCCCTGTAGTTGCTGCAGCCGGCTGGTATGAATATTCGTTTGATTTGCCAAATACAACTACAGGCAGCGGAAGAGTTATTATGCTTAAAGCCATAAGTGCTTATGGCAATAATATCTATTTAGATAAATTCAGTGTTGAAGAAATATCGAATGTTTCTGTAGATTGGTGTAATTTGCAATGGCCATTAACCAGCACAATAATGGAAGGCGAATCCGTTACAGTTTATGCTCAAGCATATATTAACGGAGTAACACTAAACCCGGGTGCTACACCAAACTTAGATTGTTGGATTGGTGTTAGTTCGACTGATACTGACCCTGCTACATGGACAAACTGGATACCTGCTACATTTAATGTAAATTCAGGAAACAATGATGAATTTATGGCAAATATTGGTTCAGATTTACCACAAGGGACATATTATTATGCAAGTAAATTTCAGTATTTAGGCGGAATAATTACATACGGTGGTACCGGCGGTTTCTGGAACAACAATTCGGGTGTGTTAACAGTTAATCCTTTAACTATTAATAATTTCCCATTAGTTCAAGGTTTTGAAAGTACAACTTTCCCACCGGCAGGATGGGTAAAAGAAGACTTAAATGGCGGAAAACCTTGGGTTCGTTTAACAACTTCTCCTCATACCGGTTTAGCAAGTGCAGCTTACGCATATAGCAGTACTTTACCGGGAGATGATTATTTGTTTACACCAGCTTTAAATTTACAAGCAGGTAAAACATATTATATTTCATATTATTATAAAGCAGGATCAACTAACTATGCCGAAAAAATGAAAGTTGTAATTGGTGATGCACCTAGTGCAGCTTCTGTTGATTCTGTTTTAGCTGATCATCCTAATATATTAAGTGTTACATATTTAAATAATATGGTTTATTTTACTGCTCCTACTTCAGGATTATATTATGTAGGATTCCAATGTTATTCAGACGCAGATATGTTAAATTTATATCTGGATGATGTAGAAATAGGAATTGTTCTGGATAATGATTATGCAATCACTGAATTAGTTCAGATTGATGCAATTCCAAATCCTTTTAAAGAATCTATTGATTTAAAAGGTGTTCCAACTGAAACTACTTTAGATGTTAAATCTGTTACTGGTGTTGTATCAAGGGCTTCAAATAATTATGTGCCTGTTTATAGCTCGGAAGATTTTACAACTAACTTGGTTTCTTATATTAATTCTACACCTTTTGCAGAAGGTTATAGACCTGTTAATCTTTATGCAAGAGTAAAAAATCAAGGTTTGTTATCAAATCCTTATACATTTAATTATTCATTTAATGGCGTAGCCGGTTCAGCAATAAATAAACCGGGATTACCATTTAATGGTATGGATAGTTTAGGATTTAGTGCAACACCTACTGCACGCGGTACATTTACTACTATTACCGGTATCGTTTCTGCAGGTGATACAACTAACGTTTTAAATAATGCTAAAACCAACTTTAAAACCTTAGTATATCCGGATCCAATGATTAAAATTAAATATGATAATGGTTCAAATATTCAATCTACATATATAGGCTTGGGTGTATCAACATCTCAATTTACAGCCGCTGTAAGATTTAAAGCAACTGAAAATATGCGTTTGGCAAATATTGATGCTTTTTATCGTAATGAAGCTAATGCAGATTCAGTTACTGTAAAAGTTTGGGCTGCCGGTACAGATAGTTTAGCTCCGGGTACTCTTATATATGTAAAGAAATTTGCAGGCGAAAACTACATAACAGCCGGAGATGCCGGTGCTTATGTAACATTACCTTTAGGTAATAACGCCCCAACTTTCTTAACGGATCAAACATATTGGGTAGGAATTCAATTTGCTGCTGCCATAACTTATCCTTTGGGAGCTCATAATACAGGATTTGTTCCTGGACATAGTTTCTACACTGCTAATGATACATTGTGGTCGCCATTAGTAATAACAACTGAACGTGCATGGATGATACGTGTTATTGGTATTCCATATACACCTCCACAATACAATACTTTGTGGGAACGTAGTGCATCACAAAACAATATGCCTTCTTGGTTCCTTACAACTCATTTGGAAAGAGGTTTGGCTTTTGGAAATACAACCTCTGCTACAAAATCTAATCCGCGTGTTTTTGTTGCATCGCGTAATGGCGGTACATTTGTTAAAATTATTGATGCAGTTACCGGAACGGATGCAGGTGAGTTAAATACAACCGGACTTGCCGGTGGGACTTATGTAATTAATGACGTTGAATGTTCTGCTGACGGAAAAATATTTGCAGGCAATTTAACTTTGAATATTTCTACAAGTCCATTTAAAGTGTACATGTGGGATAATGAAACATCATTGGCTGTTAATGTTATATCTTATTCGGGTGGTTCTTTAGCAGCTCGTATTGGCGATAAATTTACGGTTGTTGGTGATTACAGTGCAGGAACAGCAGTTGTTTATGCTGCATCAGCTACTGCCGGAATTCCAAAAGTATTCAAATGGACAATGGCAGGTGGTGTTTTTGTTAACGAACCTACTGTTATTAGTTTAAGTGATAACGTAACAACTGGTACTCCATCAAGTGCTTCAGTTGGTCCATTACCAAATGGTGATTTTTATTGGAAAGGAACTTCATTCCCATTGAAAAAATATACTGCTGACGGAACATTGGTTGGTACAATTGCTACAACTATTATAGCTTCAGGCGGTAACGCAGTTAGATACATTGGTGAAATTGGTGATTATGAATTTGTTGCTGTATTCCAATATGGTGCCGGTAACGAAAATTGTAAATTATTAAAAGTACCAAAAGCAACAATTGCTGATGCTACTATTTATGATGTTACTCCTACTTTAGGTACTAACGTAAATACTAATGGTGCCGGTGATGTTGCCATTGGTATGAGAGGTGACGGTACTGCAGATATATATGTTCTTTCAACAAACAATGGACTTGGTGCTTATAGGACTATTTCTCCTGTTCCGGTTGAATTAACTTCTTTTATTGCCTCTGCAGATAATGGTATTGTTACATTAAGCTGGATTACAGCTACGGAAGTAAATAGTAAAGAATATGTTATTGAAAGACAATCGGGTAGTTCATGGGTTGCTGTTGGAAGCGTAAATGCAGCCGGTACAACAACTGAACCGAAAGAATATACATTTACCGAAAAAATATCAGGAAGTAGTGTTTATTCATACAGATTAAAAATGATTGACCTTGATGGTACATTTGCGTATAGTTCTGTTGTTGAAGTTGAAATTGGCTTACCTGCTACATTCCAACTTTCTCAAAACTATCCAAACCCATTTAATCCTACAACACGTGTAAATTATAGTGTCCCTGTTGACAGTAAAGTTACATTTGAATTGTATGATATTACCGGTCAAAGAGTTGCAGTATTATTTAATGCTGATATTAAAGCAGGTTATTATACGTTAGACATTTCTGCTAATAGTTACAGATTAGCAAGCGGTGTTTATATTTATAGAATGACTGCATCATCATTAACTGATGGTAAAAACTTTGTAAATAGCAAGAAATTTGTATTATTAAAGTAATAATACTCAATTTATAAACAAAAAAGGCTGTCTGTGAAGACAGCCTTTTTTGTTATAAAAATGTTTGTTAATTATTACATGTTTTTAGCACATCTAAACCCTATCATACCGTTGCGTTTATGCGGAGCTAATCTATGTCTGTTGGATAAACGTAAGAAATAACTATCGTTAAAAAACGAACCGCCTCGTAAAACCTTTAATGTTCCAAAAGAAGGCCCCATCGGGTTATTTTCAATTCTTTCGGAGTAATAAGTTTCGTTATACCAGTTACTACACCATTCCCATACGTTTCCGCACATGTCATATATGTCTAATTCGTTTGGTTTTTTAATTCCAACCGGCATTGGATTTTCCGAATTTCTGCAAAACCAAGCAATTTCTTCAGGATCATTGCTGCCACAAAAAATAAAATTGGAAGATTTAATACCGCCTTTTGCAGCAAACTCCCACTCCGCTTCGGTTGGAAGACGTTTGCCAACCCATTTGGCATATTCAACCGCTTCCTGCCAAGAGATATTTACCATAGGACAATTTTCGTTAAATTCCCAATCGGGTAAATGTGGAAATTCTTTACCAACGGAACCGCAATACAAATAATATTGTCCGGCGGTAACCGGATATTTATCTAGCCAAAAGCTGTTTACAAAAACATTATGTATAGGCATTTCATCCGATTCTCCTTCGTTGCTTCCCATGTTAAAGGAGCCTCCATTAATAAATACCATACCACGCCTTTCCTTTTGGGGTACTCCAAGTTCATATAGTGACGACATACTATTTCCTCCAAAATTTCTTTATATATATAAACAATTATTGTGGATAAAATCAATAGGCTAATTAAATTATTTTATCTTTTAAATTCGTTTTATTAATAGTAATAATGAATATTTACTTTTTTTTTCTAAAAAAATCTTATAATTATAAAATATTATTTGAGGCGCGATTTTATCTTGTTTTCGATTACAAAAATATTTAGTTTAACACTATAAAAACAAGTAGTCTCTTTCTTCTTTGTTTTGTTATAAGTCGGAATTTATGTGATGTAAATCAAATCAATATTATTAATAAAAACAAATCGATTAAATTACAGAACTATTTAATTATTTGTACGACTTAATAACAAACAATATTTTTTTATTAAATTATTATATTATTATGAATTTCATTACATACATTCTTAATTTGGATAACAGCACACAAAACGAATATTATTTGAGGATTAAAGAATTTACCGACGAATTAGTGCTTAGTACTGATAAAGAATACAAAAGCTTATTAAATAGATATATATCATTTCTAAAAAATAGCAGATTGGAAAATATTAGAAGTTGGGAAGAATATTATTATGATCTTTTAATGATTGGAGTAGTTTGGAATTTATATTTAAATCACTCAATAAATTTATCTTATATAAATTATAAAATATTTTCGGGGTTAATTAAATTACGGAATATAAATGAAGCTGTAAAAAAATATGCGGATTTATTAAGAGGCGTTTTGGCAACTTTATTTTTAACCAAATCGAAATGTGAACCTGAGATATTAAACATTCCTGTAAAAAAAAAGATTAACAAACTAATCCGATGGATGTACTCAACCAACGAATTTAGGGAAGAGGTTAAACGGGTAAAGTTATTTGCAGAGTTTATAGATTCAATCTCCGAAAAAGAAAGCAGCTTGTTTCTGTTAAAAATAATTAATAATTCTAATTTGTTTAGCCAAAAAGCAAAAAACAAATTAGGTATTTATACTAAAAATGTCGAAAAATTTATTAAAAATGATTTGAAAAGTTATAAATGGAAAGAAGATTTTATTTTTTGCGGCCGTTCGGAAATTGAATACCATTTAAGTATGCTGGGTGCCGAATTGATGAATAGAGCATTTAAAACTGATTTTAATAACACTACACAAAGGGCTGTATTGCTGCCAGCCTGTATGCGTTTAAAACAAGATGGTAGCTGTAAAGCGTTAAAAAAAGATTTGAACCTTATTTGTACCGGTTGTGCAGATGAATGTAATATAAATAAATATCGCAAAGCCGGAAAAGTATTAAATTACAAAACGTTTGTTATTCCTCATTCGTCTAATTTCTCAAATTGGTTGAAAAAATGGGCTGTTGGACAAAACATTGGGGTTGTTGGAGTTGCATGCCCGTTAAATTTAATAACCGGCGGACTTGAATTAAAGGCTTTAGATATACCTGCACAGTGTTTGTTATTAGATTATTGCGGGTGTAAAAATCATTGGTCAAAAACCGGTATTCCTACCAATATTAATGAAGAGCAGTTAAAATTAGTGTTAAAAAAAATATAGTATAAAGTAAGTCTGGTAAAAATGGGCATATTTTTAGATATTTCATTCAACTTGGAACAAATACTGCATGTCTTGTTAAAATATTTTGTAATAAATTAATAAGAAAAATTTGTAAATTGATGCAGAAAATTGTTTTTATTGGCAATATTTTTTGGTAAATTAAAATATAGTATTTCATTTCTAATTTGCAAAAAAAATGAGTAGTAATAAGTTGGAGATAAAAGTGAAAAGTACTTTTGTGTTTGATGAAGAAGCAATGAATGAAATAAACGAATATGATATCGGTACTATTCGTTCAAAGATACACGAAATGGACTCGATAGAAAAACGTATAGAGTTTTTAGAAATATCCATTGAAAAAGTAAATGAAATACTGTATATAATTAGTACAGATATTGAAGAATATTTTTCGGATGAAGGTGGTAACGACCAAGATACACAAAAAAATATTTCTGTTGCAAATTATAAACAACTGGTTTTGCGTAATTCGAGATATTTTTTGGTGGAGGAGCTAATAATTTGGAAAAACGAACTCATTTTAAATCTTAAAAACGAATTAGCAGAATTAAAAAAAACAAAAGCGTAATTGTTATTGTATATTTTGTACCAACCAAATTACAAAAAACATTTGAACAGTAAATAATAGATAGCTGTCTTCAAATAAAACAAAGACAGCTATTTTTATTTTAAATTAATATCCGTCATCTCCAAGTATTACTTTCCCTTTAAACACTCTGTAAATATAAATAGAATACCCAATAACAACAGGCATTCCAATTAATGCCATAATTAGCATAACAACCAATGTGTTTTGTGAAGCAGAAGCATTATAGATTGTTAAGCTATATTTCTCTAAATTAATGCTTGAAGGAGCTAAGCGGGGGAAAATAGCTAATGCCGAAATTAAAATAATAGTAGCAATCATTACCGAAGATGCCGTAAATGTATATCCGGTTTTTTTTGCTTTTAACCCAATAGGGATATAAATTATTGACCCGAGTAATAAAATTACTAACACGTAAAAAATTGGATTTGAAAAACTGTCGGCAAATAAATAATTTGAACCGATATAAGCATAAATAGTTGCAATAATGTATAAACCTACAAAAATATAATAACTGTTTTTAGCAAAAGTGAACATCTTTTTTTGTTGATTATCGGTTGATTTTATTGTCATATATATTGCACCATGCATAATAAACATAAATAATCCAACTAAACCAACTAAAACCGAAAACGGGTTTAACAATGTAAAAAAGTTGCCAAAATATTGGGCGTTATATCCAATTGGTATGCCATTTAAAATATTACCAAATGCTACACCATATAATAAAGCGGGTAGAAAACTACCAAACACAAATGCTAAATCCCAAACTTTTTTCATCTTATCATCGTGCGAGTGTTTCCTAAACTCAAATGAAACTGCTCGAGCTATTAATCCGAATAAAAGTAATATCATTGCTAAATAAAAACCGCTAAATACTGTTGCATATACAACAGGAAAAGCAGCAAAAATTGCTCCGCCACCTGTTAATAACCAAACTTCATTACCATCCCAAACGGGACCAACGGCGTTTAAGTTTACTCTTTTTTCGTTATCATCTTTTGCAAAAAAATGCAAAATCCCAACCCCTAAATCAAAACCATCAAGTATTGCATACCCAATAATTAAAACCCCCACTAATAAAAACCATATAATATTAAGGTCAATCATGCTTTAACCTCCTTGGATTTAATAAAATTTGGACCTCTGTTTATTTCTTTTTTAAGGAAATGAAGTAAAAAAACCAATAAAAATAAATCAATAATTGCAAAAAGAATAATTGAAAATAATACTTCACCTGCCGGTACACTAAACGAAATTGCATCACGGGTTTTCATTAATTTCCATACAACCCAAGGTTGTCTCCCAACTTCTGCAGCAATCCAGCCTAATTGGCATGCAATTAACGGTAAAGGAATAGACCAAACTAAAATTTTTAGGAATTTTTTACTTGTATATAAAGTATTTCGTTTAAGCTTATATACTGCAATACCCATTATAAGGATAAAATACATTCCGAGGGCAACCATATTATGATATGAAACAAATGTTATAAACAAAGGGGGAATGTTTTCGCGCGGAAATTCATTAATCCCTTTTATTTTAGCATTCATATCTCCAAAAGCCAGCCAGCTTAAAATTCCCGGAATTTCAATTTTGGCTTTTAGTTCCGGTGGTTTATCGGTTGGAAAAGCAAATAAAACAACAGCAGCAGCGTCTTGAGTTGTGTATAATCCTTGAATTGCCGCAAATTTTTCGGGCTGAGTTTTTGCTACTTGTCTGCCATGTTCATGTCCAAAAGGAAATACTTCTAAAAGCGAAACAATAAAACCAAAAATTACCGCAATTTTAAGCGATTTTTTCATTAAATCGACATCTTTATTTTTTAAAATAAGATATGCAGATATACCTGCCATAAAAAAAGCACCGGAAATTAACGCTGCATCCACCGTATGGAAATAACGTACTAAAGTTGAAGGATTAAATACGGCACCCCAAAAGTCGTTTAATTCGGCACGTACAAATTTAAGTGCGGAGTGTTCCATTGCGGCAAACGTTTCGTTTGATATTATTTGGCCGGTTTTCATATTTTTTAATATATAACCGGTTGGGGTTTGCTGCCACGAATTTGCAACAATAATCCAAAAAGCAGAAAGGGTTGCACCAAATGCAACCATTAAGGAAGAAAACCAATGAACCTTTTTTGAAACTTTATTACGACCAAATAAATAAAGTCCTAAAAAAGTAGATTCAAGGAAAAAAGCAAAAATACCTTCAGCTGCTAACGGGGCACCAAATATATCGCCAACAAATTTACTGTATTCTGCCCAATTAGTGCCAAACTGAAATTCCATCACAATACCTGTTGCAACACCAACGCCAAAAACTAAGCCAAATAATTTTCCAAAAAATTTGCCAAGCTTAACATAGGCCTCTTCTTTTCTTTTCCATCCTAACGTTTCAATAATAAATATTAACCAAGCTAAACCAATTGAAATGGGAGGGAAAAGAAAATGGAATCCTACAGTCATTGCAAACTGAATACGACCTAATAAAACAGGATCTAACATTTTTATACTCCTTATGTAAGTTAAAAATAACTGTTAAATATTATCTAAAGTGTTAATTAATGTCTTTGAATTTAAACAAGATTTTTTTGTTTTATTTAATAAAACAAGGTTATATAAAGTTTTACTTTGTAATAAATTTTGCACCAAATTTTGCGCCTCACTCCAAACAGCATGAACTGAACACCAGTTGGTTCGATGACAAAAGTTTGGCTCAAAAAAACATTTATTAAAAAGAATTTTCCCGTCAATAGCTTCCACAATTTCTAATAAATTAATTTCCGTTGCCGATTTTGTAAGTTTAATTCCACCACCAATACCTCGTGTCGATTCTACCAGTTCGGCTTTTGTTAAAATTGAAAGAATTTTGCGTAAAAAAGGCTTTGGTATCTCCGCTTCTAAAGCAATTTGTGAAGTCTGAAAAATTTTTCCAAATGGTTGTTCGGCTAAAAACAACATTGCTCGGATAGCGTATTCACCGGCTATTGTAATTTGCATAAAGTATCACTTTTTTTTATGTAATATAATGCTTTTTTTAATAAAGTGGATAAAAATTATCTACTTTATTAAAAATATTTTAATTATCGTTGTTTTTATTATAAAGTATATTTGTTATATTAAATATTATAATGAAAAATTGAATTTCAAAATAAAATATTAATTCGGATTGGCTTATGGGTGAGAAAATAACAGACCAAAAAGCACACAAGATATTCCAAATTTTAATAGCGGTTTTTGTGATATTTTCTTTTATAATTGTTTTATTTGCTTTTTTATACTATTCAAATTATAAAAAAAATCATATCCAGAATATAGAAAAGCAGCTTTCGTTAATAGCAACGCTTAAAGTGGGAGAAATAGAACAATATAAGACCGAACAATTTAACGATTTAAAGGTGTTTTTTAAAAACGAATATTTTTCCAAAATTGTTGAAAATTATATTTTTGGAAAAAATAAATTAGCAGCTAAACAAGAATTAAATGTATGGCTTGGAAATTATAACAAATCTAAAAAATATGATAAAATTTCTTTGTTTGATAATAAAAGCAAAGAATTGCTGACTCTTTACGATAGTCTAACGTCAACTTCAAAACATGAAATTTCTACAATAAAAGCGATTTGTGATTTGAAAGATGTTATTTTTGATGATTTTTACATAAATGAAAAAGACAACAAAGTATATTTAAATATTTTTGTTCCGATAATTAACACAAAACTAAACGATGAAATAATTGGTGTATTGGCTTTTAGAATTAATCCCGAAAAAGATTTGTATCCACTATTGTTAAAGTGGCCAATTCAATCGCAAACAGGTGAAACATTACTAATTAAAGGGCAAAAAAAACAAGCTGTTTTTTTGAATAATCTTAGGTTTGACAAACAATCTGCTTTAAAACTAAAAATCCCTTTTTCCAAAATAAATGTTCCTGCTGTTGCTGCTTTGCTGGGCAAAAAAAATATTTTTTACGGAAATGATTACAGAGGTGAAGAGGTTGTATCTTATATTAAAAAAGTACCTTTTTCGCGCTGGTACTTAATTGCAAAAATAGATATATCTGAAGTTAATGACTCGTTATATAGCAAATTAAAACAGTTGATTTTGGTCGTTTTTCTTCTGGTTGGTGGACTGGGTTTTGGATTGGGTTATTTTTGGAAACGAAAAATAACAACCTTTATGATTAAAAAAATTGAAGATGCAAAAACTTTAGAGATTAATGAGTTTAGGTTAAGCAGAGCTGAAAGTGTAGCCGGATTTGGAAACTGGGAGATTGATTTAACAAATAAAACAGTTTATGCCTCTAATGGGGCAGTTGCAATATATGGTTTTAATGGAAATAATAGCAAATTCGAGGAGATCCTTGATATTCCGTTAAAAGAATTTAGAGAAAAATTAAACAATGAATTATATGATTTAATAAATAATAAAAAACCTTATAATATTGAATTTAAAATAAAAAGAAAAACTGATAATAAAATTATAGATATTCATTCCACTGCAATCTATAATGTTGAAGAAAATAAAGTGTATGGAGTTATTCAAGATATTACCGAAAGGAAAAAATCGGAAAATAATTTACGAAAGGCAGAAGAAAGATTGCGTTTAGCCTTAGAGGCTGGGAGTGAAGGCGTTTGGGACTGGGATATTAGATTAGATAATTTATATTGGAGTCCGCGTTCTTTTATTATGCTTGGTTATGACGTTGACGAATTTAAGCTAAATAAAGAAAAATGGATGGAGTTAATTCATTCGGGCGATAAAGAAAAAGCATTGAGAATAATTGATGAATCAATTAATTCCGAAAATAAGAATTTTACTGTTGAGTATCGATTAAGAAAAAAAAATAACACGTATTTATGGATTAAAGACATAGGAAAAGGGGCCGAATTTGATATAAATGAGGGAACTATTAGAATTATTGGAACGCATACTGATATTAATGAAAGAAAATTGGCCGAATTGGAATTGAAAAAAATTGAATGGATGTTGTCTAAAAAAGCAGTTCAACATATTCAACTAAATGATATTGAACAAATTTATCCCGATATAACAAATTTAAATAATGCAGGGTTAATAAAAGTTTCAATAGAAAGGGAATTATTGTTTCATATTTCATACGATTATTTAAAAATGCTTGAAACTTCTACATCTATAAATGAACTTAATGGAGATTATGTTTTTGGTGTATTTTCTTCCAAATGGTGTAGGTTTTTAGATAATGCGTCGTTTAATTTATGTAATACACAAAACATTGAAGATGATGTAAAAAATCCCCAATGGTTATGCCACCAATCTTGCCGAAAAAATATTTCCAGACTTATTGTTGAAAATAAACAAGCACAGGATATAAAATGTGCAGGAGGAATCAGACTATATGGTGTACCTATTTTTACCGATAATGAAGTTATTGGCAGTATAAGTTTTGGATACGGAGATCCGCCAAAAGATAATAAAACTTTAGTTGAATTAGCCGATAATTACAATGTTGATATAGAAAAATTAACTTTATTGAGTAATGGTTATGATAGTAGACCGGAATATATAATTGAACTTGCAAAGGAAAGAATAGAATCGGCCGCGCATTTAATTGGGGCTTTGGTTGAAAGGAAAAAAACCGAAAAAGAATTGTTTGAAAATCAAGAAAAATATCGCAGCTTAATTGAAAGTTCCGGTTCGGTTATTGTTTTAGCAGATTACGACGGTTTAATTATTTATTTGAATAATATAGCCGCAAACAGCTTTCATCAATTATCCGATAAACTTATTGGTAAAAATTTGCAAGATCTTTTTCCCTCGGATATTTTTAATAAATATATAAAAAATATTAGACAAGCTATTGATGAAGAAAAAGGAATTATTGAGGAATCGGAATCGAATATACTTGGTGAAATACGATGGTATAGAGCTAGTATTCAACCGGTAAAAAACTCTTTAGGAAAAATATATGCCGCCCTTGTAAATTCGACAGACGTAACCGAAAGAAAAAGAGCAGAAGAAAAATTTAAAGAAAGTCAGTCGCAATTTATTCAATTTATGCACCATTTGCCGGCCGGAGCATTTATTAAAGATGGAGAAAGTAGAACCATTTTTGTTAATAAGTTTATGGAAGATGCCTTTTCAGCACAAACATGGATTGGAAAAACTCCTAAAGAAATGTTCCCAAATGAAATTGGTGATGCAATGATGATGGATGATAAAGAGGCGTTAGAAAAAAAATATAAATCCGTTATTGAATTTATTCCTCATAATGACGGTAGAATTCATTTTTTTGAAACTCATAAGTTTGCAATTTTACGAGATGATTTGGAACCATTACTTGGCGGAATTGCCCTTGATATTACAGCAAGAAAACAAGCAGAAGAATTAATACGTGAAATACGACTTAGACAAGAAGCTATTTTAGCAGCAGTTCCTGATATTATAGTTGAAGTTGATATTAATAAATTTTACACTTGGGTCAATAAAGCAGGTTATGACTTTTTTGGAAATGATATTATTGGTCAACCTGCGGTAAAATATTCAATTAATAAAAAAGATATCTTTAAATTTGATGATTCTTTTAACACTAAAAAAAATGTTTATTACATTGAAAATGAACATTACAGAACCGATAAATCGGTAAGAATACTTGGTTGGTGGTGTAAGCTGCTTTATGATGAAGATGGTATATTAAAAGGTTGTTTAGCCACAGCACGCGATATTACCGAAATGAAGCGATATGAAGAGGAAATCAAAACGCTTAATTCCAACCTTGATAAAAGAGTACTGGAAAGAACAGCACAGCTTGAATCTGCCAATAAAGAGTTGGAAGCCTTTACATATTCTGTTTCTCATGATTTACGTTCACCTTTAAGATCAATTGATGGATTTTCTAGAATTCTTTTAGAAGACTATTCGGATGTATTGGATAAGGAAGGAATAAGATTGTTTAATGTTATTAGAACAAGTACGCAAAAAATGGATAAATTAATAACCGATTTGCTTTTACTTTCACGTGTAAATAGAGGCGAGTTAAATTTACTGCCAATTAATATGACAGATTTAATAGAAACTATATATCTGGAAATAGTACCAGAAGAAACACGTCAAAAGTTTCAATTTCGTCTTAACCCATTGTTAGATTTTAGAGGTGATATTGCGTTAATTAAACAAGTTTGGGTAAACTTAATTTCAAATGCTGTTAAATATACCATGCCAAAAGGAAATCGCACTATTGAGCTTGGCAGTTATTTACAAAATATGAATATTGTTTATTATATTAAAGATACCGGAGTGGGTTTTAATTCGGAGTACTCCGGAAAGCTATTTGGTGTATTTCAGAGACTACATAAAGCAGAAGAATTTGAAGGTACAGGGGTTGGTCTTGCAGTTGTTAAACGTATTATAGAAAGACATGGTGGTGAAGTTTGGGCCGAAAGTAAAATAAACGATGGCGCAACATTTTATGTTTCTGTTCCAAAATGGTAAAATATATATTGGTTAAAAAAATAAATATTCATAAAATTTAGCGGAGAAAAGATGAACAGTAAAATACCGATTGAAATTTTATTGGTTGAGGATAATCCTAATGATGCCGAATTAGCAATACGTGCTTTGAAAAAAAATCGAATTGTTAATAATTTAGAACTTGTAACCGATGGAGAAGAGGCGTTAGAATTTATTTTTGCTAAGGGGAAATATAGTAACAGAGACGTTGCTAATATTCCGCGATTAATATTACTAGATTTAAAACTGCCAAAAATAGACGGGCTGGAAGTTTTACGAGAAATTAAAAATAATCCAATAACTAAAATAATTCCGGTTGTAGTTTTAACGTCTTCAAAAGAAGAAAAAGATATTATTGAAAGTTACAAGCTTGGTGTAAATAGTTATATTGTTAAACCGGTGGATTTTGATAAATTTGTTGAAGCAGTACATGATCTTGGGTTGTATTGGTTAGTTCTAAATCAATTGCCATTGCAGGATTAAAAAAAAGCGGGAGTAAACTCCCGCCTTATGATAGGAACATCAACTAAAAGTTGTAAACATTAGGCGTATTTATCAACTACTGACCCTTTATTAAGAGAACCGTATTCGGTTGAATTTTTGGGTTGACTGTTTTCGGTCATCTCAACAACCATTCGAATAATCTTTTCGCTGGAAGATTCTGCCAGTCTTGCATCTTGAACCGGTAGGCTTTCTACGGCTTCCGTATTTTCGGGTCGTCTTTTAGTCTGTCCTATAACTCCATAAGATCCGATATCGGAAATCACTTTGTTTATTTCCATTGTGAAGCCTCCATGCTTTTTGTTCCTATTGGAAATAACTTCCTGCTTATATTATCGAAAAAAAATACTATTTATTTACTAAAAAATAATAGTTTATTTGAATATTTTGTCATTCATCTAATTTCTTGTTCTTCTTTTAAGCAGAAGTTTTGTATTTTGACTATATTTAAATAAATAATATATTTCTTTTTGTAAAAACAACAAAATACTTTAATTAAATCTACAGGAAAATTTTATGCAAAAATTTTTCAAAACAGCAGTAATTCTGTTTTTTATATTTACCGTAATTACTGCCCAAAACCATAAAATAAATCCAAATGTTATTAATAAACTAAATACACAAAATAGTGAAGAAAAAGTTTTAGTTTGGGTCTTTTTTACCGATAAAGGAAATGATTTGGAACGTTATTTTTCCAATCCTTTGTTGGCTTTAAGTCAAAAATCGATAAACCGCCGTGCAAAATTACATAGTTTTGAACGAGGATTAGATGTTTTAGACATTCCGGTCAATTCGGAATACTTAAAATCTTTGAATAATTTTGGTGTGATAATTAAAAACAAATCGCGCTGGTTAAACGGTATAAGTTGTTATGTAAACCAGCATCAATTAAATATGTTAATTAATTTAAATTTTGTTAAAAATATAGATTTAGTAGAAAAATATAAATCCATTCAGAAAATAAAATCTAATTTCATCGAAAGTAGTGTCTCTTATAAACCAAAGGGTATAAATTCATATAACTATGGCGAATCTTATACACAGCTTCAACAAATAAATGTACCGGCAGTTCATGACCTTGGAATAAATGGGCAAGGTATTGTAGTAGGGGTACTTGATGCGGGTTTTAGTAATCTTCCGCATGAAGCATTTGCTAACATGAATATAATTGCGGCTTACGATTTTGTTAATAATGATCCAAATGTTGGCGATGGCAGTGATATGGGTGAAGGGTCGCACGGAACAGAGACCCTTTCAACAATTGGCGGATTTAAAGACGGTAAATTAATAGGTCCTGCTTTTGGTGCAAGTTTTATTCTTGCTAAAACAGAAAATACAGATAGCGAAACCCCGGTGGAAGAAGATAACTGGATTGCAGGTATTGAATGGATGGATAGTATTGGGGTTGATGTTACTTCAACATCTCTTGGATACATTGATTTTGATTCACCTTACCAAGGTTATACATGGCAGAGTATGAACGGTAACACGTGCCGGATTACAATTGCGGCAGATTTAGCAGTTTCGCGAGGAATTGTATGTGTTAATTCGGCAGGCAATGAAGGATCAAACTCATCACACAATACGTTAGGAGCTCCTGCCGATGGTGATAGCGTTATTTCTGTTGGTGCAGTCGAATCGAGTGGTACTCGTGTTTATTTTAGTAGTGTAGGCCCTACTGTTGATGGTAGAATTAAACCGGACGTAATGGCAATGGGTTCAAATGTACGTGTTGCAAGTCCTTCTAATGTAACAGGATACACAAATAGTGACGGTACTTCATTTAGCGGGCCGTTAGCAGGGGGTGTTGCAGCATTAATACTTTCAGCCTGCCCAACTTTAACCCCAATGCAGGTAAGGGATGCAATGCGTAATACGGCATCAATGCACAGCAATCCTAATAATGAATACGGCTGGGGAATATTAGACGCTCTTGCAGCAATAAATTATTTTAGAGTTCAAATAATACATACACCTTTGACTGATACCGAAAATCCAAATAGGCAGCATAAAGTTACTGCAAAATTTTCAAGTGAATTACCTCTTACGTTAAACAGTATGTTTTTGTATTATTCTGTAAATAATAGTTCAACGTATGATTCCGTTGCTTTTTTACAAGGTTTGCCAACGGGATATTATGATGCAATAATTCCTGTTAATACTAATAATGTTATAGTAAAATATTATATTAAGGCAAAAAACAGCAGCAACGTTTACTCTCTTTTACCTCAAAATGCTCCTTCTGTTGTTTTTTCTTTTAAAATTGGTGCCGATACTACACCACCTGTTGTAATGCATGGTGCACTTGGCCCGCAATCTTATTTTACATGGCCTTCAAAAATTGAAGCTGATGTAACGGATAATTTAGCAGTTAAACAGGTTTATGTAAAATTTAAAATCAATAATGTTGATTATCCGGATTTTAATTTAGTAAAAAATATCGGAACAAGTGTTTATTCGGCTCATTTTCCGGTTCCTCAATCTTCTGTAAATGTTGGTGATGTTGTATCATACAAAATAGTAGCACTTGATTCTGCTTTAACACCTAATACTGTTTATACTCCTGTAGTGGGTTATAATACTTTCAGTTTAGAAAATGTAGTTATTTATTCTAATAACTTTGATTCTAATAATGGCGATTTAACTGGTAATAACGATTGGCAATGGGGAACAACAACAAGTCCTTATCCAACTGCTCATAGCGGTTCAAAATTATGGGGAACAAAACTTATTTCCAATTATACACAGGGTGCTTTACTTTCAACATTAGAAACACCGGCCATGCAGGTTGTTGACAATAATGCAGCAGTTACTTTTTGGCATTGGTATAGTGTTGAATCGGATTATGATGGCTGTAATGTTAAAATATCGGTAAACGGCGGGCCATTTACATTAATTACTCCTGTTGGTGGTTATCCGGGTACAATTTCAACTTCGTACGATAATCCGCTTGCCGGACAAGCTGCTTATGTAAATGATGCAATTTGGTCGTTGGCACAATTTAATTTAAATGGAATTGTTGCTTCAGGTAACAGCATAAAACTCCGTTTTGAATTCGGTTCGGATTTATCAATAGTTGATAAAGGCTGGTATATTGATGATTTAGCTTTTACCGGAGTTGGTATGATAGTGCCGGTTGAATTAACAAGCTTTAACGCTGCTTATAATGATGGTAAAGTTGAATTGCAATGGTTAACCGCAACAGAAGACAATAACAGCGGTTTTGAAATTGAAGCCAGTAGTGATGGAAATAACTTCTCTAAAATTGGGTTTGTTCCCGGTTTCGGTACATCAACCGAAATACACAGCTATAAATTTGTGGATTCAAGAGATTTAAGTGCTAATAACTTTTACAGATTAAAACAAATTGATTATAACGGCACAATTAATATTTCTCAGGTTATTGAAGTTAATACAGGAAATAATTTTGATTATTGTTTAGAACAAAATTATCCAAATCCATTTAACCCGTCTACAAAAATAAGCTTTTCGTTAAAAGAAGAAGGGCAGGTAAATTTGTATGTTTACGACGTGCTTGGTGCTAAAGTTGCCAATTTGGTTAACGGTACTATGAAGGCTGGTAAACATAGTGTTGTACTAAATGCAGCCCAATTTGGATTAACAAGCGGTATTTATTTTGTTACTTTGGAAGCAGGAAGTATTAGAAAAACTATTAAATCAATTTTAATGAAATAGGGATGTGGATAATTTTTAATTTTTAATTCTTAATTCTTAATTTTTAATTAAAAGAATAATTTAAGACCGTAAATAAGTAAAATTGTTTACGGTTTTATTATTTTAATTCCAATTGCAATTCAATCTGATATAGCAGGTTAAACTATCTTTATGTGATAGGCAACATATAAAATGATTTATGCTTCATAAAACAAATAAAAACATATTAAATATCAAAAAAATATATTAAATTGATTTAATATTATATAGAAAATTGTTATTTTGTTACTGTTAAAATGATAAATAAAATGTTATATAAATAAATATGAGTGGAAAATGTTGGCTTATTTATTATCAATATTATCTCTTTTTTCAGGTTTATTAATCCAGGATGCAGAAATTAAGTTTGAAAAAAACTTAAATTTAAAAGAAAAAGCTATTAACATTGGTGACGTATCTAACATTTATGTTGATGAGTATTTTAACTATTATGTATTGGATACTGATAATAAAAAAGTAATAGTATTTAATTCGAATATCGATTTAGTAAAAAAGATACCTGCCGAAAACACAACTAAATTATTTGATACACCAATTGATATAGCAGTACTTAAAGACGGTAAAATATTAGTGCTTGATAAAGGCTTAAAAAAAGTAATAATATTAAACAACGATGGTGAAAAGCTTAGCGAATTTGGTGTAGCCGGCAGCGAGCTTGGTAATTTTGACAATCCTACCCAAATTGATGTTGATTATTATGGTAATATTTATGTTTTGGATGTTGGAAACAAAACAATAATAAAATTTAATCAGCAGGGTTTATACAGAGGTTCAATTAATATAAAAAATCCTGTATCTTTTGCAATAAGTGTAAACCAGACAATTCACGTGCTAGTTAATATGGATGATATTTATACTATTCAGGTGTTTACTAAGGAATTAACTTTAAAAACACAGTTAGCATTAAGATCCTTAAAAGAACCAACTGATTTGGTAATTAATAAATTTAATGAATATTACATTGTTGATTACGAATTGGGAAGTGTTTTTCAGTTTGACAGCACCGGAAAAACAATTAATCAAAAAATAGGTATTAAGGGAAGTAATGCAAACGTTGGAACTTTTGCCGAGCCTAAAAAACTATGTTATCAATTTGTTAATGATAAAGATGATAGAATTTATGTGTTTGATGAAAAATTTATTTCCATTCAATCCTTTGATGTAATTTTAAAAGAAACAAGAATAAAAATAATAGCTCCTCAAGTTAAACTTGATGTTCAATTTTTGGAATCTGCAAAAATAGATCCCTATATTTATTTAACAATTAACAGCAACATCTTTTATTTTATATTACCCGATTATACACTTTTGGCAAAAAGAGGAAATGAAGAAGTTTTTAGAATAACCAAACAGAATGCCAAACAAAAAAATATTACCTTATCTGACCCTGTAGCAATTGCAGTAAGCAATAACAAAATGTATGTGGTTGATGAAAGCGAAGACGCGGTTTTAATGTTTGATGCCAAAACAGGCGATTATTTCTCTCGGTTTGGTGAATCAGGCAGCAATGACGGACAGTTAAACAGTCCAAATGGAATTGTTATAGATAATACCGGAAAAGTTTATATAAGCGATTATAAAAACAGCCGTATAAATATTTATAACGAACAAGGGATGTATATATCTAAAATATTAATCCCTAATGCCAGACCAATAAAAATTGCATGTAGTTTATCAAACGTTATTTACGTTTTATTGGAAAACAAAAAAAATATTTATTTTGTAGATGTTGAAAAAAATAAACTTGAAGCACTTTCCGTTCAGACACTTCTTGCCGATTACGAAATAACTACAATTGCAGCCGTTGACCAAAATATTTTGATTGCTTATGATGAAAATTACGGAATAATACACATCTTCGATAACTATAAAAAAGTTTCCGAATTCCTTTCAAAAGGGGAAGGAACTACACAGATGAAGACGGTTAAAAATTTAAGTGTTAATATGTCCTCAAATACTATTTATGTTGGTACAAAAGATGTTAACTTTAGCAAAGTTTATAAATTGTTAATACCTCCGTCAACCCCTGCTGATATTAAACTTACCGTTAATAATAACGGATTTGCAGAAATTATTTGGAAAGGGGACGACCAACGTGCCGCATATTATAGAGTATATAGAAAAAGAGAAGAAGATAAAGAATTTCAATTGTTTACCAAAACAACCGAACCCAAAATAGCTTTAGAAACTCCGGCCGAGTTTATTTATCTATATTCTATTGTTGCTGTTTCAAAAGATGAACTTGTAAGTGCTAATTCAGAAAAAATAAGTGATGAGTTTTCGTATTTGTTGTTTTTAAAAGATTACCAACCGCAGCAGGCAATAAAAAAGCTTGAAACGATGAAAGACCTTAATCCAACAGGTGTTATAACACGCATAGGTTTAATATATCGCGACTTAATTGAAAAATACCGAGCTGATAAAAACTATGAAATGGTAATAATTACGTTACAGGAAATTATTAAAATTAAACCTGAAGATTTAGACTCTTATATTGAATTGGCAAATGCTTATAAATCTTTATTGAAGTTTTCAGATGGAATTAAAGTTTTAACTGATGCAAAAAATCGTTTTTCCGAAAATGTTAATGTTTATGTAAGTTTAATTCGTTTAAGTTATTTAAATAAAGAATATTCAAACACAATAGGTATTTGTAAAGAAGCGTTAGTCAAATTTCCTGATAATGAAAAAATATTAGTAAGTTTAGCCGAATCTTATGTTAGTAATAATCAAAAGGATGAAGGTCTGCAGATTTACAAAGATTTAGCATTAAAAACGGGAAAAGAGAGCCATTATATTTCGGCCGGAAAATTGTTGTTGGAGGCCGGAAAAACTGACGATGCAATAAATTTATATACACAAGCCCAAAACACAAATGTAGCTGGTGCAGAATTAAATGCAGCTTTAGCAGAAGCGTTTATTGCTAAGGAAAAATATGCCGATGCAATTATGCAAATCGAAAAATCTATAACAGCTGATCCAAAAACTGCAAAATATTTTTATTTGCTTGGTCTTGCACACTCAAAAAATAGAAATAAAAAAGTATCAATTGAATCATTTAACAAAGCGGTTCAATTAGACAGCACGCAGGCCGATTTTTACGTTGCTCTTGGTAATGATTTAGAAATTTCTAATAATACTTTACAGGCAACCACTGCTTACGAAAAAGCATTTGTATTGGCACCAAATAATCCGGCAGTATTATTTAGTCTTGGTAAAGTATATCTTGATCAAAAAAAATATGATTACGCCTGCCGGCTTTTAATTGACGCAAATAAATTATTACCGGAAAATGCAGAAATTAAAAACTATTTAGATAAAGCTCTTGTAACAAGGGATAAATATAACGCAAAAAGAGATCCGATTGAAATTGATAAAATAGTATTGGATAATTTATTTCCTACATTATTTAATTATTATAAAAATCAGCCGATTGGTTCTATTACAATTTTTAATACCAAAAATGAAGCTTTTGATGATATTAAAATTGAAATTTCTTCTTCGGAATTGCTGGATGAACCATCCATAATTAATGTTTCTTTGTTGTTACCAAATGATATTAAAGAAAATTTAGTTTATCTAAAGCTTAAAGACGCCTTATTAAAAAAATCAATGGATGGAACAAAAGATTATAACCTTACTTTTACTGTTACATATAAGCACAAGGAACAGGAAAAACGAATTACGGAAAAACGCACAATTAAACTTCATTCGTTAAATTCTATTTCGTGGGAAGATAAAAAACATTTAGCCGGATTTATATATTCAAACGATGAAAGTATTCGTAATTATATAACTGGAAATATAATTGGTAAATTTAGTGAAATTACTTTAGCTAATCCCAATATTCCAAAGCCAATTATTCAAACTATGCAAATATGGGAATATTTAAGAGCCTTGAACTTAACTTATGTTCAAGACCCAAATACTTCGTATAAAGTTGTTTCGGAATCTAATGTTATTGATTATGTTCAGTTTGCTGCACAAACTATGGAACGAAAATCGGGCGATTGCGATGATTTGGTAACTTTAATGTGCACTTGTTTGGAATCTGTTGGTATTAGTACGGCATTTATTGATGTGCCCGGCCATGTTTTTATGGCATTTGATGCAGGACTAAATACCGAAAAACTTATTGAAACCGGTATTAATGAAAACAATCTTATTATTAAAAATAATAAAGTTTGGATTCCTTTGGAAACAACCGTTGTTGGAAAAAATTCGTTTAATGAAGCTTGGGATGCAGGAATTAAAAGATATCTTGAAACATTAAAAAGCAACCAGCGTTTAGAATTAATTGAAGTAAAAAACGCTGCTAATTCTTATGCTCCTATTCAATATCCCGGTGTAGCTTTTGGGACAAATGTTATTCCTGATTATGAAGCAATTAAAGAAAAAATAAAAGAAAATATTACAAAGTTTACAAATTCTACAACTCAAAATATTGAAGTTGAACTTAAGGCGATTTTACAAAAATATCCAAAAAATACATACGTTGCAGATAAACTTGGTTTATATTATGCAAGAAACGGCAAATATCCGCAGGCCGAAATTCAATTTTTGAATGTTTTAGTTGAAGACAAATTAGATTTGGTTGCATTAATTAGTTTGGGAAATGTTTATTATATACTTAAGAATTTTGATAAGGCTGAATCGTATTATGGCAGAGCTGTTTTAATTGATGAAAATAATGCAGGTTTATTGGTTAATATGGCAAGATTATATTTGGCAATGGGAAAACAAGTTAAGGCTAAAGAATGTTTTTCTAAGGCGGAAAAGATTAATCCTGATATTACAAATCAATATGCCGAATTAATAAAAAGATTTAATTAATGGGGAAAAAATGAAAAGTAAAATTGTTTTAATGGTTTTTCTTTTTGTGTTAAGTGTTGTAATGCTTAATGCACAAACAACAGTAGGAAAGGTTAGTTTTTTACTTGGGCAGGCTCAATTTGCAGTTGAAGGAACCAACAATTGGGAAAATTTAAAAATGAGTTCTAAACTTGCAAGCAATTACGTGCTTAAACTTATTGACGATACCGAAATGGAAATAACTTGGGATAATGGCGAAACAACTGAAATTGGCGGCCCAAAAACCGTTAAAGTTGCCGAATTGTTAAAGGGTCTTAAAGTTCAAACAGGCTGGCTGGATAGAGTAAAGAAAAAAGTTGGTATATTGTTGACAGATAACGAAAATGCCAACGTAAGAGGCGTTGCCGGCGTTAGAAGAACTGAAGTTAACATTGAGGCTAAAGACTCGTTATACTGGCAGCCTTTGCAAGAAACCAGCTTTAATGATGGATATGCAGCTTTTAAAGATAATAATTTTGAAAGAGCAAGCGAACTTTTTGAAAAAGTTGTTTTGCAAAATCCATTAAGTAAACAGGCGGAAATTGCACGAGCTTGTTTAGTTACAATTTATACGGAGCTAAAAAATACAGCTAAAGCAAATACACATCTGGAAGCATTTTTACGCGATTTTCCTGATAGCGACCTTCTTTCTATTATGAAGGAAAGTAAAAAGTAGTTTATGAAATCAGAAAAAGTTAAGACTTTTTTAAAGTTTTATATTGTTTCAGTTGTACTGTTTGTATTATTTGTACAAATCCCTTTTATACGATCTTTTTTGAATAGAGCTGATTTATTTTTTAACGATATTCATTTTAATATTAAAGAATTTGAAGCTAAAAAAATAAATGATATTGTAATAATTGATATTGATGAAAAAAGTATAAATAAACTTGGACGGTTTTCGTCATGGCCTCTTGAATATTACGGAACGGCAGTTGATTATGCTTGTGAGGGCGGAGCAAAACTTATTGCGTTTGATATTTTTTTTACTGAACAAGACAGATTAAATAAAAATATTGTAAATTTATATGTTGATAACTTAAAAGAAAAATTTAAGGTAGATTCTACAACCCTAAGTGAGATAATACAATCTTTAGATACTGAAAAAGAATTTGCCAATTCGTTAAAAAAATCCAATCGTACTGTTTTAGCCGCATTTGATGATTTTAATATTGAAGAATTAAAAAAAGTAGATTTACCTGATAATTTAACTCGTTTTAAAATTGATTCAACCTCTTATCTTCCAAAATTTAAAGAATTTAATTCGCCTAATTTCCCAATTACATCGTTAGCTTCAGCATCTCATAAACTGGGGTTTGCACATATTTCACCCGATGATGATGGTACAACAAGGCATTACGATACATTTTTTAAATACCAAAATAATCTGGTTGTAAATTTTAGCATGCAGCTTGTTTTAGATTATTATGGCATCGATTCGGTTTCTTTTAATAGAACTAATGCAATATTATATAAAAACAAAGTTGTTAGGTTACAAATACCTATTGATGAAAACGGAAAAACCCCATTAAATTATTATGGCAAAAAAAAGCAATTTAGGTATATTTCGTTCAGTGATGTTGTACGGCATAGAATTGACCCTTCTTTTTTTGAAAATAAAATAGTGCTTATTGGTAGTTCGGCTATTGGTCTGCGCGATCTTAAAACAATTCCTATTGATGATAATTACCCGGGAATTGAACTGCATGCAACATTTGTTTATAATGCAATGCAAAATAACTTTATTACAAGTCCTTCCTTAATGGTTAGATTATTTATGTCAATATTTGTAATCTCGTTATGTTTATTTGTTTTTTGGCGTTTTGATGTTATTTGGAATATTGTAATATTTCCTGTTATTGCTGCTTTAATTTTAGTTGCTGTACATGTTTTATTTGAAACATCTAATATGTTGATTGACCAAAGTTATTTGATTTTATTTGAAATATTATCATTTATGTCGATACTGGTATTTAAGTACCAAACAGAGTTTAAAGAAAAGCAAAAAATTAAAAAAACGTTTGCTAAATATGTTTCCTCTTCAATTATTAACGAAATGCTTGAACATCCTGAAAAATTAACCCTTGGTGGCGAAGTTAAAACCGTTACTGCTTTGTTTTCGGATATTCAAAACTTTACGAATATCTCGGAAAAAATATCCCCTGCCGAATTAACAGATTTCCTTAAAAAATATATGACTGCATTAACGCAAATTGTTTATGACAAAGGGGGAATGCTGGATAAATATATTGGTGATGCCATTGTTGCATTATTTGGTGTGCCGGTTGTGCTGGAAGATCACGCTGTATTTGCATGTGAATGTGTTTTAGCAATGAAAAAAAAATCGCAGGAAATTATTGATGCATTTCCTAATCCGAATTTAAGAGGAATAAAAACACGATTCGGTTTAAACACGGGGTCTATGATTTGTGGAAATATGGGCAGCGAACAACTTTTTGATTATACCGGAATTGGTGATAATATGAATTTGGCTTCCAGATTGGAATCAATAAATAAAATATATGGAACCGATATTGTTATTGCGGAATCAACTCGTTTATTTTTAGATGATAGTTTTATTTTACGTGAATTGGATAGAGTGGCGGTTAAAGGGAAATCATATGGTGTTGTTATTTATGAATTGATTGGTAAAAAAGAAGACTTATTATCCGGTTTGGAGCAAATTAATTCAAAAATAGCAAAATATCAATCCGCACTTGCTTTTTATTACGCCGCCCAATGGAAGGAATCTGAAAAACAGTTTTTCGAATATCTTAATATATATAAAGATGATAAAGCGGCAACTGCCCTTTATGAAAGGATATTGCGTTTAAAAGAAAATCCACCCACCGATTGGGATGGCGTTTGTAAAATGGAAAGCAAGTAGTTTGTAGAGTAGTAATTAAGAAAATAATTGTTTTTAACTCTTAAAATAAATGCAAATTTTCCAATTTATCCATTCACAAACATTTGTCAAAGGAGAACAAGAGTTTTTTAAGAACCCTTTTTCTATTATTATCTAAATTATTTTTTTTTATCCAAAAATTCCTTTATAACATTATTAACAAAATCCGGATTTTCTAATGGCGACATATGACCCGCTTTGGGAACAACGGCAAATTGCGAATTGGGGATTGTGCCAGCCATTTTGCGCATTATATCGGGAGGAGTGAGTGCGTCAAATTGGCCGACAATAACCAAAGTTGGTATTTTAATTTTTTTAAGAAATTTTTCAGTTGAAGTTCGGCTTAATATTGCATACTGTGCGCCTTTAACTCCTGCCGGGTCTTGACTTTTTGCACGTGCTATTAATGTTTTTAATATCTGCTGATTATTTTCGATAGTTTCCGCACATAAAGTGTTGGGTACAGAAGAACTTACAAATTGATCAAGTCCGTCCACATTAATTTGATTAATTGCGTCGGCGCGTTTAATCTTTGCTGCGTCATCATCGGGGCTTGCTTTGGTATCGCAAAGTATTAAGGCAGTAAATCTATGCATCTGTTTTTCAACAGCTCTTAATGCAATATAACCGCCCATAGAAAGTCCGCACAAAACAACTTTATTAAGGTTTAATCCGTCCATAATAGAAAATAGGTCGTTTACGTATGCTTCCATAGTGTATTGACCGTCACCCACATAACTTTGTCCTAATCCACGGCAATCGTACGCAATAACAAAATAATCATTTTGTAATGCGTTTATTTGGTGTTCCCACATTCTATAATCAAACGGGAAACCATGTATTAATAGAACAGTTGGATTATCTTTATTTCCAAATTCGTAAACGGCAAGATTGTTTATAATTAGTCTCATTATATCCTCAATTAAATAATAAACTTTAATTTATAAAAAT
>JAZDHY010000101.1:0-3638 GCA_043805435.1 bacterium
TATCAACTTGAACAATTGCATTAGTTGATGAATTGTAATAGAACCAATATTCTAAATTATTATAACTTAAATCACCATAAATCCACATTCCAAATTTAGAACTAACAACACTGCCAATATTTGGTTTTGTTGAATTATGTGCGCGGCAAACTCCATTTACATCCGTAAACGTATAAGAGATTTTACCTGCTGTTGACCCGTTAACTTTTTTATCAGTCACTATCGAAAAAGTTGTTGCATCCGAATTTGTACCAACTGTACTGCCACTATTATTAGGATCCCACCAGCCGCCAATTACATCAAACGGATCAATAACAGCACCTGATTGATAAATTTCAGAATCAACCGTAAAGTTGAATTCATAATTTTGACCCAAGAATAGACCTTCCGTATCACCAATTCCCGCTTTTATCGTTAATTTATAAGATTCATTTGGTATTAATGGTGTTTGAGGATCAAATGTGATTTTTCCATTAGCATAACCATTTAAATCGACATAAATAGGAACCGTTGATCCATCGGATTTAGTAAATGATATATTTCCGGGCAAAGTACTTTGCTTAATTGGTGCATCAAAAATTGCACGTACATTTACTGTTGTACTTATATTTTTTTGATTATCTTGAGGATAAGCAACTAATAAATTTAACTTTGTTCTTGTGTTAAATGTAAAAACATAGTTTTGAGCTAAAAAGACATTAAAAATAGTTTTTGCAGTATTTTTTAATGTAACTTTTATTTCTGTTCCTGCCAAATAATAAGTTGAAGGAGTAAAAGTCATCTGTTTATCATCATTTGCCCAAGTATATGTACCGGCTATTGCAGGCTGTATAACAAATGCGCTTTGAACAGAAGCTGTATTCATTTTTATATCAAAATTCAAAATAATTGGAGCTTTTAATCTTACACTTTGGGTTAAGTTAGCAGGTATAGATGAGACAACTTGAGGAGCGTTTGGATTTGCCTGCATAATAAGATTTTTATCGGCAAAGATTGTTTTATTTGCAACAACAGTTACAGTTGATGAATCCATTGCAAAGTTTTCAGCTTCATAATAAACCTTATATTGTCCGGGAGCTAAATTTTCTATTAAAAAATAACCGTTATTTTTATCATCACCATTATAAATCAAATTTCCGGGTTGCACAGTAATTTTAATATTATTAATCGGTTTTTTTGAATCACCCAATGAAGCAATAGCGTAATACGAAACAGTTGAAGAAGGATCGCGTACAATTCCTGCAATACAACCCGAAGTTGATGGAAAATCGTTAAAATATTGAAGAAATGAACGGGTAAACGAAATTGCTTCATGTTTTTTGTAAGCATCATTCAATAAACGCCACGATTCCGGGATATAATCGTGAAACGAACCTTCCGAAAGTGTACCCGGCATTGCCAAACCGCGCAAAACTCCAAGGCCTTGAACTCCCCAATCAGGATAAAATGACCAGTCGCCTCTGTTATACTTTCCCGTTGTTCTATTATCGGCATATAAATTATTCATCATGTATTCGCCCATAGTTTTTGAACCCGCAAAAACCGGCTGAGTATCATAACCACGGAACAACATTAATGTATAGTTTGATTTTCCATCCCAGCCGTTGCTATGTATTGAATGGAAATAATCGGCATTATAATCATTTGCTATCTGCGAACGTGTTGAAAGTCCTAAATCATCGGCATCGGTATTGCCCGAACGGGTTAATTTAACACTTGCTCCAAAACCTTCCAACAAAGGTTTTAAGTAGTTTGCTTTTGCCCAGTTACCATCAGATTCCCAAAAACCGGTTGCTGCAATAAATCTATCATCAGAAGCATCGTGACCGCCATGACCCGGATCAATAACAATTCTTGCACCAGTTAATGTTTGCGAATTAATATTATTTATTAAAACAAATAAAAACATAATCATAAATATTCTTTTCATATCAACCTCACTCAAAACTTAATTCAATTATAAAAATATGGGCATCATCTGTACAATAAGCAATCTTTTTACCGTTTCCTGAGATATTTGGATATACTTCAATCCGGTTGGTAGTATTTGTCAAATTGTAAGTTTTTGTACCATCAAATGTAGAAACAAGTATATCCGACGATATAATTACTTCTCCGTCATCTTTGTCATTCATATATATTACATACTTTCCATCATTGTTAAATATTGGAGCGTTGGCATATCCCAATTCGTATATAGTGTTTGTATTAAAATCATTTACAAACGTTCCTTTACCTGCAAATGTAAATAACAATTTATTATCTGTACTCGATGAGACCCAGATATAATTTCCAGGACCAAACGGCTGATATTCCAAAACATTGTTGTTTTTATAAATTTTTACAATGTCATTTTCCATCATGGCAAAATTTGGAATTGAACTTTGTTCAATTGATCTAAATTCTTTAATGTTAAAATTTTGCGTAACTGTTGCAGTTTTAACAATCAAAGAATTTGTTTCGGGCGATTTATAAAAATTCATAAATCTTTCTTTATTAATTAATACTGTTTTTTCGTTTGTAGTTAAATCAAATTTAACCAAACTCGAGTACTTTTTAATCCCTTCAAATATATCAACTTTGTACATAATTTTAGTATCGTCTTCCGAAAATACAGGTCTATATCCTGCACCCGGATCTTCACTAATAACTGTTAATACTTTTGTAAAAACATCGAATAACCATAACCCTTTATAATTATCTTTTGTTAAAAGTATTTTTGTTCCATCATAATTTAATGTTGGAAAATAAAAATTATTTCCTGCAACATCTGTCAATTCAGTACTACTAAACACCTTAAGTTCTTGTGACCATATCATCGAACTAATAAACAACATCACAATTAAAAGTTTTTTCATTCTTTTAACACTCCATTTTTTAATTAATTATCACCATAAAAATAGTTATTATTTTTTTCTAATAAAATATAAAAATGCGTGTCAGCAATTATTTTAGGACAAATAGTATTAATTATGTACAAATATTTAATTTTTTATAAATATTTTCCAACATTACAATTGTTGCAGCTAATATAGTTGCCCCGTCATTTGATTGGTTTTATTTTTATTTTTCTTTGTCAAGGTTATTTATAGAATAAAAAAAACCGCAAACAATTTTAATTATCTACGGTTCTTTAATCCTTGTTAATTTAGAATTAAAAATTCAAAATTAAAAATTTCATCTTACTTCAGCATCATCATTTTTTTAGTTTCAACAAAATTTGGGGTTTCAATTCTGTAAAAATAAACGCCTGAAGGAACTGTCATTCCAAAATCATTTTGACCATTCCAAGTAACATTAAAACTTCCGGAATTAAATTCCTTATTATTAATTAAGGTATTTATTTTTTGGCCAAGCACATTATATACAGCTAAAGAAACAACAGAAGCTTCAGGTAAATTGAACCGGATTTGTGTTGTAGGGTTAAAAGGATTAGGGAAATTTTGGCCTAATGCATAAGTATTTGGAATTGTCTGCAAATCTAAATTTTCATCAACATCAGTTAAAATATCTTTTTGCATATCATCCAAATAAATTGCACCAATTAATGAACCGTTTTCACTTTGTTTAATTACAACACTATGAAAAAGTTTATCACCTGTACCTGCTATATCTCCAATATTGATATATTTTAACTT
>JAZDHY010000102.1:0-32653 GCA_043805435.1 bacterium
TATAATGGTACGGATTTCCAATACATTTATAAATGTAATTTAAATGAAATTACAATATTCAAGCAGCCTATGATATTTGAAAATGATATATTTATTACCTCTATTGAAAAATCTTATATCAATACGCGAATTATTCATGGGAAATTAAATAAATTAATCAAAAAGGAGTTATTATGAAAAAATATTTTTTTGCTTTTTTTGTTATGGTTTGTTTTCTAACGGTTGGTAATAATATTGCTCAAACAGTAATTGATACTCTACGGCTAAAAAGTAGTACTCACTATCGTGTTTTAGAAAGGAAATATCAAGGTGAAACCGATTATAGTTCATCTAATAGTATAGGCGTAGGACAAAGGTATGTCTCTTCGAGCGAAGAAGATAATTATTATACTTTTTTTACTTTTCACTTGGATGATGATTATTTCTCGTGGGAAACAGAAATTCTTTCAGTTTCTCTTCATTCTATAACTTCCCGTTCAGATGTCAATTCGACAATACTATTTCGAAGCACGCTTCCAAGATTGGGTACTGGTTATTCTGGGTGGATACAAGATTATGTAAACGGAGATTATGCAGCTGAAATAGGGTATGGCGATGACACTGTACAAACATATAGTGAGAGAATAATTAATTGGTTTAATTGGTTTTATACGCAAAACGACCTTTATATAGGTGCCGCCCTAAATTATAAACATAATGATCCTACTTATATTGATACTGCAACAATTGATTTGGAGATAATAGTTATTTATGAACACCCTGTTGGAGAATTGGTATATGAAATAAAAAATAAACTTGGTGATATTGGTAATTATTCCGGGATAATAGGAGTTGGAGTAAATGATACAGCAACAGCAGTTACAAGTCCACACCAAATAGAACCGGATAGGGGCGATATTATAAATTTAAAAGCCTATACTAACTCTGTTAATAACACTACCTACATTTTTAACGAAATAAGTGGTAATGTAGATAAAAGTAATTGGAATGCTACATACAAGGGTAACCAAGTGCAGTTATCAGACTACACGGATGCTTCTTTTATGGCGCGCCTAAACTATGGCCCTAATGTATATGTTAAATTGAAACCTGCATGGCAAATTGCACTGCCTTATACTACAGAATTTAATGATGTATATACGCAAAACGAATATATAGCTAAAGGAAATACTGTACCAATAACTGCGCCTTTAAACAAAACAATTAATACAAAATTATATCAATTTGCCGGCTGGCTTGATAACAGCTCAACAAGTAATGTGCGTACATTAACACCAACGGGCAATACAACAATAACACCAAGGTATAAATACGCAACACATTCAAATCAGGCAAACGGTTATTCCAGCAACAGCCAGCGCAAAGTTATTAAAACAACAGTTGACGGTTATTTGCATAATGTTTACCAAAGTATGGGTAAAGTTTGGTACGAAAAAAGTACAAATAACGGTGTAACATGGCAGCTTATGAATAACGGTTTTCCGTTAAGTAATGCCGATTCAAAAAACCCTTCTTTTTTGGTTAATGGCGAAACAGATGTAATAATAGCGTTTCAAGAAAAATGTAATGTTACGGATTATCAAATAAAAATAATTATGTTTAATTCCGCTACCAATTCAATAGGTAGTTTTTCAACAATAACAACAAATAAACCATATACCGACGAATGTCACCCGGTATTAAGTATTGCCTGGTACCCCGCTACACGATATATATTATTAGCATGGGAGGAAAAAGAATATACCGAATTTTTCCCGGGAGGTATTTATTACCGTTTTGGTATGTTTAATGCACAGGGTACTCAAATAGAATGGAACGCTGCATCGTTAATAATGCCAAACACAAACGGAACCTGCTTAAACCCAACATTAATGGGCAGTTCAAATTATCCGCCGGTTTTTCAAATCGCCTATCAACAGAATCCTGTGGCTAATTCTTCAAAGATATGGTATGATAGTGCAGCCGTTGTTAATAATGTTGTAACTTTCCCCAGAAACAGAATGGAGTTATCTGTAGGCAGCGGCTATACTAAAAATTATAATCCGTCAATAATAGAAATAAATAGAGGCGCAAGAGTAGTCTGGGTTGGAGAAAGAGAAGGTGATTCGCCTGAAAAAGCCACAACAACTACAGGAACCGGGGTAAATGTTTTATATAAGCCGACAGAAGTAATAGAAAAAAATGTTGTTTTTAAAAGTCCGCACTATAGTAGGTTTTGGTATTTTGGCAGTAATGTACAAGGCCCTACAATAACAAAATCGGCAAACAATTTATATTATAACATTGCTTGGAATGAAACAACAACCAATAATAACAAATTTGCGGATAATACTTTATCAACCATAAGAAACTTTAATATGTCGGGTAATTATGTGCAAGTAGCAAACGGCCCTGCAAAAGCCGATATGTTGGGAATTGTATTTGACGCAAGAACAGCACCTTATGTTTTTAATAAAACAGGCATTTTAACCTCCTATGCAAAAGAAAACACAAGTGCTTTAAGTATTAATTTCGGAAGACAAGGATTAGTTAAAAAAGATAATTTGCAATTTTATTTTGCACTTGGCGATATAATTGTAAACGAACAAAGTGTTGGTTTTACAAATGTACCTGAAGAGTTTGCCGTAACAAATTTAGAAACGTTAAACGGTATGTTAATAAGTGAACCATTTATTATTAATGATGGCGAGAATTTTATTTATAGTGTTCAATATGGCTTAGTTGGTAATGGTGTTCAGGAATTCCCGGCCGATAAATATATTAACTTTAAAGTAAAAATGATTGATGCCAATACAGGCGAGTTATTGCGTGTATTTGATAATGTGACATATTCTACAGGAAATATGGAACAATATAATAATTTGGTTTATCAGGTAAATGTAAGCGGAATTGGTAACAAAACAGTAAAATTATGTTTGGAAGTTAGTGATAACCTTGAAGCGGAATATTTTGCTGCCGATAGATTAACCGATGAAGATATACTTGCAAAAGCAAATATACAACAAGTTGAATTAAACGAAACAGTGGTAATTAAAGATTATGATTTATTCCAAAATTATCCAAACCCGTTTAATCCAAGTACAACAATATCGTTCCAAATGCCAAAAGACGGATTTGTAACATTAAAAATATACGATATACTTGGCAAAGAAATAACAACATTGGTAAATGAATTTAAAACCACAGGTAAATATAATGTTCAATTTAACGCTTCCAACCTTGCAAGCGGAATGTATATATACCAAATAAAAGTTGGTGATTATTCAAACACCAAAAAATTAATGCTGATGAAATAAAACGTATTAATAAAGTTAATAACAAAGACCTCTGTATAAACAGACCGTGTGAAAATTAAAAAACTGAACTCACCCCTTAATCCCCTCTCTTAGAAGAGAGGGGAAACATTAAACGGCAAGTTATTGTTCTATATGTTTTTACAATCACTCCCCTTCTATTTTTAAGAGAAGGGGTTGGGGGATGAGTTCCCTTTTATTACAACTATTCCCCAATTCTCACACAGTCTGTAAAAGCAGGGGTTTTTGTGTTTTGTATGGTTACCGATATGGCACAACTTGTAAAGCGGGGTATATATGTAATTCCTTAATCTTTCCAAATAAAATCAAAAAGCAGATATGACGCTGTTAGCATAATAACATCGTAACAAACCAAAACGGCAAGTTCCACAAATGATGCACTGATACTTTTTCCGTCAATGGCAAATTTGGTTAGCTGCAACAAAACTAAAATTAAGGGGAGTAAAATGGGAAAAGATAAAACGGGATAAAGTGTTCCTTTAGCACCGGCTTTTGAGATTATTGCCGCAATAATTGTTGATGAAATTGCAATTCCAATATTGCCAATAATAAATGCAAGTATAAACAATAAAATATTGTTTATTACAAACGACTCAAAAAATAAGCTGAATAATATTGTAATAACTATATTCATTAAAAAAACAAGGACGGCGTTAAATAATAACTTGCCCGAAAATATTGTTGAAGGTGCGGCAACAAGCTGCAATGTTAATGTTGTGCCGCGCTCTTCTTCCGAAACAAAAGCACGCGATAAGCCGGACATTGCCGAAAAAAATATTACTACCCACAATAATCCCCCTGTAAGGTATTGGTCTATTTTTTCCTGCCCAACAGAAAATAAAATTACACTTATTGTAACAAGTATAAACATGGCCAATGCATTTATTGCATATCTTGTCCTTAACTCGGAATGCCAGTCTTTTTTAAATAAGTAATAACTTTTAATCATAATTTATTAAATTTTTCAATTTCTATTATTTGCGGGCAAACAGCCAAATCGCTTTGTTCGTTAGAAGCAACAATTACAAGTTTATCTTTTCCAAGATTATTAATAAAGTTGTAAACTATATCTTTACCAAAACTATCCAAATTGCTAGTAGGTTCGTCCAAAATTATCAAGGAAGGTGAATGAACTAAAGCAAAAGCGTATTTTAACCGCTGTTTCATTCCGGATGAATAAGTTTTAACCAAATCATTTCTTCTGTCAAAAAGTGTTACTTCATTAAGTAAATTTTCTGCAAATTTTTTGTCATACAGCAATCCTCTTATTTTACATAAATAAAAAAGATTTTCAATTGCCGTAAATTCGTCATATAAAACAAGGTAAGGGGAAACAAAACCTATATGGTTGTGCAGATGATCAATTTCAAGCAGCGTATCATCAACAAAATGATTTATTTTGCCATTTGTGGGTGAAATAAGACCGGCAATTATTTTTACCAGTGTGGACTTACCCGCACCGTTTTTTCCTGCAATACCATAAACATTTCCGTTGGTAAAAGTATATGACAATTCCTTAAAGATTATTCTTCTGCCGAATGCTTTTGTTGTTTTATCTAAAACTAAAGTATAATTAGTCATTAAAAATTACAAATTTCCCTTTAATTATTTCACCATCGGAATCGGTTACGTAAATATATACTCCGCTGGGAAGTCTCCCGCTTGAAGAATAACCATTCCATGAAATCATTGGTTTGCTGCCTGATGTTAAATTGGCTTTGGTCTGAAATACTAAATTCATATTAGCATTATAAACATAAAGTTTAGCTTCGTTAGTTTCATTCTTTTTAGCGGGAAATAAAAGAGTTGCGTATTGCGTATAGTTAAAAGGTTGCGGATAAACATAATTATCCATATCTCCGGTAAATACCGAAGAATAATCATTTAATAAGTTTGCTACACAAAAATATGAACTGCTGGGGCTGCTAAAAGAATAATAATAATTGTCATTAATTTTAGTAAAACCGTTATTTTCTTGAGATGATAAAGAATAAGTGCCTGCTAAAACAAAGTTTACATTATCAATTGCATTTGCAAAATCGCCGTTGGTTATTATTGCAGTTAATGTATCAGTGTTATAAGCAAACTTTATAAAATTATTAGAAGCCGGTTTTGTGTTTAAATTTATTTCTTTTAATGGAGGCAAAAAGTTATAGGAGTTTGAATATGTTATTAAAGGGAATAAAGCAGCGTCCTTAAAATACTTATTGGGTACGGCTCTGTAGCCTGTATGATAAGTCCAAATACCAAAGGTGTCTAATTCTTCTTTAAAAGTAGATCCTTGTTCGCTGATGGCAATATTAATTGCAGTAATAGCCCTTTTTGAGCGCATTAGTTCCCAAGTTCGTTTAATAACGTCATATCCAAATCTTTCCTTTAAAAAGATATTCCAAATTCCTAAAGAATAATTGAAAGAGCTAAATGAGAGATATGGCTTTTCGAAATATGTATGTAAATAAAAGATATAATCGTTAACGTTATCGTAGGCAAATTCTTCCATAGCTACAGAAGTTATTTCGTGATAAAATCTATCATCACTTAAAATATAGTTGCCGGCTTGAATTGCATGATGAAATTCGTGGGCTGCAGTTACTCTAACAGCGTTCAACCCGGTAGTATAAAAACCTATAAAATTATTATTAATTACTTGATAAGAAGTGTAAGTCTCGTTACCAATCATTACATCCCAATCAGTATAGCCGTATTCTCTATTTCCTAGATTTTGAACATAAACGTCATATAAATCATCACCCCCAATTCCCAAATCAGCCGGTGGCGGAGGATAGCCTAAAAACCCTACTTCAAAGGCATATACTGAATCAAGAATAACTGCTAAAGAGTTAATGCTGTAACCGGGTTTATTTACACCGGTTAAATCATAATGTACACGAAATAATCCCGAGGGGGTAACAAAACTTGTATCACAGATAGGTCTATCATCTAATTGATTTAAAATCACTTGTTGAGCGGGTGAAAATTTATTACGGTTAAGCCTTATAAAACTGGTCACACCAAATGCGCATTTTCCATGATGTTGTTCGGCCGGTTTATCCGAAACAAAACTTTGCCCGGTTTTAATACTTACATATAAATTAAACAATGAATCCAAATTTTGCGGCAATATTAAGGATACATTTAATAAAAGTAAAAACAATATTTTTTTAATCACAATTAATTCCCAAACTCTTTAAAATTTATATAATTATTTTCTAATGTTGTATAAACGATAAAATTTTTATTATTATTATAATTCCCAATAAAATAATTTGTCGTTTGGCTGCTGCTTATCTTTTTATCAAAAATTAAATTATTGCCTGTAAATTTATAACTTGCCAAATAATTGTTATTTGAATTATTAATAAACAAAAAATTGTTATCTGTTACAAGTCGGTTTCTAATACTAAAATCATTTATAACAAAAGGAGAATCATCTGACAAAACTTTTAAATTTACATCATTTTTAAGGGGGTTATAAATTAATAAATAATAATTATTATCGGCATTAATAAAACATAAATAATTGTCTTTACGCTTATTCCCTTGCAGCAATACTGAATTAACATAAATATTGTTATAGCTGTTTAAAGAAATAGAACTGATTTGTTTATGTTCATCCTTAGATGCATTATAGGAATAAAAATCAAAATAACGTTTGTCTTTTCTTAAGTTCCAATAATAAATAAAATCACGGTTTTTAGTGTCAATTTTTGCATCAAACACATTAACGGCAAGCAGTTCGTTATCATCTAATTCAAAATTATTTTCTTCCAATATATACTTATTTGCAAACAGACGGCCTTTATATTTTGTTAATAATTTCAAACAAATATCTTCTTTTTCTTTGTAAATAATAACATCGTGCATGGGTGCCAATGTAAATACTTTCATTTTTTTATAAGTGTTAAACTTAAAATTGTAATTAATAACTTCGCAAAAAGATGTATTGGATTTATATAAAAGAAAATAATAAGTTTTATTTACATAAAATGTTTTAATTTGGTCGGGTATTTCCGATAAATTTATTTTATAAAATTTATTAAATAATTTACTTTTATTTTTTAATAAAATATTTAACGAAACTTCATCGGTATTAATAAAAGACAAACCGGCATTTTTAATGTTATTAAAGTTAAACTTTTGGATAGTGCCAATGTTTGAACCGAAAACAATTTTTGTATTATCTTCTATTTGGGAACACTTATTAATAACAATCAAAGAATTATTTTTAGATAATAAAATTAATAATTTACCTCTTCTATCTTCCGAAAAGCCAAACTGCCAATATTTAATATTATTAAGATAACAAATACCGGAATTTAAGGAATCAATTTTTTCGGAAAAAATAATATTTAAGCTCCCTTTTCTTTTATTAAGAAAAGCTAAATCTCTGTATCCGTTTTCATTTAAATCGGTTAAAACAAAATCGTCCGGTTGGTCTTGCAAATTTAAGATGATGTTGTTGGAAAAAGAAGAAACAGAATCTCCTTTTAGTATTTCAAAACCTATTTTACGCGAAAGAACAATATCCGTAAATCTATCATTATTAAAATCTGTAAGTTCATAATTTATTATTTTTTCGTCAAAAGAAGTTAATCTTTCTCTGCGGAATAAACCATCATGTGTGTTATAAAAGTAATCTAAAGTATTGTTTATTTCATTTAAACAGACCAAATCGAGATAACCGTCGTAATCTAAATCAATAAAATCAGCTTTTCTAAAAACACTTTCGGTAACAATTTTATTTTGTTTTATTGCTCCGCTTGGGGAAAATTTAAGTACAGTAATTCCATTAAAATTTTCACCGCAAATAATAGCTTCGTATTCTCCGTTATTATTAAAATTGCCAACTTTTGCATAAGAAGGGTACGATTTAAATTGTACTTTGTTTAAGGGTACAATAACCCCATCAGAGTTTATTTGGATTAAAACGGCTAATCGGTTTTTACGTGAAAGGGCAAGGTAAACAGGTTTTTTGTTTTGTTCAAAGGCGTATGTGATGTAATTAATACTATAAGGGAAACGTTTTTCAATTGGACGTGAAAAATTATTTTCAGTACCTTTTAAAATAGCATAACCTTTTTTATTATTGTCAAACAATAATAAATCGGTTAATTGGTCGTTGTTAAAATCTAACGGAAAAAAATTGGAATAACCTTTGGGAATAGAAACCGAATTAAAATTAAAGAATCCATTAACTGAAATTTGTGAATGCAGTTGTACAAGAAAAAAAAAGTAGAAAAATAAAAAATATTTATAATTTACGGTTTTTAAGACGATTTTGACGGCGAACAAGTGCTTCATTAAATCGACGTATTTCATCGTCCGTTTCCGGAATAATTTCATATGTTTTTTGTGGTTTTCCAAACTGATCGACCTTAACAAAAGTCAAATAAGCTGAATTAGTATGTAATATTGTTCCTTTAGTATGGCACTCGCCAAATACTTTAACCCCAACCTCCATAGATGTATTAAAGGTTCTGTTTACGGAAGCATATAAGGTTACAACATCGCCCAATTTAATTGGGTGATGGAAATCAATCCTATCAACAGAAGCAGTAACACAAACAGCCTGAGAATGCTTTGAAGCAGCAATTGCGGCGCATATATCAATCCAGTGCATTAACTGTCCGCCAAGCAGATTACCCAACTGGTTAGTATAGTTGGGTAATACAAGTTCGGTCATTGTAATTATTGAATTTTTTACGGTTTTTTTATTAAATTCCGTCATAAATTTTATTTGTTAAAACTTTCTTCAAGTGTCTGAATTTCTTGTGCGTTTTCATCATCGGGGTAGCGGCTTAAAAATGTTGCCATATCCGACATAGCTTCGCCTATTTTATTTCTAAAAACAAGCAGTTTTATTTTTTTATATAAAGCCATTGGAGCATATTTTGTATCGTGGTAATTTTCAAATACCACCTGATAATATTTTATTGCGGCTGTATAATACTCCATTTTTTCATAAATCATAGAGCTGTTATATTCTTTTAATGCTAATTTCTCTCTCAATTCTCTAATTTTTGCTTCTGCATCGGCAAGTTTTTCGTCTTTTGGGAAAAAATCGATAAATGCTTGAAATTCTTCAATTGACTTTTTAGTATAAGCCTGATCTAAAGGATATTTGGGAGATAATTGATAATAACACTCTGCAAGCATAAATTGGGCTTGAGGCACAAACGGGCTGGCAGGAATCCCTTTTATCAATTTGCTATATTCATAAGCTGCCAGTAAAAACTGGTCTCTTTTAAAATAGGTCATACCTAAAAAGAATTGTGCGTCATCATTTACCGCATTACCGGGGTACTGAAGTAAAATTGCCTGAAATTCGGTTATACATTGCTCGTAATCTTCATTATCAAATAAAGACATTGCATATTCAAGATATTGATCCGGCGTTAATAAAGAAGTATCAACCGAACTGGAACAATTTGTTAAAGCAACTAAGGCTAAAAGGAATATTACTAATTTTTTCATTATCATCATTAATTAATTATTTAAACTGTTTAAAATAAAAAAAATACTCGTTCATTCAAATACCAAAATAATGCATTAGTTGTTCCAAGATTTTATTTACTTTTTAAAAATAACTAAAAAATATAACAAAAAATGGTATTGTAGTCCGGATTTAATAAAAAAAATGGAATCATTTTTATATTGATTGTGTTAAAATATTAAATTACATTTTAAAATGAAAAAAATGATTACAAAATATAACAAAAGCATAAATTATTTAACCTTATTGGGTTATTTAATTTTAATTTGTTTTAGTGCTTTTCACCATCATTCTGTAATTATTCCGGTAAATAAAATAAATGCTAAAAATTCTGTTGTGTTGCAGATTGGTAATAATATTACTTATCAAACACATGAAGACTGCCAGCTTTGTTATATAATAAATTCATCCAATCCATTATTTCAACAGCCATTAAGGTTTAATAGTTTTGCAAAACGTATTGATTTTGTATTAAACGACAGACTAATTTTTATATTTGGTTGTTCCACTACTGTTATTCGATTGCGAGCTCCTCCTTCTCTACTTTCTTAACCAAATTATTAAACAAGATTTAAACTTTTACTAAATAATTTATTATTAAGGAGTATTTTATGCTTTATTTAAGAAATAGAGTTGCTATTATTTTATTGTCAATTTTATCAGTTTATTTTACCGGCTGCAGCGATGATTCGGAAACAATTAATCAGGAAGACCATTTTCAAGCAATAGGTATGGTAGTAACAGACGCATCCGGTGCCAGAGTGGTTTCGATATTACGAGGTGTTACAACAGATACGCTAATTGCACCTTTAGATGCCAGAAGTGAAGCCTATTTTGTTGATTTTTATGATGATAACGAAAATATCATTGATCCTCCAACAAGTGCCGATAAATATTTAGCATGGGAGATAGGAAATCCGGATTTGGCATCGGTTTTTCAGCATGAAGGAGAAGAAGGCGGGTACGAGTTTCACTTGGATGGTAAAATAGCAGGCGAAACAACAATTCAATTTTTTATTATGCATAATGGGCATGCCGATTATAGAAGCGGACTTATTCCATTAAAAATTAAAAATGTTGTAGGTGCGCATGGTGATCCGGTTAAAGTTAAAATTGTAGATGAAGAATCGGACTCGTTAATAGCACTTGCCGATTTACAAAGCGTAGTTTCGGGTGAAGTTAACATTAATGCAGGTGTAACCACCGATCATATGGTTGTATATTTTATTGATAGTGAAGGCGTAGAGTTTCAACCTTCCATTGCCGATCATTCGCTGGGTTTTATTATTGCAAATTCGGCAGTAGCATCAATAACAGGTCAAGTAATAACAGAACCATGGGCTTTCAAAATTTCCGGTTTAACTGCCGGAACAACAACACTGGTTGTTCAGCTAAAACATGGAGATACTATAGCAAAATCATTTAGTCCAATTTCAATTAAAGTTAATTAATTAATATGAAAATATATTTTTTGAGCGGTAAGTTTTATAAACTTACCGCTGTAGTTATTTGTTTTTTTATTAGCAGTAATATTTTAGCAAATACATTAAATGCTTTTTCGGGTTTAGTATATGACGGAGAATTAAATAAACCGATTAGTAATGTTGTAGTATTGCTGATTGAAAAAGACATTTATACAGTTAGTGATGAAAACGGAAAATTTGAATTTAAAAATATCGAAACAGGCGAGTACAAAATAAAATTTTTGCATATTGCATTTAAAGAAAAAATAACAACTTTTGTTTTAACCGGTCAAAATAAAAGCAGCCTGATTGTATTTTTGGTTCCTAATATAATAGAATTTGCACCAATTGTTATAAGTAGTAAAAATAACACAAATACATTTGAAGACTTATATGAACTTTCGAATGTATTAAAAGGCAAAGAACTTGAAAAAGATTTAGGAATAACGTTAGCTTCAACATTAAAAAACGAAACAGGAATTGCCATGCGTACAATGGGCCCTGCCCCTGCAAGACCTGTAATAAGGGGTTTAAGCGGCGACAGGGTTTTTTTAAGCGAAGACGGCATAAAAACAAATGATATGTCTTCAACATCTCCCGACCATGCTGTTACTATTGAACCATTTACAATTGAAAAAATTGAAGTACTTAGAGGACCTAGGGTATTACTTTTTACTTCAACAACAATTGGCGGAATTGTTAATGTTGTGCGAAATGAAATACCCGAAGTTTTGCACAATAAAATTTATGGTACGGCCGGCGTTTACGGCGAAACAACCAACCGATGTTATTTAGGTTCATTAACAACCCAAATACCGCTTGATCCTTTAAGTTTATATTTAGAATTCAGCCATAGAGATGCAAAAAATATCAATACTCCGGTAGGAGAGTTAAAAAATTCATTTTCAAATAATACAAATTATGCGTTTGGGTTAAGCTACATAAATTCAAAACTAATAACAGGAGTTTCTTTTAGAAAATATAATTTAGAATACGGAATTCCGGGTGGATTTATTGGCGCGCATCCATTTGGCGTAAATATTAAGCTGGCGCGCAAACAGTTAAATTTTAAAACAACTTATTTATTTAATTTAGATGAACGATTAAAATTTGATTTTAGTTATGCTGCTTACAAACATGACGAATACGAACATAACGGTTTGGTAGGCGCCGAATTTAAAGTTGTTAACTATATGGGTAATATTCATTATCTGCATAATAATTTGTGGATTTTTAATAAAGGTGAATTTGGAATAGAAGCAAAATATAACGATTTTAATGTGGGTGGGTATGTTTTTACTTCTCCAACTAAATCATCATCTGTTTCGTCATATATTTACGAAAGTTTTGATTATGGCGGGTTTAGTTTTGAATTAGCCGGACGAATAAATTACGATAAAATAAATCCCAAATACGAAGGAAAAAGTACAAATATAGGAATAATAAAAAGCAGAGAGTTTGGGACATATTCGTTATCGTTATCTTCGTTATATCGTTTATCGGATGTTGTTTTTTTTGGAGCAAATATAAGTAAATCTTCGCGCGTTCCTACAACGGAAGAGCTATATTCGCAGGGTCCCCATTTGGCGGCCTATTCGTACGAAATAGGAAATCCTAATTTAGAATCGGAAAAAGGATATGGTTCGGAGATCTTTGTTTACCATAAATTTGAAGATTTGTTTTTTAATATAACTTTTTTTAGAAATGATTTAAGCTATTATATAATAGCTCGTAACACAGGCAGTATAAACTATTCCACTTTTTTGCCAATATACGAAAGCAGCGGAGTTAAGGCTTTATTTTATGGATATGAAATCCAATCGGATATTAAAATCAATAATAACCTATCTCTTTCGGTTTCGTCATCATATACTATTGGCAAATTTAAAAATACCGATAAATATCTTCCCCAAATTCCGCCAATTAAAGGTTTTTTAGAAATAAAATACTCAAACAAGAACTTTCAGATAGGTCTTAATGCAGAATTTGCAGGAAAGCAGAATAAAGTAGATTTGTTTGAAAACCCGACTAATGGTTATACCGTAATTAATGGAAATATTAATTACAGCTTTGAGTTACAAGAAATGGTTAACAGTTTTTGGTTTAGTGCAGAGAATATTTTTAACAAAGAATATCGAAATCATCTAAGCAGAGTTAAAGTGATAATGCCGGAAGCGGGAAGAAACTTTAGATTAACATACAGATTATATTTTCATATATAATCTGTATGTTAAATTAATTTTACCAAATAAAATTTAAATGCCAAAAATTAAGAATTAATTATATCAATTACCTTGTCTGCAGGATAAATTTTTGCGTAAACGGATCCTAATGCAGCCATAAAAGCATTTTGCACATGTTCAGCCGGAACAGTTTGACCGTTAAATGTTAGTGCTTTTGTTGTGCAGGCATTGTTAATAACTATACACTCAAATTCGTAATCAAAAGCAGCGCGTGTTGTAGCGTCAATACACATATGCGTCATCATCCCGCAGATATATAGTTTTTTTATGTTGTTTTCTCTTAAGTAATTTAGCAGCGGGGTTCTGCAAAAACTGTTAGGAAAGTTTTTTTGAAAAATTTGTTCGCCCGGTAAAGGGGCTACTGCTATGTGAATATTTATTCCGTCCGTATCAGGCAAAAAAAATGTAGCAGTTGGATGAACTGAAATATGTTGAATATGAATAATTGGCAGCTGTTTATTTCTGAATTTTTCTAAAACTATTGCAGCATTGTTGACGGCACCAATTGAACTATTTAGTTCCATCTTTCCACCCGGGAAATAATCGTTTTGCAAATCCACCAATAATAAAGCTTCTTTCATAAAATTCTCAAATATAATTTATTATAATCGTTTATAAACTCGCACCCAATCTACATATACCGAACACGGAAAAACAGCCTCGGGAACAATTGCTCCGCCGTAAGTTACTTGGTCGCTTCCTCCAACGCCGGCACTTAAAATTATATAAAATTTGTGAATTAACGGGTACCATTCATTAAAATGATTTGAGTATTCCGAATATAACACTCGTTTTCCGTTAACTGTTTTAGTTAATGCTTCATCAACTCCATCGGGTATTTTGTTGTCAAATGCATCACCGTCCGCAAAATAATGAATATGGTAAATGTTATCATCACAAAAAAATTCCATTCTATCATTATACCACTCTATGCCATAGTTATGAAAAGTAAAACTTCCGGTTGTTGCATCTGTTAAAGAAGGTGGATATCCGCCATAACTTGGATTATTTAAGGATTGCTGCTGCTGTTGATATTGGTAATATGATCCGTGATGAGCATGATTCCAGTCCTGCCACTCATTGTTTTCCCACGACCAAGCATAATGAACACTTCCTAAATTACAAAACGGAATTGATCCTATATATTCCATTATGTCAATTTCGCCACCTTGAGGCCACATAATAGACGTGTATCCTGTCGGTTTTTCGTCCGGCATCATCCAAAAAGCAAAACCTTGACCTTTATACCGTACATCTTTGGCCCATACTCTTGCCTCAATTCTATAACCGGGTCCGTAACTGACTTTGCCCATTGTGTTAATTCTGCCGCTTGTATAGTTCCTATCAATATAAAATTCCTTTTGAGAGGTAATTGCCAAACAATTTCCATCCGCACCTGTTATACCGCTTTGAATTGAGATGTTTTTAGGATTTCCTGTGGCTCTATCCAGTTGTCCTGTTCCCCAGTCACCATTTATTCCCGTTCCGGTTTCAATATTCCATTTGGTTAGATCCAATGATGAGGAATTAAATTCATCCTGCCAAACCAATTGGTAACCGGGCAAACCGGTTGGTGTTTCATTTGTTGGTTCATTTACCGATTTTTTACATCCGATAATAAAAAATATAACTATTAATATGTATATGTTGTAGTTTGTAAAAATAAATTTTTTCATTTTATTTGACCGGCTTTTGCTATTGCTAATTTTGGTTATTGTTAAATTCAACCGTAAAAATAGAACCTATATCTTTTTTACTTATTACCGAAATGGATACATTATTAAGTTGTACATATTTTTTGACTAAAGAAAGACCAAGTCCGACTCCTTCAAAAGAACGATTGTAACCAATTTCTTCTTGTGTATAAGGCTTAAAAATAATTTGTAAATATTCTTCCGATATTCCAATCCCGCTATCTTGTATATCAACACAAACGGAATTTTTACTATTTTTGTAGAGTTTTACCTTAACATGTCCTTTACGCGTGTATTTAAAAGCATTGTCTAGTAAATTTCCAATTGTTTGAGAAATGCTGTATTCGTCAATAAAAACATTAACATTGCCAATATCATTAATATAATCTAGTTGTAAAAGTTTGCTGCTAAATGTTGGTTTATAATCTTTTACTAATTCTGTCAGCAGTTTGTTAATATTAATCTCTTTTAAAGTAATAGGAAAATCTCCAATCTGCAGTCTGCTAAAATTAAGTATCATTTCAACAGTACGAATAATCCGTTTGCTTGCTCTATCTATTCCGTTAAAAAAGTCTATATCGTCCTCGGTAATATGTTCGGCTAAAGATTCGCGTAACAAACTTGACATACCCAAAATACCATTTAACGGGGTACGTATTTCATGAGAAATATTTGCAATAAAAGCATCTTTTAATTGATTGGCTCTTTCGGCAGCCTCTTTAGCTTCCATTAACTGATTAGAGACAGTTTTACGATCGGTAATATCATGAATAATAGAATATACTAATTCTTTTTCTGCAAACATAATAGGGCCGGAATAGATTTCAACGTCTCTAATTTCTCCCGAAGTAAGTTTATGTTGAATTTCCAAATGATTCTGTTTTTGAATTATTGTTGTTTTAATATTTTCTGTTACCGTAGCAAAATCATCAACAGTAAAATCTTGCAGTCTTTTTTTCTTAAACTCTTCTTTGGTCCAGCCATAAAAAGAACATGCGGCAGGATTAGCATCAACAATGGCTAACGTTTCAGGATCTATTAAAAGCTTAATAGCATAATTATCTTCAAATAAAGATTTGTACCTAAGCTCGCTTTCTTGTAATTTATTTACTGCAATCTTTCTCTCGGCTTCCTCTCTAATAATCCCCCAAGCCTTAAAGCCGTAATATGCAAATATTACTCCGCCAAAAAACAATAATCCCAATAACACTAACAGTTTATTTTTAAAAGTTTTTATCGAGCTAATGAACTCGTCTTCGGAAGTTGCAACAGTAATTGACCAGTATGTATTACCTAAATTAATTTGCCTATATACAGCATGTTTTAACTGACGATTATAGTTATTTAACAAGTCGCTTATATAATATTTGGTAAAACCCGATTTCCCTTTCATCATATTGTTAATCATTTCATCTAATGAAGGATCAAAAGAATTAACATCCAGCACCGATTTGCCAATAATGTTTGGGTTTTTTCCGAACAACACCGTGCCGTTTTTACTTATAAGAGTAGCAAAACCGGAATGGCCGACCTTAATATCACTCAAAAATCTGCCGGAAATAGACTTAAAATCAATCACAAATGCCAAAGTTCCGGTAAATTTGTTTTTATAAAAAACAGGAACATGAATTGTAACGGCCGGATACCCTTGAACAGCAAAAAAAACATCGCTAATTACTGTTTTATGTGTTTTTAATATTTCCGCCACATGCGCCTGGTTGGAAATATTGGTGCCTATAGCTTTTGGATTATTAGGAGAAGTAAAAATAATATTACCCAATGAATCTACTCGGGTAACTGCTTTTAAATAATTTTTTTGGTTATTATAAACAAATTCAAGATTTTTTTGTCCTTCATAAGAAAGATTTTGGATGTTTTCATTTTTGACAATTTGTAAAAGCATTGCAGTCCAGTTTTCAAAAGTATTTTGAATGCTGCGAACGGCTTGTTTTGCTAAAATATCCTGTCTGGAATTTAGGTCATTTATTAAATATGCTTTTTCATCCTGATAAAATGAGTTAAACAGATAAATGCAAAACACAAGTAACACCAGAACACTCAAAACCCAAGGATATATATGTACTGTTTTTTTTTGAGAAGTAAAAATATTCATTATTAAGAAATAATCCGGTTAAAAAAATATTTTAATATAAACTGAAATTGATTACTAATTAAAGACAATAATTTTTATTTACATAATAGCATAAAAATTATTAATTACAAAGAGCTGAAAATAAAAATGATTATATAAATGAAATTTTAACAAAAAAATATTTAAAATTATATTTGTATTGAATAAATAAATTAATTAATTTATTCAGTAAAAGTAGCAATAAATTATTTTTACAAATAAATTGTTGGTTTTGGATTAATAAGCAGAAGAACGCAAACTAAAAAGAAGGTTTTATGACGCATTATATATTGTGGAGACCTTTCTACAATGTTAATATTCAAGAAATAGATGATCAGCATAAGGGTTTGGTAGAGATAATCAATCTTACAACTTATGCTAAAACAAAAAATCATCCTGAAAAATTGAAGGAAATATTAACAAAACTGATAGAATATACACATGTTCATTTTAAGTTTGAAGAAGAGCATATGCAAAAAAACGGTTATAATAAACTTATTGAACATCAAGGGCAGCATCAAGTATTAATAAAACAAGTAGTAAGTATTTTAGAGCAGTTAAAAAAAGGGGATAAAGAAATTTTAGAAAATATTTTTTCTATATTAGAAAATTGGCTTATTAAACATATAAAAGAACATGATAAAGAATATGGTCTTTTTTACGAAAGAGAAATTAAAAGCAATCTTTAATTGTTATTTATTTTAAATAAAATTACACAACAAAAAACTAAAAAGGTAATGTTTTGCGTATTATTTTATGGAAACCGCTCTATAGTATTAATATTGAAGAAATTGATGAACAACATAAAGGATTAATTGAAATTATTAATTTGACAACCTATGCCAAAACAAAAAACCATCCCGAAAAATTAAAGGAAATCTTAACAAAATTGATAGAATATACTCATGTTCATTTGAAATACGAAGAAGAACACATGTTAAATAATGGGTATGGAAAACTTGCCGAACATCATAAACAGCATCAAGTTTTAATCAAACAGGTAATAACAGTTTTAGAACAGCTAAAACAGGGGGACAAAGAAGTTCTTGAAAGCATTTTTAATATATTAGAAAATTGGCTGATTAATCATATATTAAAAGATGATAGAGAATATGGTCTATATTGCGATAGAAAAAATAAAATGGCTGCTAAGTAAAATCTATTTTTGGACAATTTTATACACTAAATCTCTTTCACGAATAGAGTGGTCGCAAACAATAGTTGGTCTATCACCTTGTTTTGCATTATTTACTACTATATCGTCAATCATTAAACTTTTTACTTCTAATTCAACAATTCCTGTTGTTTGACCGCTTATATAAATACTATCGCCTACAGCTAAAGTTCCGGCTTCGATATGCAATAAAGCAATGTTGCTTTTTTTGTAAAAATTGGTAACCTTTCCAAGATATTCTTTTTTTGTGGTTGCAGCACTACCATAAATAGTTGCAAAATCGTTTGATGAAGGAAGACCCAAATAAAAACCATTGGAAAAACCTCTGTTATACACTTTATTTAATTCTTTTACCATTTCCGTTTTTAATTCACCGGTTAAGTTTTTATTGTAGTAAGCATCAATAGCTTTACGGTAAGTGCTTACAACTTTTGCAATATATTCGGGACTTCTTTTACGCCCCTCAATCTTAAAAGCATCAATTTTGGCATCAATTAACAAGTCAATAAATTCAACGGTACAAATATCTTTTGGCGAAAGAACATAATCCGATCCAAGTTCAAGTTCGTATCCCTGGTCTTTATCCTTAATTTCATAATTTCTGCGGCAAGGCTGAATACATTCACCTCGGTTTGCGCTTTTATTAAAAATACTATGGCTCATAAAACATCGGCCGCTAATTGCCACACACATTGCACCATGTATAAAAGTTTCTATTTCTACATCAACATTTTGTTTAATTTCTTTTATCATATCAAGAGTACATTCGCGGGCTAAAACAATTCTTTTTGCCCCAAGGTTTTTATAAAATAAAGCCGAGTCAATATTAGAAATTGATGCTTGAGTACTAATACAAAAGGGCATATCGTATTTTATACATTTTTGTATAACCGCTAAATCCCAGCATATTATTAAATCAACCCCAACATTTTTTGCTTCACTGATAATGGTATCAAGATCTTTTAATTCGTTATTATAAATAATGGTATTCAAAGTTAAATGAGTATCAACTGAATTTTGTTTGCATAAGTCAACAACATTACCAAGATTTTCCAAACTAAAGTTTTTTGCTTTTGCCCGCATATTTAATCTGTCTAATCCAAAATAAACGGCATTTGCTCCATTATTTATTGCAGCCATAAGCATGTCGTAATTACCAACAGGGGCTAATAACTCGGGTTTTTTAATTAACATAAAGTCCTTATAATTTAATATGCAAATATACGGAAATATTATATAAAAATACATTGTATCCACAAATAAGCAAAAAGTGAGATCGAGAATAATAGATAATTCAAGCGCAGAGAAAATATAAATTTAATTGGTTTTGTTGTCTTTTGTTGGTGTTAATCGGTTCCAAATGTTTACAGATAAAGAGTTTTACGTCAAAACTCTTAATGTTTAAAATGAAAATCCATTGTTAAGTGAAAAACATTAGTAGGTATTATGTAAAATTGTTATATTCTAAATATTTAATAAAAATATTGGATAAATTTGTGGTAAAGAAAAATAATCTTTTAGTAGCTTTGTTGGGAATAACAATAGCAGGAATAGGTTTTGGATTGGTTACACCGGTAACTGTTATTTTACTTGAAAAAAATCATACTCAAGGCTGGATAACCGGATTGGTTACAATGGTTGGTTATTTGGCAATATTTTTCTGCTCCGGTTTTGCAGGTAAACTATATAGCAAGTACAATCTTAAAAAGTTATTATTGCTTGGGTTATTTTTATGGATGCTTGGAGCCTTAGGACATATATTTTGGTATAATTTGTACATTTTATTTACTGTAAAACTAATAATGGGTATGGGTGGAACTTTTGTATTTATTGGTACGGAAGTATTAATAAATTATACAAGCACCAACCAAAACAGGGGTAAAAATATAGGATTATATGCGTCTTTGCTTTCGGCGGGGATAGCGGTTGGCACTTTACTTATTTGGACTGTAAAAATTGCTGATTATGTTCCTTTTGTAATAGGGGCAGTAATTATGGGTATAGTAATAGTATTTATTTCGTTTCTTCTGGAAGATATACATCTGAATACCAAAAATAACAGCCAAGAAAAATTACCATTTAGTAAAATGCCCAAAACAGGAATATTTTCTGCTTTAATTTATGGGTTGTTTGAATCGTCAATAATTGTGGTAGTACCGTTATTTGGTTTGCGGATAGGGTTAGATCAAGATCAAGTTGCTTATGTATTAGCTTCATTTGTAATTGGGGGGATTGTATTATTATATCTTATCAGCCGGCTTTCGGATAAATATTCAAAGTATAATATAATTTTAATTGTATCATTTTTTCTCGCAATCTTGCTTCTTGTTCCTATTGCAAGTTCTAATTTTTACGTTTTATTGATATTATTTTTTATAATTGGTGGAATTGTTCCATCCTTTTATACAATTGGGCTGAGTTATACAGTAGAGTATGTTGATAGTAAATACATTGCATATTCAAACAGTTTTTATATAATGATGTATGGACTTGGAACACTTGTAGGGCCGCTTTGGGGGTCATTACTTGTTGATTATAGTCTTAATGTGGGTTATTGGTTATATTCTGCTCTATTATGTCTTATATTCTTCATTTACTTTTCAATTAATAAAGCAAAATATCAAAAAAAGTAAAATTATTGTAAAGTGATTTCATATTTATTAAAAAAAAATATTATCTTATAATATTAAGTTTTCGGGAAAAATGAGTTATAATTTACATACTTTATTAAAAACAATTACACTTACTGCAAGGTTTAATTTTTGTTATCTGTTGGAGATCAAAAACGATAATCATTCAATTATTATCGAAAAAGAGACAAAAATAACAAAAACCGAAGTCTTTGCAACCTTTAATAAGGCATTTTATACTATACTTAACTTTGATACCGTATTGGTTGAAAATGATGAATCTTTTAATAACTTTTTAATAGTTAATGATTTTAAGCAATATTATATTAAAAAAATTTACCATACCGATGATTTGGTCTATTGCTTTTTTGCTTTCTCAAAAAAAAAATATAAAAATAATAAAATTTTAACGGAAATAAGAAATAATTTTATATCTATTTTAACAAACGAAATTGAAGCAATTGTTAATACTAAACGGGTGGAGGCTGAATTAAACGAAATAAATGATTTAAAATTAATAAAAGAAACTCTCCACAATATAGATTACGTTTTTTATAGAACGGAGAAAAATTTAACTTATTTTGAGTACTCAAAAAATGCACTTGCTAATCTCCTTGATACTATAAATTTAGAACCGAAAATAGAAACTAAAGAACTAACCGCAAAAATAATTCCACAGTACTTACAAAAATTTGAAAGTTTTAGAAATGATATAAAATCTAATAAAATCAGTAGTGTTGAATACCAGATAAGAAGTAATCTTGGTATAGAAAAATATATCCGACAGTTAGGTATTCCTATTTTTGAAGGTGAAAAATTAAAACAGATTGTTGGCGTTATTCAAAACATTTCAAAGGAAAAGATAGTTCTGCAAAAGCTGGAAAAGGCAGAAGAAACCTTAAAAGCATTTAGTGATACATACAATAGTTTATTATTTATTTTGGACACAAACGGATATTTTAATTTTATTAATGAAATAGGCTCAATTATCTTGGGTTTTAGTAAGGACGAACTAGTTGGAAGACATTTTTTGGAATTTATTGATGATGATAGTAAAGCTGATGTTGCTATTGCATTTCAAAAAATATTTGAAAGTGGAAATAAAGTTTCATTTAAAGTTAAAATTGTTGATAGATTTAAAAGTAAAATTGAATTTGAAATTAATGCAAAATCAATAAAATATGACAATAAAGTATCAGGAATGATTGGGGTTGGAGAAGATGTTTCCGATAAATTAAGAAATGATATAAAGGTAAAAGAATTAAGCTCTAAACTTTTAGAAGTAAATAGACTTATTTCTATTGAAAAAGATAGAGCAAAACATCAAATATCGGTATTGGAAGAATTGAATAGACTAAAAAATGATTTTATTTCCAATGTATCTCACGAACTACGCACGCCGCTTGCAAGTATAGTAGGATTTGCTGAAACAATTGTTTCGGATAAAGACTTGCCGACGGAAATGATACATGAATTTAATACAATCATCTTAGAAGAAGGTAAAAGGTTAGCCAAATTAATAAATGATATTTTGGATTTCTCCAAACTTGAAGGTGGTATTCAAAATTTAGTTAAACAAAAATTCGATTTAATTTTAGTACTAAGAGAAATGGTAGAAACTTACACAAAAATTGCCGAAGCCAAAGGATTAAAGCTTAATGTACAAATACCAGATGCCGAGATGATTGTAAATGCAGACAAAGAGAGAATTACTAAAGTTTTTGCAAATCTTCTTTCAAATGCAGTAAAGTTTACCAAGTTTGGTGGATTAATAACAATTATTACACAAGATTTTCTTAAAGAAGTAGAAATTGTTATTAATGATACTGGAATCGGAATTCCTAAAGAAGATTTAGGTAAAATATTTCAAAAATTTAGTAAAATTAATAGACCCGGGACGCAAGAACCGGGAGCAGGATTTGGACTTTCAATTGCAAAACAAATCATTGATTCGCATAGAGGTTTGATAAGAGTAGAAAGTGAAGTAAATAAGGGTACTTCGTTTATTGTAAGGCTACCAAAAGAATAATTATGGAGATGTTAAATTGGAAAAACTAATTCTTATTGTTGATGACGAGCCATCTATATTAAAATTAATAACTCATTGGGTTAAAAATCAATGGGGTTACAAAGTAAAATCTTTTATTAACGGTACCGATTTGTTAAAAGCCTTTGGTGATGAAGATGCTGATTTAATACTTCTTGATATTATGTTGCCCGATATGAATGGAATTGATATTTTAAGGGAAATAAAAAAAAGAAATATTAATATCCCCGTAATTATTTTATCGGCTCAGGGGAGTATTGATGTTGCCATGGAATCTATTAGACTTGGGGCATATGATTATTTTCCAAAACCGATAGATAAAAACAGACTGGAACCGGCAATAAAAAATGCAATACAAAATTATAATTTACTTAAAAAAATTAAGGAACTTGAAAGCAATTTAACTAAAGAATATAGTTTTGATAATATTATTTCGGCCGATAAATCGATGCAGGATGTTTTTAAACTGATGAGTAAAGTATTGGATAATGATATTACTGTATTGGTAAGCGGTGAAAGCGGAACAGGAAAAGAATTAATAGCTCGCGCAATTCATTATAACGGACTGCGTAAGTCGGAAGCTTTTGTTGTAGTAAATTGTGCTTCAATTCCTCGTGAATTGTTGGAAAGCGAATTGTTTGGGCACGAAAAAGGATCGTTTACAGGTGCTTATCAAAAAAAAATAGGGAAGTTTGAACTTGCCAACGGAGGAACATTATTCCTTGACGAAATTGGCGAAATGGAAATGGCACTGCAGGCCAAAATACTACGTGTTATTCAGCAAAAAGAATTTGAGCGGGTCGGAGGAAATGAAATTATTAAAACAGAAGTTAGAATAATTTCGGCAACCAACCGCGATTTAAGTGAAATGGTAAAACAACGAAAATTTAGAGAAGATTTATACTATAGACTAAATTCTTTCCCTATTCATATTCCCGCATTGCGCGATAGAAAAGGTGATATTGTTGTGCTAGTTAATTATTTTATGAAATTGTTTAACAAAAAACATAATAAAGAAATCAAGGGGCTGGATAAAAAGACACTTAAATTATTGTACGATTATCCGTGGTATGGTAATGTTAGAGAATTGGAAAACACAATTGAAAGATGTGTGATTTTAACAGATAATGAAATTATTGATAATGAAGTATTGCCTGAACAAATAAAAGCAAAAGAAAAAGAAATAGATTTTTCATCTATAAAAGTTGGAGTTTTTGATAAAGACGAAGTGATTCCTTTTGAAAAACTAAAAGAGGAAGCTATTAAACATGCTCTTGGCGTAACAAAGGGAAATATTGTTGAAGCTGCACGCCGGTTGGATTTAGGTAGAGCAACATTATACAGGTTGATGGAAAAATATGAAATTGAACACAAAAAAGAATAATTAAATTAGTGGAGAACTAATGGCTATTAGAGAAGAAAAAGCAGGTGATGTATTAATTACAATCATACAGTTGGAAAGGGCTACACTGGTTGAATCGGAATTTCTAAAAAAACAACTTTCCGAAAGAATTTCAGAAGGGTATAAAAAAATTATTATCGACTTAACCGACTGTGAGTTTATTGATTCAACATTTTTGGGAGTAATTGTTAATACACTTAAAAAAGTAGCACGCGTTAACGGCGACCTTAAATTAGTTGGGTTTAAACCGGCAGTTAGAGCAATGTTTGAATTAACCAGAATGTTTAGAGTTTTTGAATCGTTTACGGATGTTGAAGATGCTGTAAAAAGTTTTAATTAATTGTTTGCTAATTAATATACCGAGTATTCTTAAATGAATGAAACAGAGTATAAATACAAAATTCTTTTAGTTGAAGATGAACCCAATATTGCCAGATTGTTTAATTATGTTTTATCTAAAGCAGGTTATAATATTATTTTTGCCGAAAATGGACTTGTTGGATATAATAAGGTAAAAGCCGAAAAACCGGATTTAATAATTAGTGATATTATGATGCCGGAAGTTGATGGCTTTGAATTTAGAAAAATGTTGTTAGCCGATTTGCAGGTAGCTTCAGTTCCTTTTGTGTTTTTAACGGCTAAAGGAACCGAAGATGATATATTGGAAGGTTACAATATGGCAATAGAAGACTATATTATTAAAACTTCTTCACCAAAGATTGTATTGGCTAAAATAGATTCAATTTTTAAAAGCATCAAAAGAGAAAGAGAAAAAGCAGTTGAAGAAGTGCAGAATGCTGCCGATTCGTTAAGAACTGCATTAGCCCCCGAAAATCCTCCCAAATTTGTTGGTTTTAAAATAAACCAATATTACCAGCCGTTTGAAAAAATCCCCGGTGGCGATTTTATAGATTATATTCAATTGGATGAAAATAATCTTGTTGTAATTTTAGGCGATGTAATGGGTAAAAAATGGGGCGCATGGTATTTTGCTGTTGCTTACGCAGGTTATGTACGAAGTGCTGTTAGATTTGTTTTTCAATCCAACAATAATATTAGTGCTAAAGATATTATGGAAAAAATAAACCAATCAATCTACAACGATGAAAGAATTTCGGAAGTATTTATTACTTTATCCATTTTAATAATTAACAATAAGCAAAATAGTATTAAATATTGTGGAGCGGGTGATTTACCTCTTTTATTAATAAATGAAAAAGCGGAGTCAATTAAATCGGAAGGCGTTTTACTTGGGCTTTCAGATTCCGGTAAATATGAAGATGTTGAATTTATTTTAAATCCGGAAAGTAAATTATATCTTTTTACCGATGGAATTATTGAAACAAGAAATAATGCCGGTGAATTATTTGGAATAGAAAGATTGGGAAATTTATTAACGACTTCAATAAAAGAAGAAAACTCTTTAACAGAAGTTATTAAAGAGTTTTCTAATTATGCTAATAAAAAATTTGAAGATGATATTAGTGTTATTGAAATTACAAGAGATTAATCAAATTTATTTATCTCGGAACAAATATTGCTGAAAGCAGTTTTATTAATTGTAACTTGATCAAAAATATCAATAATCTGTTCTTTTGTGATTTTATCAAAATCTTTTTCTAAAGGAGTAATAAAAACTCCACCCATATCAACAGAGGCAGGGCTTAATAAAATATTATTTTCCCCTTCTTCAAAATAATAAGTCGGGCGATGTTTTTGACGAGGAAATATTACAATAACCCATTCGTCTTTTCTATAATACCCAATTATATTTAACATGGGTTCTATTTCAGTTGGTTCCGTTTTGTTTATTTTGTTAATAATTTGATAAAAATACTTTTCGGCAGTATTAATATCAGTTGATTGTATAGAAATAAAACGACGCAAATAATTATCAACAGAATAAACAGAAATATCTTTAGCTGAAAATTCAACTTTCCCATAATGTTTAATTACAGTATCATATTCGTAATCAAGCGGCATAAAATTTTTATTACCTGCCTGAAAGTGCATATGATCGGGCGCAGATGCACCACATTTAGGTCCGTTATAAAATACAACAAATTTTTCCGAAATATCTTTTGTGAGATGTAAAAAATCACCAAATTTACCAATTATTGTTTGAGGTGTCTGCTCAATTATGGGAATGGTAAAATGTTGATTAAAAATTGGATACGGGTTGCACAAAATTAAATAATCTTCTTTGTATAAAATACCTTTTTGTGATTCAGGCAAATTATTGTAGTGCAAAAACGATTTCCGCGCTTTTATTGAAGCAGAATCTACTTTTGCTGCCGAAGATGTGATTCGCGATGGATTAAACTGCACATTAATTTTAAATTTTTCAAAATTAAAAGTTTTAATTTTAACAGTATCCAAATCTGTATAGTTTTTATTTAGTAATTCCCAAGTTGCAAACTGCTGTTGCAGTAATAACTGCATTTTATTTGCAATAGAAACCGAACTGCCATTTAACTGCAATTCGGTTTCGTTTAATAACAAACTTTCAACCATTCTTACTTATTCCTATTAATACGGGCAATTAGTTCAATTGTACGAATTCTGTCTTTGTAGGTGTTATGTGCATTTTGTTTTACAATATCAAGAGCGGAGTCGGAGTTGCCGTCCCATCTTCTGCATATGTAAACAGGAGTGTAAATGCGTCCTATTTGATATTCGCGAGATATAGCCAAACCAACGGCATAATCTTCGCCATAACTTACATTAGGAACTTTGATTTTACGTAATAATGGAGTATAAAAAGCACGTGGAGCACCAAGACCGTTTATACGTAAGGCGTTATTTCTTCCGTTTTCAGGTGTCCATTCTTTATGGTCAATTATTCCGGGAGGAATTTCTTCAAGCTTAAAATTTGCCATCTGGTAAGTGCCTACAACCATTGCGCATTTTTGTTCATAAAATGAATCAACAACTGTCTGTACCGTATTTTCGCTATAATATAAATCGTCGCTATCTAGTTGAATTGCAAATTTTCCGCATAAAGAACTATGAACTGCTTCATTCCAGCATCCGCCAATACCCAAATCTTTTCTTTCGGGAATAAGATGAACAATTCTATTATCCTTAGCTTTAAACTCATTAATAATTTCGGTAGTACCGTCATCCGAATAATTATCAACAATTATTAAATTAAACTTAAAATTGGTTTTTTGATTTAAAACAGATTCAATTGCATCGGATATAGTTTTTGCTCTGTTTTTTACCGGAATAATTACGGATGCTTCAATATCAAATGGTATATCTGAAAAGTTTATATCTTTAAATTCGGGTTTTAAATAACCGCCAATAGCTTTTAAGTGTTCAGTGCAGGCTATTTCCATTTCTATTTGAACTTGTCTATTGCGCGGGTTAACATAATCAAAAAGTTTTTCGCCAGATTTTCGGGCATCATTTTCAATTAAGGAATATAAATATTCATTTATCCTAAATAATTCGGCTTTTTGTGATACTTTTAATCGTAAATCGTACAATGCTGCAAAAGAATAATCTACCGTAACAGTAGAATACACTTCTTTTAAAACAGAACTGCGGAATAACAAAATATAACCAAATTCAAAATCGTCACGCAAGCTGCCTTTTTGGCAGTCAATTACGGGATGAATAGAAGAAACCCCATCCTTAATTTCAAAATAATCGGAATATACCAATCCGGCAGAGGTATCATCTGCAACTCCAATAAATCTTTCAATTGCAAACTGTCCAAAATCAATTTGTGTATCTTGTGATAAAATTAAAGAATATTCAGTATTAGATAATTCGGAAATTTGTTTAATTGTGCTGCTGTTTTGCATCGAATTGCCAATCAACAATTTACAACCCGGCAATTCTTCAACATCGTTTTGAGTGGTAACTAAATAAACTTCATTTACTAACCCTGATTTTAATAATCGGTCACTTAACTCTTTGGTGTGTGGTAATCCGTTATACGCCAAAAAAGCTGTTATTCTCATATCTGTTCTCCTAATAATGTATAAATCGAACTTTAAAGATAACAAAAGGATTTGTGATTTTAAATAAAATAAGAGCCGGCTTTGTTATATTTTAGATTAATTAGTCGAAATTTTGCAAAAATGTAAAGAGCTTAGCGGTAAGGGTTGGAAAGTTAACGGTTAAGAAAAACATTTGTTATTTGTAAAGATGTTGTTAAACTTCCAATTTTGTTATACAAATCATTAATTATACTCAAACTGATTTGTAAATAACCGACAACTTTTTATAACATCGTTAGGGTTTAGGGGGTTTTTATGGCTGATTGCGTTTAAAAATGCATATCGTCAGGATTATTTTTTTTAATAATGCTTAAAAAGCGGGAAAGAATAAAAAAATAGGGGAATTTATATTTTAGCCTCTTTTTATAGCAATACCAACACCATCGCCAATAGGAAAAATTTTTGAATCCATATGGGGATTATTTAAAAACAAAGTGTTAAAATCTTTCACCAATTTGGTTGAATTAACAAAATTATCGGGAACGTTTTCATCTGCAACATATCCTTTCCAGAGTAAATTATCCACAAAAAACAGACCGCCCGGTTTTAAAAGTTTTAATGATAAGTGGAATAAACTTTGGTAATAAAGTTTATCAGCATCTAAAAAAATAAAATCATACATTTTTGTACTGTCTCTCATAATATCTTCTGCTTCACCAAATAAAATATTTATTTTATCAGCTAATCCGGCTTTGTTAATAAAACCTTGTGCTATTGGTAAATTGTTTTTGCTTTTTTCAATTGTGTCTAAACAAACATTATGATTTAATTTACGTGCCATTCTAATTGAAGAGTATCCAATAGCTGTCCCAATTTCAAGAATTGCTTCGGGTTGCTTTAATACAATTAATAACTCCAGTAACTCAACAGCTTTCCAGTTTAAGATAGGTATTTTATTAACTAAAGCATATTCTTCCATTTCTTTAATTAGCGAGTCAATAGAATGTCTTTTATTAACTAAATAATCTAAAATACTAGGACTATTGATATAACTATTCATGTTATAATCCTTGTTTTAATACAGTTAATTTATTACGCAAAACAGAATTAACCATTTGGGGATTTGCTTTTCCTTTACTTTCCCGCATAATTTGACCAACAAGAAAACCTAATACACTTTCTTTTCCGCTTAGGTATTTCTCAACTTCGGATTTGTTGGTCTCTATAATTTTATCAATTATAATATCAATTTCACCTGTATCGCTTATTTGTACCAAGTTTTTTTCTTTTATTATAATTTCGGCGTCTATGTTTTTCTCTACTAACTCGGTAAAAATATCGCGTGCAATTTTAATACTAATTATGTTGTTGTTTACCAAAGATATTAATTTTGAAAGGTTTTCCGGTGACAAATTAAACTCTTCAATTTTTATTTTGGTATCGTTAAGATATTTAAATATCTCACCCATAAGCCAATTGCTTATACTTTTATAATTGTTGTTTAACAAAGCGGTTTTTTCAAAATAATCGGCAAATGGTTTTTCATTGGTTAAAATGCCAGCATCATATTCAGGAAGGTTATACTTTTCAATAAATAATTGTTTCCGCTCTTCGGGTAACATTGGCAATGTTTTTTTGATATTATTTATTATTTCATCGCTTAAAACAATTGGCACTAAATCGGGGTCGGGGAAATATCTGTAATCATGTGCTTCTTCTTTGCTGCGCATTGAAGTAGCAAAATTTTTATCGGCATTCCATAATAATGTTTCTTGAACAATTTTTATTCCATCTTCAATTAAGGACATTTGTCTTTCAATTTCAAAATTAATTGCTTTTTCGACATTTTTAAAGGAATTCATGTTTTTAATTTCTGTTTTTGTGCCAAGCTCTAAAGCTCCTTTTGGGCGTATAGAAATATTAGCGTCACATCTTAGTGAACCTTCTTCCATGTTACCGTCACAAACATCCAGATAGGTGACAATTTGTTTTATTTTAGTTAAATATAAAACTGCTTCTTCGGCACTTCTCATATCCGGTTCACTTACAATTTCAAGCAAAGGAACACCGCATCTGTTTACATCTACAAGAGTAGAAAATCCTTGGTCATGTATTGATTTACCTGCATCTTCTTCCATATGGATTCGTGTAATTCCAATGCGTTTTTTATAACCTTGCGGAAGGACATCTAAAAATCCAAATTCGCAGATAGGTTTTTCGTATTGCGATATTTGATATCCTTTTGGTAAATCGGGATAAAAATAATTTTTGCGGGCAAAAATAGATTTTTGATTTATTGTACAATTTGTTGCAAGTCCAAGTAATATGGCAAAATCTACAACTTTTTTATTTAATACAGGTAAAACACCGGGATGACCTAAGCATATAGGACATACATTTGTATTAGGAGGCATGCCGAACTTTGTTGAACAGCCGCAAAATAATTTTGATTCTGTTTTTAATTGTGCATGAACTTCAAGACCAATTACAACTTCGTATTTTGAATTTAACATCATTTTTCCTTTAAATAGAAGTTTAAAAATAAAAATTAAAAATGTTTAATGCCAATTAATATTAGCATATAGGGACATTTTAAGTATTTAATGATTTTGACGTGGTATTTTAACTTTAGAACGATAGTGGTTTTGTAATTATGAACAATTATTTATAATTTGTGGTTATTATATTAAAGGAATTGATTTATTATTTTTTGAAAAATAAAAATCAACGAATAGCTGTGTTGGTAATTGCTTTTTTTACATCAATAAAAAGTAATTTGCTTTGGAATTTTCAAATAGATGTTGTTGTATATATTTAATTTGTAATTAATTTGTTTAGAATCATTAATAATGAGGTGTAAAAATGTTGCACAAAATAAATTTTTATTTAATAGTTACTTTTATATCGGTATTCGCATATTCATGTTCGATGGTTAATAATGTAAATATGTTTTCGGATGCTGACGATGTACAGCTTGGTAAGGAGGTTGTTCAGGAAATTAATGGAAATTCGGCAGAGTATCCAATTTATAAGGGAAATCCGGCTGTTAAACAATACATTAATGATAGAATTTTTAAGCATATTTTAAACTCTTCAAAAATAACAAAAAAAGGAGTTTTTAATTATACTATTGAAATTGTTAAACGTGATGATATTATGAATGCATTTGCATTACCCGGCGGCCATATTTATATTTATACCGGATTGCTAAAGTATTTGGATTCGGAAGCAGCGTTGGCAGGTGTTATTGCACATGAAATTGCACATGCAGAAAAAAGACACTCCACACAGCGTATGACAAAGCACTACGGAGCTTCAATCCTGATTGGGCTTGTATTAGGCAATAACCCAAGCCAACTAGCTGAAATAGTCTCTAATCTGTTTGTAGGTGTTGCTTTTTTAGCAAATTCAAGGGCCGATGAAGATGAGGCCGATGCTTATTCGTTTGAATATTTACGCGAAAGCAGGTATTATCCGGGTGCTGTAAAATTCTTTTTTGAAAAGATGCAGGCTGATAATTTAATACAAGGAAAAAGCAGCAAAATAGAAATTTTCCTGTCTACTCATCCTGATCCAATTGATAGAATTAATACTATTAATTCAAAATTAAATTCTCTAAATATTCCGGTCCTTTCTTACAAAGACAATGGAAACAATATTTTTAGGGCTGAATATAAAAAAAATATTGTGGATAAAATTTAATAATTTTAATACGGCAGAAAATGCTTTTTTGAGGAATTTTTATTAATTTAATGTGTGGTCATATCAGGGATTAAATAGAGCATTCTTTTATTAAGAGCCTTATAAATAAAAGACGGAGTTTTCAAAAGTTAAATTATATAAATTTAATAAATAAAAAATATAGTTATAAACACGTTTTTTAAACTTTAAATTTTTAAAAAACATTGAGTGCAATAAATCTGATTTATTAAGCTTCATAAATCGAAAAATCAAAATTTAGTTTATTTACAACCTAAAATTTCCGTTAAATGGTAACTATGTTAATCAGGCATTTGCAACTCAAAAGCATTAAAAATCTCACGCTGATGTTTTGAAATTTCTGTAATAAAATGTTTTTCATCTGACATTGTTACTATTCTAAGTTTTTTTAA
>JAZDHY010000103.1:0-95183 GCA_043805435.1 bacterium
ATTTTTCTCTTAAATGCATTTGGATAATATTGCTTTTCATTTTCCTCCAATATTGCTTTTTTTCTTGCTTTTTCCATTTTTTGTCCTTGTTTTGGTTGACTTTTTTATCTTTTTCGAGTCAACCTATTTCAGGACGCTGCAATGTATTCGGGTGATCCTGTAAAAAATAATGGCTGGCTAAATATATCCCCTATCGATCAAAGACAAATCTCTAGTGCAGGTCCATTCCAACTGAAAAGAGGGAAACCGATTGACATCTATGTCGGGTACATAATAGGACGAGGAAGTGATCCGTTAAATAGTATAACAATTGCAAAACAAAACGACCTTGCGGCTCAAAGGGCACTTGATGAAAATTTCCCGTTTGTAATAGTTGGTGTAGAAGATGAAACTAATAAAAATTATAATTTCAAACTAAATCAAAATTATCCAAATCCATTTAACCCAAGTACAACTATATCTTTTGGTTTGCAATCAAAAGAATTTGTAACGTTAAAAGTATATGATGTTTTGGGAAAAGAAATAGCTCTATTGGTTAATGAGGAATTAAATTCCGGATTTTACCAAAGGCAATTTAATGGTTTTAGTTTATCAAGCGGTATTTATTTTTATAAGTTACAAGCAGGTAACTTTTGTGAAACGCGTAAGCTGGTTTTGGTAAAATAAGTTTTAATTTTGAATTCTCAATTCTAAATTTTAATTGATTGATAAAACCGCCGAATAAACAAAAACTCGGCGGTTTTATATTTTAAAACAGATAAATGCCTAATTGTAGCTCGAGCTTCAGCTCGAAAAGCTGATCAATAATTATAGTTTATCGATCAAAAGATTATGGTAAAAACAGGCTGTATTAAAATTGGGGATAAATACAAATAGAGGTCAATACCAATATAATAAATCATGTCATCTCTGCGGGATTATTTAATACCTTATAACATATTATAATAAAATATTTTAACATTTATTTATTACTCACAAGTACGGTAAAGCTGTGCCCGTGTATAATCATACGCACCATCACCAATCCCCAGAAATTCAACAATGTGCCATGTTTTTATAAGAGATTAAAAATGCATAGCTTTAAAATAAAAAAACCCCTTTAACGGGGTTTCAAACTGCTATCGTTCGCGCATTTGGGTGCCTTTGGAAGCTCTTCTCTTAGCTTTCATGCGTTCCATGCGTTTTTCAACTGACGGCTTAACAAAAAAATTTCTTTTTTTGTACTCTTTTAAGATTCCGGATCTTTCGTATTTTTTCTTAAACCTTTTAAGGGCTCTGTCAATTGATTCATTGTCTTGAACGACTATTCCTACCAAAACTATCACCACCTTATAAATTAAAAAATATTCGTCTTTATATATAAGTAAAAATTTGTTAAAAAGCAAGAGATTTAAATGCAAATATGTTAATTTGAAACATATCCACGATTTTTTGCATAATCGTATAATTGTGAATATAACATTTTACGAGCTCTATGAAGGCGGGAGCGTACTGTACCAACGGGGCAGTCAACAAAATCGGCAATTTCTTCGTAAGTAAAACCTTCAATATCGTTTAATATAATTACCGTTCTAAAATCTTCGGGTAAAGCTGCTATTGCAAGCGAAATTTCGTCATCAAGAAGCTGGCTAAAAGCATCATCTTCCCAGTGTTTATATTTTATATCGCTTTCGTTAATAATTTCGTAAAAATTTTGAACGTCATCGTAATCAACTCTATTTGGCTCTTTGCTTATTTTTCTAAAATCGTTAATAAAACAGTTTTTAAGAATGCGGAATAACCATGCTTTACAATTGGTCCCTTGTTCAAATTTATCAAAAAAGCGGAAAGCCTTTAAAAATGTTTCTTGAACCAAATCGTTTGCATCGTCCGGGCTTCCTGTCATTTGCAGAGCAAAATTATACAACGAATTCAAATGAGGAAGTGCATCTCTTTCAAAATCGATATATTTCTTTTGTTCTGTATTATTTTGTCTGGCTTCTAAATCTTCTCGCATTTATAACAAAAGATATTTATAAAATTAATCCGTTATAAATATAACTCTTTTTGCTTAAATTATCATATAAAAAGCCATTCACAACACAATACCTAATACCATCAGTATCCAAAATAATAAAATTAGGCATAACCCCTAAGGAAATTTCGGTTGGAGCTTGAAAGGCAGGCGATACAATATTTATTGGAAATTTTGTAAATTTCAAAGAATCAATAATATTTTTTACCTTAACATATAAATATCCACTGGCAAGTAAATTCTCAAAATCTACGTTAGTTAAATCGTCTAAGTTTTCAAATACTGTAGGGTAAACCAAACCGGGTTTAACTTGTAAGCTGTCAAAACAATAATCTTCATTTCCATAAAATGTTGAAAGGTCGCCAATTTCTGTAATATTACTTCTAAAATAAGGTGTTCTGTCTTTATCGGTATTTTCAAATCGGTTAATTCCTAAATCAAGCACAATTGTAGTATCTTTAATTTTAGTTTTTATATTGCGTATTATAAGATCGAATAAATAGTTATCGTTATCGGGAATTGAAAAATAGTCTTCAACATTATTATTGTTATAACTGTTGGAAGAAATGGAATTAAAAGCTGACAAAATTGCTATAAAATTCATTTTACGAACAAATTGTTTTTCGAAATCGTTTTTCCAGCCACCCGATTCAATTAAAATTGAACTTGTACCCCATTTAACAAGATTATCGCCAAAAGCACGTGGTTCAAACGAATCGTCATATTTACCAATATGGCCGGGAATAAAAGCAGAAAGGTTTTTAAACATATCAACAATAACTTTCATACCCTGCGAACGAACATCGTTAATGTCTTTATCAAAATTAAAAGCCGGCAACAATACAGAAATAGTAGCCGATTTAAAAGTTTTACCCACAGAATTTAAATATCCTTGATCGTGCAAGTTAAAGCCAAAAACAGGTTTTAATCGTTTTTGAAGTCTTTTTAGTATTCTGGATTCCGGACTTTGCAGGCGTAATGCGTCTCTATTTAAATCAATTTTTAATGCGTTACGTCTGGTAAATCGTTCTACTCCATCGGGGTTTAACATCGGAACAAAATAAATAGTTAAATTTTGCAATAATTCCGATTTAAAAGCTTTAAATTGAGTTGTATCGGAAAAAAAATTAAACAAATCAAATAAAGCCATTGTGGCCGTAGGTTCATCACCATGCATTTGTGACCAAGCCAAAACAACTGTTTTACCATTCCCGATTTTGAGCATATTAATGGAACGTTTTTCAACAGAATAGCCAAGTCTTTCTACTTTAAAATACTTTTGTTTTGCAATTTTTTCAATTAAAGGTAAAATATCGGCATGTTTAAATCTTTTGGTAGTAAGGGAATTTTCCTTAAATTGTTCGTAATTGTTATACAAATCGTTTACAGAAAAGTTTTGTGCAATCATATTGCCGGCTGCAAAAAATAGAATAAATAATAAAATTGATTTTGTGTTCATTTTTAAAGTATTTTTAATTTAACAATTTTAATTATAAATATAATAATAAATCCGGTAAAATATATGGCTACTGAAACTTTAAAATTAGGTTCTTCTATTCCTCGGTTTGAATTAATAGGAATAAACAACAAAACATATACAGAAAACTCTTTTGAAAACAAAAAGGGGTTAGTAATTGTTTTTAGCTGTAATCATTGTCCCTATGTGCAGGCTTATGAAAAAAGGCTGGTCGGTTTGCAGGATAAATATAAAAACGATATTCAAATATTGGCAATAAATGCAAATGATGAAAAAAAATATCCGGAAGATTCGTTTGAACAAATGAAACTTAGAGCAAAAAAAATGGGATTTAACTTCCCCTATTTACACGATATAACCCAAGAGGTTGCCAAAAGTTTTGATGCAACACATACACCCGAAATATTTTTATTTAACAAAAGTAAAAAACTGGTTTTCCATGGAAAAATAGATGACAATTGGCAGGATGAAACTATGGTTAAAAACCGTTATTTGGAAAATGCAATTAACGAATTGATTGATGAACAAGAAATTTCTGTTCCGGAAACTTTTACAATAGGTTGTACAATTAAGTGGAAATAGTTAAAAATCGGCGTCAAAAGTATCTTCAAACTTTTGTATCAACTTCAATGGTTCGGGCGATATTGCAAAACAATATAAAGGATAAAGTTTAAAAAATATTTTTAATGATTCGACTAATAATTCAGAAGAATATAATTTTAAGTCAGTCGGAGTAATAATTTTTTGAAAAATCAGCAGTCTGAATTTTTTTAAATATTCGGAATGTTTATTAAAATAAAATTTTTCAACTACTTGTTCGGGGTTTTTATTTAGTTCGTAAAGAGAGTAGTTGCCGTCAATTTTATATTTTTTACAAATTGCTTTAATTTCATTGTTATATTTTTGAAAATTTTCTTTAAAATATAAATCTTTACCCGACGAGCCGTTAATAAACAACCCTATTTGGCACTCATTTGGGTCAAAAAACAAAAAAAACTCGCTATCCATTTTAAATCTGCCAAAATGTATAAGAAGATAATTTCTATAAGGTTCTCCTTTATTAAACCGCATATCTTTATTTAACCGCATTATAGTATGGTTAAATTTTGGTTCTGTACGTATTGCCGGGTCTAAAGCATTAAAAAAATTACCCATTTCTTTAATATATGCCTTTGCCGGAGTAATTAATAAATCGGTATATTGCTGTTTGTTTTGGTTAAACCATACAATATTGTTGTTATCTTGAAGTGCTTTTAAATAATTAAAAATTTCTTTTTTAAATCCGGTAAAAGGAAATATTTCATTTTTCAAAACATTGAACCTATTCTTAAAGTAATAAAAAAAGAACCTAAATCTTTGCGAAAGGAATTTTGTAAATTTTCAACTCCCTCATCAAACAGATGTGAATAATAGTAACGAATATTAAGGCCTACCAAGTTTTTTTTGTTTAATCCAAAGTCAGCTCCAAACCCAATGTAACCTCCAAGGGCATATTTAATTTGTGCTTTACCAAACGAATTAAAAAACTCCAGGCTATAAGGAGTTGTAAGAACAAAATTAGGGCCTATACCAAATGTAACAAAAGGTCTTAAATTTTCTTCAATTTCATTTTTAAATAAACGAAATTGCATTCCAAAATTAACAGGCATCATAAAAACGCGCTTTACTTTTCCAATTGTATATGTCTGACCGGTGTAATAATCGTAATATTCAACTTCTCTTTCATCTTTTGATTCGGAAATAGAAAAATCAACAAAAGCTGCAAGGTCGTTTTTAAAGTTATAGCGGTAAAAAGTACCAAGACCAAATCCTCCCTCACTAAACATAATATCGGCACCCCATGCATTGTTTGGAAATATTTCGAGCGGTTTAGGGGGAGCAAGTTTGCCTATTTTTTGTGCGTTTATAAAAGTTAAAGGAAGTAATAATATTAAAAATAACAGCCTTTTCATTTTTTTTCCTCGTAAAATAATACTTTATTAAACAAAATTTAAGTATATAAGTTTCTAATTAAAATCAATAATTAGCACTATGAAAATATAAAAACTATCGTTTAAAATCAGGTTATTTTATTGGTAGCATAATAATATATTTAATAATCAAAAATATATTAAATTTTACTTGAATCAGTCTTTAATAATTGTTAATTATTACTTTATTTCCCAAATAATATTAAAACATAATGAAAACTGAATTTATTGATAGAAAACGTATTAATTTAAGTAATATGCAAGAAAAAATGATTATAAGCGGCTGGGGTGAAACAGCTTTAACCAATAGTATTGTTGAAAAAGTAATTTATAACTCGGATGGTTTAAAGGTAAAAGGGTATATTGCTTATCCCGCACAGAAAGGAAAATTTCCTTGTTTGGTTTGGTGCAGGGGCGGAATAGGAGAAGCGGGAGCTATTGATGAATTTAATGCCCGCGGTATGTTTGGATTAATGGCAAGCTGGGGATATACAGTCTTTGCTCCTCAGTATAGAGGAAATAGCGGAAGTGAGGGGTATGATGAATTTGGCGGTTCGGATATAAACGATATTTTTAATTTAATGAAATTAGCAAACGAGATTGAACAGGCCGATAATCAAATTTGGGGGATTGAAGGGTGGAGCCGAGGTGGATTAATGACATATCTGATGCTTACTAAAACTACAATATTTAAAGCTGCTGTTATTTTAGGAGGTATTTCAAATGTAAATAACGCAATTAATTCACCTCTGCTTATAAAAAGAATCCAAGAATTAAGAAATCCGAATAAAGACGTGGAAGAATTTAATGATATCATTAAATCACGTTCGGTTGTTAATTTTGTTGATAAAATCTCTTCTAAAACTCCAATGTTAATTATTCATGGTACAAAAGACGAACGAATTTTGGTAAATGATCCCATTGATTTGTCTTATAAACTTATAAAGGAAAATAAAAAATTCAGAATGGTTTTACTTGAAGACGGAGATCATTATCTTAAAATACATAGAAAAGAAGTGGATGAAATGCGGAAAAAATGGTACCAAAAATACCTTAAGTAATTATGTGTTGAATTAATGATGCAATTATTTTGTTTAGTTGAAAAAAAAGAGGATTAAATGAGTAAAAAGTTTTGGCTTATAAAATCTGAAAGTGATGTCTTTTCGATTGATGATTTGGAAAAGGCGGAAAATAAAACCACCTGTTGGGATGGTGTAAGAAATTATCAGGCACGAAATTATATGCGCGATGAGATGAAAATTGGCGATAAAGTGCTCTATTATCATAGTAATTCGGAACCAAATGCTGTTGCGGGTGTGTGTGAAATTGTGAAAGAAGGGTATCCTGATTTTACAGCTTATGACGCGGAAAATAAACATTACGATCCAAAATCAACAATGGTTAGTCCAACTTGGTATATGGTGGATGTTAAATTTATTAAAAAATTTAAAACTTCTGTAACTTTAACAGAAATCAAGGAAAATCCGAAATTACAAGATATGAAGTTGGTTCAAAGAGGAAATCGTTTATCGGTAATGCCGGTGTTAAAAGAAGAGTTTGACGAAATTATCAAAATGGCTAAATTAAAAGTAAAATAAATACTTTTTAATAACTTTTTAAGGAGTACGTTATGAATTTGACTAGAGCAAAAGTTTTAAAAAGTGGTGAAATTAAAGGTGGTCCGGTTGTGTATTGGATGCAGCGAGACCAACGTACGGAAGATAATTGGGCATTAATTTATGCACAACAAATAGCATTACAAACAAATAATAGTTTGATAGTTGCTTTTAATTTAGTCGATTCGTTTGAAGGGGCTTCGCTTAGACAATATTATTTTATGATTGAGGGGCTTAAAGAAGTAGAACAAAATTTAAGCAAATTAAATATTCCTTTTGTTTTGCTAATTGGTAATCCTAAAGAAAATATTCCAAAGTTTTTAACCGAAAATAATGCTTCAATCCTAATTGCGGATTTTAATCCGTTAAAAATAACACGCAGATGGAAAAAAGAAGTGTTTGATTTAATAGATATCCCTTTTTATCAAGTAGATGCTCATAATATTGTTCCCATATGGCAGGTTACAGATAAATTGGAGTATGCCGCTTATACTATTAGGCCAAAAATTAATAAAAAAATTGAAGAATATTTAACTAAATATCCGGTATTGGCGGTTATGCCTCAAAATAAAGCAAAAGACCCCGCTATTAAATGGGATACTATTTATCAAAATTTAAATGTTGATAAAACAGTAAAAATTATTAAAGATATTATTCCGGGATCCAAAGCCGCTGAAAACGTTTTAATTGATTTTATTAATAATAAACTAAATGATTACGATAAAAAAAGAAATGACCCGACTTTAAATTATCAATCCGGTTTATCTCCTTATTTGCATTTTGGGCAAATTTCCGCTCAACAAATTGCTTATATGATAAAATTAATTGATTGTAACTTAGAAAGCAAAAACGCATTTTTAGAACAATTGATTGTAAGAAAAGAACTTGCCGATAATTTTTGTTATTTTAACACTAGATATGATTTTGCAGATGGTTTTCCTTTGTGGAGTAAAAAGACTTTACTTGAGCACGAAAAAGATAAAAGAGACTACTTATACGTAATAAACGAATATGAACACGCACATACACACGATAAATTGTGGAATGCAGCTCAAAAAGAAATGGTAAATACCGGTAATATGCATGGATATATGAGAATGTATTGGTGTAAAAAAATATTAGAGTGGACTGACAGTATTGAAGCGGCGATGGAAATAGCCATACATCTAAATGATAAATATCAATTGGACGGACGTGATCCAAACGGATATGCGGGAATTGCCTGGTCTATTGGTGGCGTGCACGATAGGCCTTGGTTTGAAAGACCTGTTTATGGAAAAATTAGATACATGAACTACAACGGATGTGCTAATAAGTTTAATGTAAATGAGTATATTTTAAGGAACGGGTAATTGTAAAAATCGGATACTGCTGGTGTTGAACAATTTGTTGCTAATAAGTTTAATTTAAGTTATTTTATACATTATTATTTTTTTATACAGAAGCGGAATAGATTATGAAAAAAAGAATACTTTTAATAATTTTAATATTATGCGTTTTCAATAATTATTATGCTCAAGAAAATGTTTATGTTACGCAAATAATTAATAGTGTAAAGGCCGACTCGTTAATGAAATATGTGAACGAACTATCGGGTAATGTACCTGTAAATATTGCAGGAGTGGAATATACAATAACCTCAAGGCATAAAAATTCAACCACAAACAATGTTGCAGCCAATTATATTAAGCAAAAATTATCAAGTTACGGACTTCAAGTGTTTGACCAAAATTTTAGTGCATCCGGTAGAAATGTGTATGCGGTTCAAATGGGAACGGTATATCCCGATCAAAAATATATTATTTGTGCACATTACGATGACATGCCCTCTACCGGCTTGGCTCCCGGTTCCGATGATAATGCCAGCGGAACTGCTGCCGTAATAGAAGCCGCGAGACTTCTTTCGGTATTTAATACTGAATATACAATAGTTTATGCTTTGTTTGATGAAGAAGAACAAGGTTTGGTTGGCAGTAATTATTTTGCTACACAAGCGCGCAATAATAATGAAGTTATTTTGGGTGTATTAAATGCCGATATGATAGCTTATGATAACAATAATGACGGGAAAATTAATATACATACTGCTTCTTATGCCAATTCGGTAACATTGGCTAACAATATGAGTTCAATTAATGCCAATTATGCAATTGGATTAGTATCCGGCATATATAATCCGGGTTCTTCATCATCCGACCATGCTTCGTTTTGGTATAAAAATTATGGTGCTGTATTATTAATTGAAGATTATTACGGAAGCGATTTTAATGCATATTATCATACCTCAAATGATAAAGTGACGTATTTTAATATTCCATATTTTATTAAATGTACAAAACTAATTGATGGAACGCTTGCCTCTTTGGTTAAAATTACCGGTGCTGTTCCGGTAGAACTTATTTCTTTTACCGCAGAAATTGAGGAGGCCGGAATTTCCTTAAGGTGGGCAACAGCAACCGAAATAAACAATTTAGAATATGAGATCCAAAAATCAAATGACTGCTTATCTTGGACTTCAGTTGGAACTGTGCGTGGAAATGGAACATCGTTAGCACGCAACAATTATTCGTTTATTGATTACAATCCAAGTTTGGGTAATAACTTTTATCGTTTAATTCAAAAAGACTTAAATGGCGATACACAAATTTATGGCCCTGTTTCTGTAAATTATGTGCCTGTTTATTCTTATACTTTGCAACAAAATTATCCTAATCCTTTTAACCCTACAACTTCAATAAGATACACTACACCTGTTGAAAGTAATATTGCACTAAAAGTGTATGACATCCTTGGAACTGAAATTGCCGAACTTGTTAACGAAACAAAATCCGCAGGCACTTACGAAGTTATTTTTAATAGCGCAAACATAAATAAAATGGTTTCAAGTGGTATTTATTTTTATAGGTTAACCGCAGTTGATAAAGAAAATAACAAAATAATATTTAACCAATCAAAACAGATGATTTTATTAAAATAATTTATAGTTTTAAATTCTCAATTATAATCAAAACCACAGATGAGCGAAATTATTTGTGGTTTTTTTTATGTAATAACTAATTGTCCTTTGTCATTATTTTGTAGTACAGTGTATTTAATAAAACATAATTAATAAGGCAAAAATATTTTAAGATATTTAAAGAATAAAATTTGTTAAGTCTAAAATTTATGTATGAAATAATAACCGCAAAAAATGGAATAATTTATAATAAATAATTAAAAAAGATGTAAAGTTTGTAAACAGCAATAATTTAATAAGTTATTGCTATTTTTTCTTTTTTATGGAAATTGTTGTGGATAAGAAACTTACTAAATTGTTTTTGCCATAATACAATTTATAATGGGAATAATTGAAATATGAAGATTAATAGCTCGTTTTTTATGTTTTTTTAGTCTATATTGCATAAAATTAATTATTAATGGCAAATAATTATTAAAAAAAATGCAAATAATAATATTAATTTTTATCTTTAAAGTTGATATAATAGAGAGAAGAGTAAAAAATGGATGTTGAAAAAAATCCCGAAGACATAAGGTTATTTATTGGTGTAAGAGGGCTTGCAGTAAAAATATTAAACCGAATTGATAGAACAGACGCATATCTTGATAAATTATTAGATACAGAAATTAAAAACGCGGAATTATCGGGTGCCGATAAAGCGTTGTTATTTGAGATAGTACATGGTGTTATACGAATGCTTGGCCGAGTGGATTGGATTTTAAATGGCTTTTATAAAGGGCAGTTTTCCAAAGCTATTCCAAATGTAAAAAACGCATTACGTGTTGCATTATATCAAATAATGTTTTTGGATAAAGTACCCGATTACGCTGCAGTTAATGAAGCAGTTGAATTTATTAAAAAAATACAGGGTCAAAAGCCGGCAGATTTGACAAATGCAATTTTACGAAATATTATACGTAGTAAAGACGCAATTAGATACCCCGATCCGGATGAAGATTTATTGGGTTATTTTTCTGCTTATTATTCACATCCTACATGGCTAGTTAAACGTTGGCTTAACAGATACGGGAAAGACTTTACTGAAGAGTTATTAAAATCAAATAACACAAAACCTCATTTAATAATTCGTGCAAATACATTGGTTTCTAATAAAGAAGAAGTTGAAAAATTACTTGATTCGGTCAATTTGAAATATACCGATGGGAAATATGTGCCTGATTTTATTAAACTTGCCAATTTATCTAATATTAGCGATTGGGAGTATTTTAGCAAAGGATATTTTAGCATACAAGATGAAAGTACCGGATTACCTGTTCATTTGTTAAATGTTAAGCCCGAAATGCGCGTGCTTGATTTATGTGCTGCACCCGGTGGCAAAACAGGATATATGTCGGCATTGATGAAAAATACCGGCCAAATTATAGCACTTGATAAATATGAAAGCCGAATAAAAATACTAAAGAAAAACTTAAAAAGATTAAACGCCAACAATATTAAATTTATTGAAATAGATGCTCTTGAATTTGAAGATGAAAACAAGTTTGATAGAGTTTTAATAGATGTTCCATGTTCAGGATTAGGTACTTTAACCAAAAAACCGGATCTAAAATGGAAACGTGAATTAATGGACATAAAAAATCTTAGCGATATTCAGTATAAACTTTTAGTTAAGGGAGCGGAGTTATTAAAAGTGGGTGGTGAGCTGGTTTATAGTACATGTACAATTGAACCGGAAGAAAATTATGAAATTATTAAAAAATTCCTATCGGAACATCCTAATAATTATAGATTAGAATCACCAAAAGGATTAATTGATGATACATTAATTGATGAAAACAATTGTGTTCAGGTATATCCCCATATCCATCAAATAGATGGCTCGTTTGCAGCAAAAATTATAAGAACTGAATAGGTGTAATAATGGCAAATGATTTACTTAAAAAATTTGCATCAGAGTTAAAATCGATTCGTGAAAGTCAAGGTTTGACAATTGAAAATCTTTATAATAAAACACGAATAGAAATTAAATACTTACAAGCTATTGAAGAGGCAAGGTTTGATGTAATTGCAGATGTTTACATGCGTTCATTTGTTAAATCTTATATTAAAACGTTGGATTTGGATGAAGCCGCTTATATTAAGCGTTATGATAATGCCAAAGCCGGTATTGAGATAAAAAATGATGAAAAGACTGAAGAGCTTGTTTCGGAAGATCCGATTGTAATTGAAGAGCCGGTAAAAAAGATAACTGCTCCGATAAATAATGTAAAAAAAAGAACCTATTATAACACTGATAATGAAAGTTATAATACAAACATGAAACGCAATTTTAATATTATGATTTATATTTTTTTAACTATTGTTGTTGGTTTAATAATAGCAATTGTATTATTGGTTCGTAGTTCAAAATCGGAAATAGTTGTAGAAAAATCGTTTGAAGCGGTTAATAAAGAACAAGAAGAAAGATACAATATTAAAGAAGAACTCAGAGATTCGTCATTTGCGTATATGAATGGTAAAATTAATGTAAAATTAAGGGCCAGTGAAATGTCATGGTTTAAAATTAAGGTAGATTCCAATGATCCTTTTGAATTATTACTGCGAAAGGGAAAAGATAGTTTAATAGTTGCAGAAAAAGTTATTGAATTAAACATTGGAAATTCATTTGGAATTGAGTTATATATTAACAATATAAAAGTTAATATTCCGGGCCAAAAAACAAGAGTAAAAAATATTAGGATTGATCCTTCCGGTATTAACGAAATTGCCGGCAAAAGTGGTTATAAAAATGATGCAACAAGATATTAAAAATAAAATACAAGAATTAAGAAACAAGATAAATGAACATAATTATAAATATTATGTTTTATCTTTGCCTGTAATTACAGATTTTGAATATGATACATTATATAACGAACTAAAAGAACTTGAATTACAAAATCCTGAATTAGTAACCTCGGATTCGCCAACTCAGCGAGTTGGAAGCGATATTACGAATAAATTCCAGTCCATAATACATTCTACACCAATGTTAAGTTTGGCCAACACGTATAACGAAGGGGAATTGATTGATTTTGACAGACGTGTAAAAGAAGGATTACCCGAAAATGTTAATACTGAATTTGTTGTGGAGTTAAAAATAGACGGTGCGTCTGTAAGTTTAAGATATATTAATGGTGAATTTGTTGTGGCTGCTACTCGGGGCGATGGAGTATCGGGTGAGGATATTACAAATAATATAAAAACAATAAAAAGTATCCCATTAAAGGTAAACCAAAGATTAAATGATTTAGATTTAAGCAGTTTTGAAGTTAGAGGTGAAGCTTTTATGGAATTGGAAGCATTCGCCAAACTAAATAAAAAACGTGAAGAAAATAATGAAAAATTATTTGCTAATCCTCGTAATTCTGTATCGGGTTCATTAAAGCTGCTTGATTCAAAAACTGTTGCCGGACGACCAATTGATATATTTGTATATTATTTATTAAGCAATTCGGCAAAATTACAAACTCAATTTGAAAACTTAAAATTATTGGAATCGCTTGGTTTTAAAGTAAACAGCAATTATAAATTGTGTAAAGATATTCAAGAAGTGATAGAATATTGCCGTTATTGGGAAGAAGAAAGATATAAATTACCATACGAAATTGATGGTGTTGTAATAAAGGTAAATTCCATCAGCCATCAAAATATTTTAGGAAGTATTGCAAAATCGCCCAGATGGGCAGTTGCCTATAAATTTAAAGCAAAACAGGCAAAAACAACATTAATAAATGTTGTATGGCAGGTTGGAAGAACAGGGGCGGTAACACCGGTTGCCGATTTGGGCCCCGTGTTTTTAGCAGGTTCTACAATAAGTCGAGCTACTTTGCATAATTACGATGAAATTATACGTAAAGATTTGCGTGTTGGGGATACGGTTGTTATTGAAAAAGGCGGCGATGTAATACCAAAAATTGTTGAAGTTGTCCTATCAGAACGAAAATTAAATTTTATGCCTATTCAAATGCCTGAAATTTGTCCTGTTTGCGGCAAAAAACTAAACAGAATTGAAGGTGAAGCGGCAATATATTGTGAAAATGTATATTGTAAGGCGCAGGTAGTTGGAAGACTGATTCATTTTGCCTCGCGCGGGGCAATGGATATTGAAGGACTTGGTGAAGCAATAATTGACCAGTTTGTTGAATTTGGGTATTTGAAAACCTTTACTGATATTTATGACCTTGAAAATAAAAAAGACGAACTTGTTAAAATTGAAAGGTTTGGTGAAAAAAGCATTACAAATCTATTAAATTCAATTAAAGAAAGTACAAAACAACCATATGCAAAAGTATTATTTGCATTAGGAATTCGTTATGTAGGTTCAGGTGCGGCAAAAAAACTATCAAAGGCTTTTACAGATATTGATAAATTAATTGACGCAAACGAGGAAGAAATTTTACAAGTAAATGAAATTGGGCCAAGCATAAGCAGCAGTATTAAAATGTTTTTTAGCAAGCCTGAAAATTTGGAAATGGTAAAAAAGCTTAAAGGTTACGGATTAAACTTTAAGATTGATGAAGATGATTTAATAAATAATATTTTTGCCGGAAAATCATTTGTATTAACCGGGACTTTAACAATTAAACGAGAAGAAGCCGCTGAATTAATAGAAAAATATGGTGGAAAAGTTGTCTCTTCGGTTAGTAAAAATACTAACTTTGTATTGGCCGGTGAAAATGCTGGCTCTAAGTTGGAAAAAGCGAACAAATTAGGTGTTAAAGTGTTAGAAGAAGAAGAATTTATGCAGTTAATTAATAAACGGTAATTTTAATGATAGAAAAAATAAAACTGCTTATTGGCAGATATATATTACATAAAAAACTTAAAAAAAACGAACAGATTATTTTTAATAAGTTTTTTACAAATGCAGATGATTATTTTATTATTTTACCCGAAGATGATGAAAGTTTTAAACATTCTTTTGTTATTATTAAGTATTTGTTTGAACATAAAAAAAATATTACATTATTTGTGATTGATTACAGAAAAAGTTTAATTTTAGACAGCAAAAAATATCATATTGTAACATTTGAAAACGAAAATAAGAATATATTTAATTTGCCCAAACAAGAAATATTAGAAAAAATTGAACAAAATCAATACGATTTATTAATAGATTTAAACCGAAATAATAATATCTTTTACAGCGCAATAACATTATCAGTTAAAGCAAAATATCGTGTAGGATTTACAAAAGAATATGCCGATTTATATTATAACTTTTTAATTGCAAACGATGAAAGAAATTCTGAATTATCATATAAAAATTTATTAAATTCGCTACAAATGTTTTAATTTTTATTAAAAATTTTATAAATTAATAAAGCAGTAAAATTATGAGTAATAATATCAATTTTGAAATGAAAAGGATTAAAGATATAACCATCTTTAAGCTAAACGAAAGAAGGTTTGATTCTTCAATAGCAGGCTTAGTAAAAGGAGAGTTTACAATTGTACTGCATACCGAAGAAATTAAGAAATTAATAATCGATTTATCAGAAATTGATTATTGCGATAGCTCCGGTTTAAGTGCAATTTTACTTGCGTTTAGAATATTACAATCCGGTGAAGGGAAGATCAGATTGGCGGCACCAAGAAAAAATGTAAGATCTTTGATAGAAATATCACAATTGAACCGAGTATTACCTATGTTTGATACAGTTGAAGAAGCGATGGAAAATTTAAATAATGAATAGAGGATGTAATATTGGAACGATTATTGGATTATATTATTATTGCAGCGTATTTGATAGGAATTGCCCTTATTGGAGTATTTTCGGGAGGTAAACAAAAATCAGTTAAAGATTATTTTCTTGCATCGGATTCTGTTCCATGGTGGGCGGTTAGCTTTGCAATTGTGGCGGCTGAAACCAGCACTTTAACTTTTATTTCAATACCCGGATTGGCATATTTAACAAATCTAAATTTTTTGCAATTAACTTTTGGTTATTTAATAGGCAGGGTAATTGTAGCCTATTTCTTTTTACCTTCTTATTTTAAGGGCGAATTAAATACAGCTTATGCATATTTAGAAGGACGTTTTGGTACAAAAACACGCAGGTTTGCTTCGGTTGTATTTTTATTTACACGTACAGCTGCCGATGGAGTGAGACTTTTTGCAACAGCTATACCGTTAAAATTAATGCTCGATATTAATTATCCAACAGCAATTATAATTATTGCAATCATCTCCCTTATATATACAATTACCGGTGGTGTAAAGGGAATTATTTGGGTTGATGTTGTTCAAATGTTTACTTATATAGGCGGTGCTATTGTTGCTGGTATTATTCTTGTGGGATTATTACCAAACGGTATAGATACATTGTTTAGTGCTGCAGCTGCAGATAATAAATTTAATTTTATTAACATGGGATTTGATGGCGGGATAAAAGGGTTCTTTTCGGATCCATATACACTTATTGGCGGACTATTAGGTGGGGCCTTTTTGTCTATGGCCTCTCATGGTACCGATCAGCTTATAGTGCAAAGATTATTGACTACAAAAAATTTAAAAAATGCACAAAAAGCAATTATTACAAGCGGTGTTATAGTGATAATCCAATTTGTAATATTTTTAGTGGTTGGTGTAGCTTTGTATGCTTATTATGGGCCGATGAATGTTAAATCGGACGAAATATTCCCAAAATTTATTATTGAAAAATTACCTGTTGGTGTTTCCGGGTTTATTATTGCCGGGTTATTTGCGGCAGCATTATCAACACTGGCAGGATCAATAAGTTCGTTGTCTTCTTCTACAATGCTGGATTTGTATAAACCGATGACCGGTAAAGAGTTAAGTCCTGAAAAAGAATTAAAAATTTCAAGATTTATTACTCTTGGTTGGGCAGGCATGCTTGTTTGTGCGGCAATTTTATTTATGAATTCGTCTTCGACGGTAGTTGAACTAGCTTTAAGTATAGCATCGTTTACTTATGGCGGCTTGCTTGGCACATTTTTGCTTGGATTAATAAATAAAAGAGCAACACAAGAAGATGCGCTTGCAGGCTTTACAGCAGGTATTTTTGTTATGATAACTGTAATTTCTTTGCATCTAGTTGCCTGGACATGGTTTACAATTATTGGAGTATTAACCACCGTTATAATTGGTTCTTTTTTAGCTTCGTTAAATAAAAGAAAATAGAATTATTGTTTTGTCTATAATATAGGATATTTATGGTAGGATTGGATTGGTTAGTTATTATAGTCTATTTTGTAATAGTTTTTGGTATGGCCTACTACTATTACAGAAAATCGAGTAAAAATACTCAAGAGTTTTTCCTTTCGGGCAGAAACATGCCTTGGTGGCTTGCAGGAACGGCAATGGTTGCAACAACGTTTGCGGCAGATACTCCGCTTGCCGTTACCGAATTAGTTGCTAAAAACGGAATAGCAGGAAATTGGCTTTGGTGGAATTTAGCAATAGGCAGTACTTTAACGGTATTCTTTTTTGCAAAACTGTGGCGAAGAGCAGGTATTTTAACAGATGTTGAATTTGTTGAAATGAGATATTCGGGCAAACCGGCAGCAGCTTTGCGAGGGTTTAGAGCTATTTATCTTGGTATTTTTATGAATAGTATTGTGCTGGCTTGGGTAAATAAAGCAATGGAAAAAATTTTTCAGGTTACAATACCGGGCGTAGATGCTTTTTTGCTTGTTGCAATATGTATGATTTTAATTTCCATTTATGCATCTTCTTCGGGACTTTTAGGTAGTTCAAGAATTGATGCCATCCAGTTTGTAATTGCAATTACCGGCTGTATTTTATTGGCGGTTATTGTTGTAAATATTCCGGCAGTTGGCGGTATAGACGGACTTAAAGGAAGTTTGGATAACTGGGTTTTTGATTTTACACCAAATATAGGAACAAGTTTGATTGATCCTGTTTTAGGCGGTACTCTTGCAATATCTGTTGGTGCGTTTATTGCTTATATTGGCGTTCAATGGTGGGCATCTTGGTATCCGGGTGCAGACCCCGGCGGCGGTGGTTATATTGCACAAAGAATGATGTCGGCTAAAAACGAAGCGCATTCATTATTTGCCACATTATGGTTTACAATTGCTCATTATTGTTTGCGTCCTTGGCCATGGATTATTGTTGCGCTTGGTGCTTTAGTTTTATTCCCCCAATTATCCGATTATAAGTTAAGCCCGGCGGAAGTAAAAGAATATAAAATTGCTTACGAACAATTTAATGGTGCTAAAACCAATATACCTTTGGAAAAGCAGATTAGTAATCCTAAAATACTTGAAAAAGTAAAAAGATTTGAAGATAAAAAGTTTTATGAAAGTTTTGAAAATTATGTTGATCCGGGTAAAATGTACCCAAAATTGATGATGAAGTATTTGCCCAGCGGATTGCTTGGTTTGATGATTGCGGTCTTTTTGGCTGCATATATGTCCACTATCTCTTCACAGTTAAACTGGGGAACATCTTATATTATTAATGATTTTTACAGAAGATTTTTTAAACCACATGCCGATGAAAAACACTATATTTTAATTTCTCGTATTTCGATTGTATTATTAGTAATTTTTTCATTAATTATTACTAAATATTTGTTAAATACAATTTCCGGGGCTTGGGAATTTATAATTAATGCCAGTGCAGGTATGGGTGCTGTTTTAATATTAAGGTGGTATTGGTGGCGAATTAACGCATGGAGTGAAATATGTGCAATGATTGCTCCTTTAATTATTTATCCAATTGCAAAATATGGATTTGGGCTTGAATCGCCAATAACATTATTTCCGATAGTTTTAGGTACTACTGCAGTATGGTTAATTGTAACCTTTTTAACTAAACCCGAAAAAGAGGAAACACTTAAAAGTTTTTATACAAAAATACACCCCGGAGGTATCGGCTGGAAAAAATATGCAAAATTGTATCCGGAAATTAAACCCGATATGGGATATGCAGCTTTATTTGTAAATTGGATATTTGGAACGGTAGTTATTTATATGACTTTATTTGCAACGGGAAGAATAATTTTTAAGGATTATTTACAGGGTTTTATTTCGTTATCAATTGCTATTGTTAGTGCAATTATTATTTATTATAATTTAAAAAAACAGGGTGCTAATGAACAAAAGACTAAATGAAAAACAGTTAAAAAATTTACACCTAATTGTATTTGATTTAGATGGTACTTTACTTAATGATGAAAATAAAATTGGTACGAAAAGTATAGAATATATAACTGCGCTGAGAAACATAGGTGTTAGATTTTCGTTTGCAACCGGCAGGCTGCATAGTGCAATAACAGACCATGCTGCAACTTTAAATATTCAAACACCGTTAATATCTTTAGATGGTTCATTAATTAAAAGTTTTCCGGAAGGCAAAATAATTTTTAATTCGTATGTTAAAGAAAAACATGTTAAAAAGGCAATAAAACTTGCCGACCAACTTTTATTAAAAATAGCTTTGTGTCATGATGAGGCAATTTATTATACCGAACACGATGCCCTTATTCCTAAATTACTTGATAAGTTTGGAGCTGAATATAGGCAGGTTGAGAATTTTAACGGCTTAACAGATAAAGTGTTAGAAATTGTTATAGTTGGAGATGTGAGGGAATCGATTAAGTTTGTTGCCAGCAAAATGATTTTTCCATATAGCATGGGATTAAACACTGCTCAATACAAATCACAAAGGGCAGCTGGTCAATATTATTTGGAAATTCGCAGGCAGGGGTGTAATAAAGGGACGGGTTTGAAACGATTGATCAAATATCTTAAAATTAACATTGAAGAGACTGCAGTTGCCGGTGACTGGTATAATGATAGGTCATTATTTGATACAGATGCTTTGAAAATTGCCGTTAGTAACGCAGTTCCTGAAATTTTACGTTTAGCCGATTTTGTTACTCAAAAATCGAACAACGAAGATGGTGTAGCTGAGTTTTTGGAATATGTATTAAAAGTCAAAACAAAATAAATGATCTCAAAAGAAAAGTATGCAATACTTAAAACAAGCAAAAGAATTAAAGTACTAATAGCTTTTATTCTTATTGTTTTAATTGTTTTTATGTTTCCTAAAGGAGAAGCTCTTGAGTCGGAAGTAAATGTTGGATCTATATGGATACAGGATGATTTAATTGCTTCTATGCCTTTTGAAATATTAAAAGACAACAAACTGTATGAAGCAGAAAAAAAAGCAGTTTTGAATAATGTCCGCCCTGTTTTTGTTACAGAAACTTTTGTAAATCAAAAAACATTAGATTCTGCAAAATTTTATAATAAGTTTTTGGCTAATACAATAGATGAAGATTTAATTAATGGAATTAAACCAAGATTAAACAAGCTTGGCATAAGTAACGAGGATTATGAAATATTAAAAAATCTTCGCAAAGTTGATAACAGTTTGGCATTACGAAATAATAAAGGGCTGAATTATTTATTTGGAATTGCAGTTGAAATATTTGACAGAGTATATCATCGTGGACTTTTGAGCATTGAAAGCAACAAACTAAAGTTTGATAGTATTGATGTAAGAGAAGGGAAGTTTGAAATAACAACACCAAAAAATAAATTTTTTGATAAAAACAGTGTTAAAAATTTTGTTGGTTTATATATTAAAAATAAATTTAGCAATAATATTCAAATTATTAATGCATCTACTAATTATATTCTAAAATTTTTAACAGCCAATATAATTTATAGTGAAAAATCTACAGAAAATGCGCGCCACACGGCTACAGATAAGGTTTCAAAAAATATTGGTATTGTAAACGAAAACGAAAGAATAGTTGCAAAACATGATAGAATTACACCCGAAATTAAACTAAAGATTGATTCGTATAGAGTTGCTCGTGCTGACGAAATAGGCGTATGGGGTAATATTTCTCAGATGTTAGGAAAATTTTTACATGTTGTAATTATATTGACCTTGTTTGTTGTTTATTTGTACCTTTTTCGCAAAAAAATATTTACCGATAACAAAAAGCTTTTACTTATAAGCATTATTATTGTTTTTCTTAGTTTTATTACTTTTATTATGAGACAGCTTGAAGTAACCGAATCGGTCAAATATTTGATTTTTATTCCGGTTGGTTCAATGCTGCTTACAATAATTTTCGATTCGAGAGTGGGATTTTATGGTACGGTTGTTATTGCCTTAATTGCAGGCGGTTTGCGGGGGAATGATTATATTTTTGTTGTAGTTAATGTTTTGGTTGGTGGTTTAGGTGCTTATACGGTTAGAGACATAAAAAACAGAACTCAAATTTATCGTTCGTTTTATTTTTTAGCAATTGCCTATTTAGCCGGAATTGTTGCTTTTGGGCTTGAAACTTTTGACACATATGATGTATTATTAAGGAATTCGCTTTTTGCCGGTGCAAATGCAATAATAAGCCCCGCTTTAACAATAGGACTGATAATTTTTATTGAAAGAACATTTAAAATAACAACCGATTTAACACTATTAGAAATGACGGAATTTAATTCGCCGTTATTAAGAGGATTAGCACAATCAGCTCCGGGTACATTTACACACTCAATATCAATTGGTTCTTTAGTTGAAAATGCTGCATCCATGATTGGTGCAAATCCTATTTTGGCGCGTGTGGGTGCTTATTATCATGATATTGGTAAGTTTATAGATCCTGAAAGTTTTGTTGAAAATCAATTAAATAACGAAAATATACATGAACATATTGAACCAAAAAAAAGCGTTGAATTAATTTTAAAGCATGTTTCAAACGGAATTGAATTAGCAAAAAAGAACAATCTTCCCCCGGAAATTATTGATTTTATTCCAATGCATCATGGAACAATGGTAATTTCGTATTTTTATGACAAAGCTAAAAGTTATTATCCGGAAGGAACGGTTAATATTGATGATTATAGATATAAAGGACCCAAACCTAACACAAAAGAGACTTCTTTGCTAATGATAGCAGACGCATGCGAATCGGCAGTAAGATCGATGATTGAGCCGGATGCGGAAAAAATTGAGAATATGATTAATAATTTGGTAAACCAAAGGCTTGATGATGGTCAATTGGATGAATCACCCCTTACAATAAGGGATATTAAAATTATTAAAGAATCTTTTCTTAATATTTTGGTAAGCCAGCATCACAAAAGAATTAGATATCCTAAACAAGAAGAATTGGAAAGTAACACTAAAGTTCAAACTTAATGGATGTTTTATTAAAAGAATTTTTAACCGTTCTCAAATTGGAATTAAATCTTTCCGAAAATACAATTAATTCATATCAAACTGATATTAATAAATTATTTGTTTTTTGTGAAACCTGTAATATATCGGATTTAGATAGTATTAATTATGAATTAATGAGTAATTATTTTTTAGAGCAGCAAAAAACAGGTATAAGTACGGCCACAACTGCGCGTTATATTTCCTCGTTTAAAAGTTTTTTTAACTATTTGCATCAAAATAAATACATACATATAAATCCAACTGAAAAATTATCATCTTCAAGACGATACAGAAAATTACCAATTGTCTTAACTGTTTCCGAAATAGACAGAATACTTAAAATACCAGATACTGCCACACCGTTAGGCTTAAGAGATAGGACTATTCTTGAGGTTATGTACTCGTCCGGTCTAAGAGTTTCTGAATTAATTAATATGAAAATAAGCGACTTGTTTTTGAATGATGAAGTGATTCGTGTTACGGGAAAAGGATCCAAACAACGTATTGTTCCAATTGGAAGCAGTGCTATAAAATGGTTGAATGAATATTTGTTATATTCACGGACTATTTTAGAAAAAAAATTAAAAAGCAAAAATATTGTATTCTTAAACAGCAGGGGTATAAAACTTTCAAGAATGGGAATATGGAAAATGGTGGATTTTTGTACAAAAGAGGCTGAGATAAAAAAAGAAGTTCATCCGCATACCTTTAGGCATTCTTTTGCTACACATCTTGTGGAAGGAGGAGCTGATTTGCGTGCAGTTCAAGAAATGCTTGGCCATGCAGATATTTCCACAACGCAAATATATACACATATAGATAGAGATTATATTAAACAAGTACATAAGGACTTTCATCCACGTGGCAAATAAAATTTTTTCCCTTTTGGTCTGTATTTTTATAGGCATTATTTTTATTGGATGCAATAATAATAGAGACAATAACAACAACGATTTTTATTCGGTTAGAATTAGATCTTTTAATAATTTAGATTCGGCAGAAGTACTTAAAAATAAGCTGGAAAAATTGATTAAAGACACATTGTTTATTTCTGAAAGTTTAACGAAAAAAGGCATACAGCTATATTCGGTTTGCTTTGGCAATTACACTCAAAATTTTGATGCAGGTCAAAAAGCAAATGAATTATATCAAGATTCTTTGATTGAGAATTACCAAATAGTTAAAGGAGATTCTGTTGTAACTGATATCTTTGGTAAAATTCTTTTTTTAGGATATAACAATAATAAAGTAAGTTTATTTTCCTTTAACATATTAAATAAAGTTTACACGTTATTATGGACAAATCCCCAAAAAAATATTATTAGTCTAAATGCAGATGAAAGATATCAGAATATTTATTTTATTACTGCCGATAAAATACCGGATATTAAGGGGTATCCGATATTAAAAAACATTGTAATAAATAAGTATAATTTGAATAACAAAAAAACAAATCCGGTAGATAGAATTAGGACTTTGTTTCAAGTGTTTTCGAATATAGGAGAAGATAACGTTTTAAGAGTTTCGTATTTAAATTTTGATTCTACAAATATGGCAAAAATTAATAAAACCACAAATTACTATTCGTCTGAAGGTGTAAAAGTGGAATCGAAATACGAAACTTTTGATGTATTAAAGGATGGAGTACCCAATTTGGGAACTGTTTTGCTTAAAGTTAAATCTAATACAGGTAAACACTTTATTGATTTTACCAGAATAAATGGCCAAACAAAATTATTTTACAAAAATTTAGAAACAAAAGTTAAAGAATATATTACATCGTCTGATTTTTCGGTTGCAAAAATAGACTGGGATATTAAAGATAACTATTGTGTTATTTATCTTGAAAAATATGACGAACAAACTATTGAATCGAAAATATCTTCATTATTGATATTATATGAAATTAAAACAAAAGAAATTAAACAAATAATTGAAAATCCTACAACAATAGATTTTATTATTAGAGGAAATTATTTAATATACGAACAAAACACAAACACAATAAAAAAAATTGTATTTTATGATATGAAAAAAAACGATACATTTCATATTATAGAAGCAAAAAAAGATTGTGCACTTAAAACATTAAATATAAATTGAGAAATAGTGAAAACATATTTTAGAATATTGCAGTACGTAAAACCATATTGGAAACATTTGACATTGTCTGTTGTTTGTACAATATTTTATGCTGTTTTAAATGGTGCCTCCGTTTATTTAACAATTCCGCTTCTGGATACTTTATTTAAAGATAATACCCAAACCGAAGAACAAATTAAAGAGACAAAACCTGTTGACAAGGGAAAAATAAATATAGTTGAAAAAGCGATGAGTGTTATTTCGGAAAAAACAAAGGAATTTATTTTTTCCGGTTCGATAAAAGATATATTATTAAAAATTTCGCTTCTTGTGGTTTTTGCTTTTATGGGAAAAAACTTTTTTGGATTTATGCAGTCATATTTTCTTGCATATGTTGAACAGGGTGTTGTAAAAGATATAAGAAATAGTGCATATAAACATCTGCATAACCTGCCAATGAGCTTTTTTAAAAATGAAAAAACGGGACACTTAATTTCGCGTATTACAAACGATGTAAATATCATTCAGGCAAGTGTTTCGACTGTATTTTTAAATATGATTAGAGAGCCTATTACTATTGTTGTTTTTTTGGGTATTGCAATATCAATAAGTTGGAAATTAACATTGTTTGCTTTGGCTATTTTACCGTTTTCGTTGTTTATTATAGGTTATATTGGACTTCATTTACGCAAGCACAGCGCAATTATTCAGGAAAAAATGGCGGATATTACAACAATTTTGCATGAAACTATATCGGGTGTAAAAATAGTAAAAGCCTTTGGCAAAGAAAAATATGAAAATGAAAAATTTATGGCAGAAACAAAAAATTATTTTAAACTTGTAATAAAACTTACCCGAATTAAAAATGCTGCAAGTCCCCTTACCGAGTTTTTAAGTGTTTTAGTTGGTGCAATTATAATTTATTATGGCGGAATTTTGGTGCTTGAAGATAAAGTAATTAATGCAAGTGAGTTTTTAGGCTTTTTGTTTTCTATTTTCCAATTAATGCCTCCTATTAAAGAATTGAGCGGTGTAAATAATCGTATTCAGGAATCAAGTGCTGCCGGAGATAGAGTTTTTGAAATTATGGATATTGAACCACAAATAAAAAATATTGAAGATCCTATTGAAGTTAAAGAATTTAAAAATGAAATTTGTTTTAAGGATTTAAATTTCCATTATGATGATTCCAACGAACTAGTGTTAAATGGTATCAATTTTAAAGTTAAAAAAGGGGAAGTAATTGCGCTGGTTGGAAGCAGTGGCGGCGGAAAAACTACACTGGTTGACTTATTACCAAGATTTTATGATCCCTCTTCAGGGGCTATTTTGATGGATGGCTTAAACATTAAAGATATAAAAGTTGAAAATTTAAGGTCATTAATGGGAATTGTTACTCAGGAAACCGTACTTTTTAATGAATCGGTACGAAGTAATATTGCTTATGGCATGGAAAGATATCCCGAAGAAGAATTAATTAATGCATCAAAAGCTGCTAATGCTCATGATTTTATTCTTGAGTTAAACAAAGGATATGATACCGTAATAGGAGAAAGAGGTACAAAACTATCGGGCGGACAACGGCAAAGAATATCCATTGCCCGGGCTTTATTAAAAAATCCGCCAATTATGATTCTTGATGAAGCTACTTCTGCACTTGATAATGAATCGGAATCTTTAGTACAGGAAGCAATTGAAAGGCTTATGCGCGATAGAACAACTTTTGTAATTGCACATAGATTAAGTACAATAAGGAATTCGGATAAAATTATTGTTATAGATAATGGGCAAATTGTACAGTCCGGTAAACATGATGATTTGTTATTGGATGATAAAGGTATATATAAAAAGCTTTATGAACTTCAATTTAGGAAATAATGGATAACATAAAAAAAATTAAAATACTTGATACCGCGATTTTTGTATTTGTAATAATATTTTTAGCAAGTCTAACAAATTCAATATTTGTAAATCAGATTGGTTATTACGGTGCTTTAGTATTAGTGTTAATAAAGTTCTGTATTACAAAAGAAAATCCTTTTACCAAAAACGGATTAGGCATTGCCGTATTATTGTTTTTAACGGCAGAGTTAATTTCTGCACTTTTATCGGATAACCAATCGAATGCTTTTAATAATGTGTTAAAAAGAGCTTTATTAATACCTCTTCTGTATCTGTTTTCGGCTGTTGTTAATTCCGAAGAAAGAGGGAAATTAATAATTAAGATATTTATTGGATCTGCAATATTAATGATAACAGCTTATTTGGTTGTTGCTTATAATTATGTTGCCGCAAAATTATATATTGCTGATGGAACCGGTCCTAAATTTATTAATATTGTAATGACAACAGGCGGAATAATTAGTTTTATTGCAATAATATTATTTGCGTTTTTGATAAATGAAAAGGTTAATCTAAAATACAGATTGTTGTTATTCGTTTTCTTTTTAATGGCTTCAATTTCATTAATAGCAAATTATTCGCGGGCAGCGTGGCTGGGTTGTTTTGTTGGAATTATTACCGTTTTATTAGTAAAAAGAAAATGGTTAATTGTGTTATTGCCCTTTGCAGCAGTAATTTTATATGTATTTTTTGTTAAAAATCAAAGTTATGTTGCCGTTTACAAAACCAATAATGGGGTAATAAAACAAATTGAAGAGATTCAAACGGATGGACGGGCAAGCAGCGTTTGTTTAGACAATAATAAGCTTGTAGTGGCCGATTATCAAAACGGTGTGATAATAATAAAGGATAAAAAAATAATTGACCGGTTATCCACTCCGGTCCCTGCAGTATGGGCAAATAAATGGACTGATGAATATTATTCCGTCCACCTTCTCGATTCAAGGAATATTATTGTAAAAAAGGATAAAAACAAACTCCATCAAGTTGGCGAATATATCTCTAAAGGATTAACGGTAAATAGTATTAGTTTAGGTAATAAATTATATATTGCCGATATTGATAGCGGTTTGACAATTATGTTAAACCCAAATGATTTGACGGACCGGAAAAATTTTAAGCAAATTAACTGGTTTGTTAATTTTTCGGTTAATAAAAATTATTTGAGTTATTATTCTAAAGAAAAAGAAAAATTGTGTGTATATTCCTGTGTAGATGGAATCCCCGATAAAGAAATTTATAGTTATAAAATAAAGACTCTTTTTACAAAAATATTCCAGGCAGATAAATATCTTTTATTTCAAGAAGATGATGGGTTAAAAGTTTTTAACATCGATTCAAATAAGGTAATAACTGAAAACGGACTATATAAGAATATAAAGAGTATAGTAATATTTTTTATGGCTGATGGTGTATTACATGGATTAAATATAAATGGCGAGCTATATAAATTTGAGTACAACAATAAACTTACAGTTCAAAAATACAAGGGGAATATAAAATCAGTTCCCCTTATTGGTGAGGGTTTGTATGCAAGCGGTGATACTATTTATTGTGCGTATCACAAAATGAACAGAATCGGTTCGTTATTAGACCCGTATCATAACTCAAATTTTAGCAGAATAAGACAATGGATTACAGGTTTTAGAATATTTAAAGATTACCCTATATTCGGAGTTGGAGATATTGACTTGATGCCTATGTTTAATAAGTATAAAGATAAATATGAAAACGAAACATTTGGACATCTGCATAATAATTATGTACAGCTTTTGGTTATCTTAGGTTTGTTTGGGTTTACGGCTGTTATGTTTTTGTTTTACAAAATATTTACTTTAAATATAAAAATTTATAAACAAGTTAAAACAATTCCGTTTGTTTCTTCATATTCTCTTGGTGTGTTAGGAATGTTTATCGGCTTTTTGTTTTCGGGGTTGGCTGAGTGGAATTTTGGCGATCATGAAATAATTACCATGGTTTGGTTTTTTATTGGTATGAATCTAGCATTTTATAATTTATCAAAAAATAAAACAAAAGAAAGTAATGGTTGATAAAAAATATTCTATTGAAAAATTATCGGCAATAATTATTGCAAAAAATGAAGAAGCTAATATTAAACGCTGTATAAAAAGTTTAATTAATTGCATTGACGATATTGTTGTAATAGTGGATAATTCGAGCACTGATAATACATTAGAAGTGGTAAATTCGTTTAATGTAAATTGCATTAGGGCTGATTGGATGGGCTACGCAAAAACTAAAGAATTTGCTATTGATAAAACTAAGTATAATTGGATTTTGTGGATTGACGCAGACGAATGTTTAACAGAAGAACTTAAAACCGAACTGACAAAACTTAAGAACACCAAAACTGAAAACACTGCTTTTAAAGTTGCACGTAAGGCTTATTTTTTAGGAAGATGGATAAAACACTGCGGATGGTATCCCGGTTATGTGCCTCGTTTATTTAACAAAAACGAAAGTTCTTTTAATAATAACCAAGTGCACGAACAGTTGATAACTAACGGTCCAATAGGAGTTCTAAAAAACGATTTGGAACATTATACAGATCCTAATATTTATCACTATTTTGAAAAGTTTAATAAATATACAACTTTAGCCGCCAATGAAATGGATATTAAGTCTAAAAAGATAAATAGAACCGATATAATTTTACGTCCGCTATTTTTATTTGTTAAAATGTATTTTTTTAGGTTGGGTTTTTTAGATGGCTTTCCGGGATTTGTTCTTTCTGTTTTTTCAGCTAATTATGTTTTTACTAAATATTGCAAATTGTGGGAATTGAATAATTACAAGTTTACCGGAGAGTAAAATGGTTATTGGAATTATACCTAACACATCAAAACAGAATATATTGAAAGTAGTTTGTGATGTGGCCAAAAAGATAAAAGAAAACGACTTGGATTTTTATATAAGCAGCAGCTTTTTAATGTTTAAGGAAACATTTAATGATATATTAAAAGATGCAAAATTTCTGAATGATTCGGAAATATTTGATGTTTGTAATTTGGTTGTGTCAATTGGCGGCGATGGCACTATGCTTAATACGGCATTCCATACCTTAAATAAAAATATTCCTATTCTTGGAGTTAATTTTGGCAAGCTTGGATTTTTGGCAGAATACGACTTTAATAATCTTGACGGGTTTATAAAAGATATTAAAAACGAAAATTACTCAATTGAAGAAAGAGTAGCCTTGGAAGGTTATTGTGCAAACGATAAAGAGAATATTATGTATGCCATAAACGATTTTGTTGTTGAAAAAGGACCATGGCCTAAAATGATTGAATTGACTATTTTTGTTGACAATGTTTATGTAACTACATTTTTAGCAGACGGTTTAATAATTGCTTCTCCAACCGGATCAACAGGGTATTCTTTATCGGTTGGCGGGCCTATTGTTAGTCCTTTGGCCGAGGTAATTACAATCAGCCCTGTTTCAGCTCATTCGTTAACAATGCGTCCTTTAGTAATTTCGGATAAACAGGAAATAAAAATTATAGCTAAATCGATGCATACATCAGTTCAAATAAATTCCGATGGACAGCGCGTAATTAACGTTGCTCCTCCTGCCGAATTATATATTAAAAAAAGCACAAAAAGCGTAAAATTAATACATACCCGTTCAACAAATTATTTTGAAATATTACGCAATAAATTGTTTTGGGGTTTAGACATTCGTAGTAATAATTAGAGGTGTGGTATGAAAAACATAATATTTTTATATTTATTATTAACGGTAACTATGTTTGCACAAAACGAAAAAAGTTATACTTATTTTGATGATAAGTCGGGTAAGGAATGTTTGATAGGTGATTGTGACAGAACTGCTTTTTATGATACTGCTTATTCTATTTGGTTTGATGCCGAATATGAAGAATATGTTGTTGATACTGAAAGTATTGGGGCATTAAAAGAGTTATTAAAGGATGTTAATATTAAAATCATAATGGCTACTTGGTGCAGCGATAGCAGAAGAGAAGTTCCGCGGTTATATAAAATTATGGACGCAATAAATTTCGAGGCAGATAAAGTGACATGCGTTAATGTTAATAGAGAAAAAAAAGGTATAGCCAACGAAACTGACGGTTTAGATATTAAATTTGTACCCACAATTATTTTATTAAAAGCTGGAAAAGAAATAGGCCGAGTTATTGAATCACCGGTTCAGTCGTTGGAAAAAGATATGATTGGTTTTTTTAATATTACCAAAGAAGAAGGGCAATAAGTTGTGGATAAAAAGATTTGTGTAATTACCGGAGCAAATTCCGGTATTGGAAAAGCCGCCGCAATTCAAATTATTAACAAAGGGTATTTTGTGATTTTGGGCTGCAGGAATAAAGGAAGAGGAGAAAAAGCACTAAAAGAAATTCAAGAAATTACAAAGTCGAATTCTGTAGAATTGATGATTGTCGATATGGTTTCACAAAAATCTATTACGGGTTTTGTGAACAGCCTTAATCAAAAATTTAACAAAATAGATGTGTTAATTAATAACGCTGCCGAATTTGATATATCCAGTAAAAAAATAACTTTTTCACCGGAAGGAATTGAAACAGTATGGGCAACAAACCATGTTGGGGCTGTTTTATTAACTAATCTTTTATTAAGCAAGTTGGAACTTAGCGATCAAGGGAGAATAATTAATATATCCTCTAAAGGATTGGTAATGTTTCCTTTCCTTAAAGTAAATATTAATGATCCGGAATTTACAAAAGGCAAATATCGAGTAGTAAAAGCATATTATCAATCTAAATTAGCTCAAGTAATGTTTACATATTGGCTGGCTGAAAAACTAAAAAGCACTTGTATTACTGCAAATTGTATACGTGTAACCAATGTAAAAATTGATATTTCCCGCTACCCAAATATTTCAAAAATTCAAAAAATTATATATTTGCTAAAAAGTAAATTTTCAATTTCTACCGACCAAATGGCAAAAACCTATACCTATTTGGCAACTTCAAAAAATGTAAACAATATTACGGGTAAATATTTTAACGAAAATAATAAAGTTATATCCTCAAATGCTTATAGCAGCAATATTGATAACATTAATGGTGTAATGGAAAAAACTTTTGAATACATTAAATAGTACTATAAAATCTATTAGGAAAGACCTTTAACGGAATCTAATTTTTTTAGCTCAAGTTGGTCTATGTAACCATTTTCTTTATATTCTTCCACAATGCTTTTTATTGCATCCAAAATTTGTTTTCTATCATTACATAAAGATGCTTTATATAATTGAGGTAATAAATTATTAAAATCATTAATTACCATTTTGCTGGCATTGCGGGCAATAAATATTTTTTCATGCTGGGTATTGTCGTAACTTTCACCTGCAATAAACATTTCTTCAAACAATTTTTCACCGGGTCTTAATCCGGTATATATAATTTTTATATCCTTATCAAGCTCAAGTCCCGATAGTTTTATCATATCTTTTGCCAATTCGGATATAAGATGAGGTTCGCCCATATCAAATAAAAATATTTCGCCGCCTTTACCAAGAATAAAAGCTTGTAAAACCAGCTGTACGGATTCAGGTATTGTCATAAAAAAGCGCAATATCTGCGGATGTGTAACAGTAACCGGCCCTCCCAATTTTATTTGGTTATTAAATGTATGTGTAACGCTTCCCCTGCTTCCTAAAACGTTGCCAAAACGAACAACGGAAAAACTTGCATTATATTTTTTTGCCGCATCAAGCACAATCATTTCGCAAATACGTTTTGTAGCTCCCATAATGTTGGTGGGATTAACAGCTTTATCGGTGGAGATCATTATAAAACGAGACACATTATACTTTATTGACATTTCGACCAAATTTTGAGTACCAAATACATTGTTGGTAATTGCTTCCTGCGGATTCATCTCCATAAGAGGAACATGCTTATGGGCGGCTGCATGGAAAATAATATCGGGATGATATTGGCTAAAAATCGAGTCAAGTCGATCCTTAAATCTAATATCGCATATAACCGAATGTACTTCTGATATTTCGTTATAAGTTTTAAAATATTTAAGTTCTTCTTCAACTTCAAAAATAGAGTTTTCGCCATGCCCTAAAAGAATGAGCTTTGAAGGATTTGCCCTAATAACTTGACGACATATTTCACTACCTATTGAACCTCCGGCTCCCGTAACAAGAACAACTCTGTTTTTAATAGAATCAAATATAGCTTTTATATCGGTTTTTATTGGTTCTCTGCGTAATAGATCATCAATTTGAACTTTGCGGAGTTTTTCAAATCCAATTCGTCCATCAATAATATCAAACAGACTGGGAATGGTTAATACTTCTGCGGAAGTACCCTTGCAGATATAAAGAATTTCCTTAAGAGATTTACCTGCAACCGAAGGAATTGCAATAACAATTTTTTGGATATGAAAATTTGTAACAATAGCCGGTATATCTTTTCTGGTGCCAAGTATAGGAACGCCAATAACTTTTAAATTCTTTTTTTGAATGTCATCATCAATAAAACCGGTTGGCAGCATTTTAAGTTTCGCATTTCTCTGCATCTCTTGAATAACATTTATGCCTGCAGATCCGGCTCCGACAACAAGAACACGATCATAGTTTTCTTTTTCATTTATCCTTTGGTAAGCTCTTTCAAAAAGTCGGGGACTTAACCGTATTACCGATACAAAAATCATTGAAAATAAACTTTCAATAAAAGGAATTGAAAAAGGCAGCTTGTATATTTTGAGAAATTCAAATTTCCTTAAAATTATAAAAACGGCTATCTCCAAAAATGCTACAACTAATCCTATAAATATAAGTTTTATAAGATCGTCAATACTTGCGGCATTCCATAATCGTTTATATAACCCCAAATAATAAAATACTACCATTTTAATTATAAAAAAAACAAAAGTTATGGTTATTAAGGGTTGAAGGAAATACGAGATATCCAACAAACCATCATATCTAACAAATAACGATATGAAAGGAGTTAAAAGTATAATGAACAAATCAAAAACAAAAAAATCTTTATTGCTTAATCCTTTTGTCCATTTGTATATAGGTATTAGTGGCATAATATATTTACAATATAAAAATAAATGTTATTAAAAAACTACTGTAAAAAAATAATTTATATAAATCTAATATAATTAAAAACAAAAGTAATATTATATTAAAAAAGACCTTTTATTAAATTGGCAACTCTTTCAATTTCGTTAGTTTCAAGATTTGAACCTGAAGGGAGACACAAACCGTTAATAAATAAATTTTCAGAAGTACCGTTAGCATATAAAGGACAGCCGCTAAAAATTGGCTGTAAATGCATAGGTTTCCATAAAGGTCTGGTTTCTATATCCTCTTTTTCTAAAAAAACTCTAACATCTTCGCGCGTAACGGAGTTTGTTTTTGATGAATCTACTAAAATTGTAGTTAACCATCTGTTGGAAAAATGACCTTCGGGTTCGTTAACAAACGTAATTTCGCTAATTTCTTCGAATGCCTTTTTATAAAACTCAAAAATTGCTCTTCTTTTTTGCACCCTTTCATCAATAACAGTCATTTGGCCGCGTCCTACACCGGCACAAATATTACTTAATCTATAATTATAACCTATGTGTGAATGTTGGTAATGCGGGGCATTGTCGCGAGCTTGTGTTGCAAGGAACTTTGCTTTTTTTACATACTCTTTGTTACCGGATAGGAAAGCACCACCACCCGAAGTTGTAATTATTTTATTACCGTTAAATGAGAGTATCCCAATTTCACCAAATCCGCCAACAGGTAAATTGTTATAGCGCGAACCAAGTGCCTCTGCCGCATCTTCTATTAGATGTATCTCGTATCTATCTGCAATTTCTTTAATCTCTTTAATTTTTGCAGGCATACCATATAAATGCACAAAAATAATAGCTTTTGGTTTTTTGCCTAATTTAATCCTGTCTTTTATGCAATCTTCTAAAAGTGCAGGATCCATATTCCAAGTATCCTTTTCACTATCAATAAAAATTGGTAGTGCTCCTTGGTAAACAATTGGATTTGCACTTGCTGAAAATGTAAAGCTTTGGCAAACAACCTCATCTCCGGCTTTAACACCAAGTATAATTAATGCCAAGTGTATAGCGGAGGTGCCTGAGCTTAATGCAACAACATTTTTTACACCTGTATAAGCAGATAAATCATTTTCAAATCCATCCACATTAGCACCTAAGGGTGCAATCCAGTTAGTTTCAAAAGCTAAATTTACAAATTTTATTTCTTCACCGCACATGTGCGGCGAAGAAAGCCATATCTTTTTATTCATTGTCCTTGCTCTATAAAATATTTTTAGTTTGTTTTGTTAGTGTCCTAAAATTTGGTTCAACTCTAATAAATTGTTAATTATAATATTGGGTAAATAAACCGGGTCCATATCAAAACATTGAGGATGAATATTTTGCCCATTATCTTTTAAGCATATTGTAATCCAGCCTAATTTATTAGGAGTAATAAAATCTTTTGTTAAATTATCTCCAATATAATAAAAATGTTCCGATTGAAACTTATGAAAAACAGAATAATTTTTTTCGTTTGGTTTTTCCGATCCGAATTCTTCGGAAATAATAATTAAATCGAATAAACCTTCAATTCCCAAAGCTTTTATTTTATTTCTTTGGGTTACGGAATAACCATCCGAGATTAATCCTAAATAATAATCTTTAATTTGTAGAGATAAAAGGAATTCTTTGTTTTTACAAGAGCTATTAAAAGCCGGATAATGGTTCCTATACCTTTTAATTAGTTCGTTTATTGTAACCGTTGAATATGTTTGTATTAAATTAGCAAAAACATTTTCTTTGTTGTAAAACCATTGCATCATTTGTTCATAAAGAAAAATACTTCCCGGATTTAGAAAATTGGAAATATCCCAAAAAGCGGATTTTAAGAACTCAATTTCGGGTACTAAAGTATCGTCTAAATCAAAAACTATTGTATCGTTTTTCAATGTTTATAATTCATAATTATGGGAAAGTATTTCATCGTCATATCTTAGCATTAATAAATTTTCTTCCCAATCGTAAAACCCTTCTATTTTTTCAGCAAAAAAATATTCCTTTATCAACCATTTGGGAAAATTAGCTCCGGCCAAATAACTTAATGGAAATCCTCCTCCAAATCTGGGATTTACTTCAATTCCGTAAATTTGGGAATTGATTTTAGAAACAAAAAATTGAGCCGTAATGCATCCAATAGCACCTTCCCAATAATTCATTTTTTTGCCAATTATTTCATTTAAAATATTTTTTCTGGTTACTCCTTTACTAACCTCGCCGCCCCTGGTTTCAATTCTTTCTCTAGGGATCATACATTTTAAGTAGTTGGTTTTATCATAATAAAGATCAACTGTAAATTCCGTAAAGTTTTTAGGATTAAGGTACTCAAAAAAGAAGAGTGAATTGTTAGTCAGTAAATTTTCCGAAAGCATTTCCTTTGAATTAACTACAAAAATATCTTTACTGCTGCTGCCAAATTCCGGTTTTACAATTAAAGGGAAAACAGGACTCTCTTTTGAATAAATTTTTGGATAAGCTATATCAAATCTATCAAATAAATTTTTTGTTAATATTTTGCTGCTTGCTTCTTTAATTATAGTTTCAGAAGAAATCATTATGTCAATGCCGGCAAGTTCAAATCTTTTTTTGTTTTTTACTAAAATAGATAATTCCGTATCAATAGTAGGGATAATTAATGTTATATTTAAGTCTAAACATTTATCAAGCAAAAAATCAATAAAATTATCTTCGGAAATTCGGGGCACTTTAAAATAATTATCTGCTATTTTACAAGCAGCCGATAGTGAAGGATTGGAGTCGCAGCAAACTACTTTATTATCCTCAGAAAAGAATCTTATTTCTTTCTGAAATGCTTTTACTAAAGATACTCTTCTGCCTGCTGATGAAATTAAAATATTCAATTTTTTGTTCCTGTAAATTTTTCCATGGTAACCGAAGTACTTGAGCTAATTCCTTCTTTTATAAATATCTTCAAAATTGTAAGAAAAAATATTTTTGTATCTAAAAGTAGGGAAATATTATCAACATACCACACGTCTAATCTAAATTTATCTTCCCAACTCAAACTATTTCTTCCGTTTACTTGTGCCCAGCCGGTTATACCGGGCTTTACGTCATGTCTTTTTTTTTGTTCCTCATTATATAGAGGTAAATATTCAATTAATAATGGACGAGGGCCAATTAACGACATATTGCCTTTAAGAACATTTATAAGCTGCAATAATTCATCCAATGAAAGTTTTCTTATCAAGGCACCCATCTTGGTTAATCTTTTTTCGTCGGGCAGTAAATTTCCATCTGAATCTTTTTTATCATTCATTGTCTTAAATTTATAAAGATTAAATATCTTTTCGTTTAACCCCGGTCTTTTCTGAAAAAAAACAATTTTACCGTTATTATTAAAATACAATAAAATAGACACAAAAAATATTAAAGGGCAACTTAGCAGAAGCAGAATAGAAGAAATGATTAAATCTAAAATACGTTTAAAATATTTATTATACATTTTAAAAATGTTTTATTATTGTTGAATAAGAGTGATATGTTGTGCAATTATGGATAAAATAATTATAACCGTTTATGCCCATCGTGTTTTGCATTTTCTGATTAGAGATAAGTGTATTAATATTTTTAGTAATACTTTGTAAGTCCCCGCTTTTAGACCACAGTCCAAAGTTGTTATCAATTGCTATTTTACCTATATCGGTACTTGTATCGGTAGCTAAAACAACCGGTTTTTTATTTTCCAAATAAGATAATAAGCGTGACGGAAAATTTGGAATTGTAAACCGCGGGTCTAAAAATATCATTCCCGCATCACATATTTGAACAATTTTATCGTAATCGGTTTTTGGTATAAATTCCATTAATATTGCATTTGCAGGATTGTTATTAGTGAACCATTTTTGAATTTTTGGATACATTGTTCCGGAGCCGATTATAAGAAAAAAGATGTTTTCTTGGAGTTTAAAAAAACTTAAAACATCTATTAAAAAATCTATGCCTTGCGGCAAACCAAGATTGCCACCATATAAAAACACATTTTTGTTGTTCGGTATATTATATCTCTTTTTAATTTCATTTGTTTCGTTTGAATCTAAAATATTTTCAACAGGATCAATACTATTGGGATTTAGCTCGATTTTTTCAGGATTAACCTGGGGATTATTATGCTTCAAATGTTCAATATTAGCGGGAGACATACACCCTATATAGTCGGATAATTTGTAAAGATTATTTTCCTTCTTTTTGAAATATTTATGTAAAAAGCTATTTTTTTTGATTAATCCTAAGTCTACAGCGTTTTGCGGAAAAATGTCTTTTAACAAAAGATAACATATTGCATTATCTCTTTTTTTAATATAACTTATAATTTTAGCATAAGTTATAGGAGGGGTTGAATATAGGACCAGATCAAATTTTATATGCGGCAGATATTTTTTTATACCGTTTAAAAATTGATATTCAATTAATAAAGTACCAATTCCTTTTTCTATAATATTGGTTTTTTGTATGTTAAAAGTTTTTACTTTAAGTGTTTGAATATTATCTTTACTGATTATTTCAGTTGCTCTTTTTAATCGTCTTTCGTTAGGTGAAACAATATATACTTTGTGCCCATCCGTTCCAAATTTTCTAATCAGATCGTTATAAATGCCTCTTTCGTTTATATCATCAATATTTACTAGTGTTAAAAAAAGAATATTCATAATTTTAAAAATTAATGAATTGTGTTATAGAACAGGCAGTATAAAAATTAAAGCGTAACATTGTTATTTTTTTTCTCCCCAAACAACTCTTTTTACATAATCGGTATAAGAGAGAATTATTCGAACGATCTTATCCGATACGTTCGGCATGGAATAATCAGCTATTTGTCTAAAATCTCTTTGTGAATTTTTATTTTGACTTTCAAGTACATTTAATCCTTGTAATATCCGTTCAAAATTAAATCCCGTCATTATTACAGGAGTTTCCTCCATAGCTTCAGGTCTTTCGTGAGCTTCTCTAATATTTAGAGCAGGAAAATTAAGAATAGAGGCTTCCTCGTAAATAGTGCCGCTATCGGATAATACAGCTTTTGCATTCATTTGTAAAAAGTTATAATCTAAAAACCCCATCGGTTTCATTAAGTTAATTAAACTATTAAATTGTACATTGTGTTGTTCAATTTTTTTTCGGGTGCGCGGGTGAGTTGAAACAATAATTGGCAATTTATAAACTTCTGCAATTTTGTTTAATACAAAAACAAATTTTTCAAAGTTGCCGGATTCAATATTCTCTTCTCTATGAGATGAGACTAAAAAATAATTCCCCTTTGTTAACTTATTTTTAATTAAAGCATCTGATTTTTTAATTTTATCTTCAAAATAGTTAAGTACTTCAAACATTGGTGTTCCGGTTTTAATAACCCGATCGTGCGGGAACCCCTCGCGAAGTAAATACTCGCGTGCAATATCGGAATATGGTAAATTAATATCACTGATGTGGTCAACTATTTTACGGTTTATTTCTTCGGGTACGCGTTGGTCAAAACATCTGTTTCCGGCTTCCATATGGAATATTGGGATTTGTTTACGTTTTGCAGAAATAGCACTTAAACAGCTATTTGTATCACCTAAAACCAAAAAAGCATCGGGTTTAACTTCGTCAAGCAGTTTATCAATTTTTATAATTATATGACCGATAGTTTCGGCGGCATTATAACCTGCTGCGTCTAAAAAATAGTCGGGCTTGCGTAATTCCAAGTCTTCAAAAAATATTTGATTTAATTCGTAATCGTAATTTTGACCGGTATGAACCAAAACATGTTCTAAACTTTCAGTTTTATCTAATTTAGCTAACACACGTGCTAATCTAATTATTTCGGGTCTAGTGCCTACTACGGTCATTATTTTAAGTTTTTTCATTTTCTTTTTTAAGTTGTTTCTAAATAGTTAAAATTTAATGATTATGTTTAGAGTATTAATTATTCTACTGTTAAAAACGTTGTATCCGGTTTTTCATTATTAAATATTTCGCTAGCCCAAAACAAAGTAATTAATTCCTCTTGCCCTATGTTTTTAATGCTATGTGTATATCCGGGTGGAATATCTACCGGTGTAATATTGTTTCCGTTCACAATATAGTTTATTATAGGAGGACGAGAGTTGAAATCCAGAGATGTTTGGTTGTTATTGTTAATTATTTTACGAAAACAAATTTCAGCTTCTCCTTTAATTACAATAAACTTTTCTGTTTTGGTGTGGTGATAATGGTTGCCTCTTGTTATGCCCGGTTTGGTGGTTGATATAAAAAATTGACCAAATTTTGGTGATTTAATTAATTCGGTCAAATCACCACGGTTATCAACATTTGTTTGAAGCTTATAACTGAAATCAGTTTCGTCTAAATAAGATAAATATGTTGTGTATAATTTTTTTACAAATTCATCCGAAACATCGGGCAATAATAGAGTATTTCGGCTTTCTTTGAATGATTTAATTAAACTTACCAAATCACCAAGTGTAACTGAATAATTTGGAAGCACTTCTATACTATTATTAGGATTATGAATATTGTTTGAATTAATCAATTCAATGATTTTATTAACAACATCGTCAATATAAACTAAATTTAAAATCGATTCGGAATTGTCAACCCTAATTGGTAAATCTTTTGCAATATTGTTACAAAATGTACTAACGGCAGAATTATAATTGGGGCGGCACCATTTACCAAAAACATTTGTTAAACGCAAAATATAAAAATTTAATTTTTGTTCAATTCCGTAATTTATTAATAATTCTTCGGCTGCCAATTTACTTTTTCCATAAGGATTATCCAATTCGGCTTGTGTTGAAGAAGAAAAAATTACCGGAATGGTTAATCTGTTTTTTTTGATAATATTTAGAATAATTTCGGTAAATCCAAAATTTACCTCAGTATATTCGCTAATATCTTTTGGTCTGTTGCTCCCGGCCAAATGAACTATAAAATCAGCCTGCTTTATGTTTTCTTCAAGTTCGTCAATAGTATTTCCCAAATCAAATTCAATTATCTGATATTCCTTTGTTTCCATTAATCTGATGTACAAATTTTTACCAATAAATCCTTTTGAGCCGGTGATTAATATTTTTTTCATATTTTAGTAAATTTTTATGTAATGTGAAAGAATAAATTTGAAAAATGATTTTTGTATTTATTAGAAATTTTTAGCCAGTTCTTCTTGTATATAGGGCAGTGTGAGTAATAATTTTTTTAACTCATCCTTATTTAATCTTGTTGAAGTATGAGAGTTATAATGATTCACGTGGGGATTAGGGATAATTCCCTCGTTAAAATACTTTCCGTAATTTAAATCTCTATCATCCGGACTAACTTTGTAATAATCGCCAAGGTCTTCAGCAACCAAACATTCTTCGTCGGTTAATAAAGATTCGTACAATTTTTCGCCGTGTCTTGTACCAATAATGTTAATATTGCTGTGAGAATTAAACAGTTCGATAATGGCCTCAGCTAAGTCTTTAATTGTGGAAGCCGGAGCTTTTTGAATAAATAAATCGCCGGTAGAACCATTTTGGAATGCAAATAAAACCAATTCGACTGCATTTTCAAGAGACATCATATATCTTGTCATATCGGGATTGGTAATTGTAATTGGTTTATTTTCTTTTATTTGTTGAATAAACAAAGGAATTACCGAACCGCGAGATGCCATTACATTTCCATATCGTGTACCAATAAAAATGGTTTTATCGCTTAATCTTGCTTTTGCAACATAAAGTTTTTCCATTAAAGCTTTTGAAATACCCATTGCATTGATAGGATAGACTGCTTTATCGGTACTTAAGCAAATAACTTTTTTAACACCTACTTTTACAGAAGCATTTAAAACATTTTCAGTACCAATTATATTAGTAAAAGCAGCTTCCATTGGAAAAAATTCGCACGAAGGTACCTGTTTTAAAGCTGCAGCGTGGAAAACATAATCTACATTATCTAAAGCTCTTTCAATCGATTCGTATGATCTTACATCGCCAAGATAATATTTGATTTTATTATTTTTGTAATGGTTCCGCATATCATCCTGCTTCTTTTCGTCACGACTGAATATACGTATCTCTTTTATCCCAACATCTTCTTTTAAAAATCGATTTAATACTGCATTACCAAAAGAACCTGTTCCACCGGTAATTAATAAAACCTTATTTTTCATATTCTACCATTATATTAAATGTTTGGCCAAGTATTAAATTAGCCCCAGTATGTTAATTTATTAAGTCTTGTTAAAATATCGTTTATTTTATATTATTCATTACAAAAAATTTGTTAAAAACTTTTTTCTAACAACAACCGCATCAAGTGTGTTTTGTGCAAAACTAAAAGCTCGTTTGCCGTATTCTTCTCTAAGTTGTTTGTTTACAATAACAGTTTTAATAGTATTTATTTTTTCATCAATTGTCATATTATCGGTTATTGTAATCCCAATATTATTATCGCTAATAAACTTCATTGAAGCCACCTCGGAGGGTCCAAAACCGATGATGCACTTATTGCTTGCTAAGTATTCGGATATTTTTGTAGAGACTGACAATTTTGTCAATTGCCTGTATTTTTTTTCTTCACTTTCTACATGAAGGAGTATATCGGAATTGTTAAGCTTTTCTATAACCTTTTCACCAAATAATGAACCACAAAAATATAAAGGATGTTTTGAAAGTTTTTGATAAATTTGTTTTGGAGGGATTTCAAATGAATATATCTCAACTTTTATTTTATAATTGGAATCTGCTTCTATCCTTTTGATTAATTCGCCAAATTCTATAATTTGTTTCCAACGATTTAAATGTAACCCGCCAATATATGTAATTGTAATATTGTTTGTTTCTTTTTTGTTATCTGTTTTAATATTATATTTATCAATTTCAATAATATTCATAATAGGGATAAAATCCCTATTAAAAAACAGCCTAAATTCAGAGGCCATCATATCACCAATTACAAAAACGTTTTTGGCAATATTAAAAGACTTTTTATATGTCTTTATCAGATTATTGCGCTGCGAATTCAATAATATTAGGCTGTTTGCATTATTTAATATATAATCATCTGTTATATAAATATATAAGGGAATTTTGTATTTGTTGGACAAAAAAACTGCAATATCAAACGAAAATTTATAATTTCCACCCAAAAAAAATACTCCTTCGGGTTTGAAGTTTTTGCACCAATTGGAAAATAATGCTGAATTCCATAATTTTGTTTGATAGAGTATATTTCTTAATAAGGTGACAATAAACGGACAATTTTTTAATAATAAGTTTAAAAATACTGAAATTGTAGATTTTTTGTGATTACTTGTAGAATCCGAAACTTTTTTTTCTATAATTTCACCGCAATTACTTTTTTTTCTCCTGCCAAATAAAACTTTAACTATGTCAATATCCGTAACCCTAAAAAAAGATGAAAATTTATCAGATTCGGGTGCTTCGTTATGAAAATAAAACTGGGCAATATTTTCTGACGGCCAATCCTTAAATAAAGAATATAATGTTTTGCCATTGTTTGTGTGCATTGATAACGCATTATGACTTATTATTAAAATTTTAGGAAATGTCATATTTTTATAGTTTTATTGAAGTGCAAAATTATATAACTGCTTTATTAACAATATAATTGTGAAATTATTAATATAGTCCAATTTAAAATAGGGAAGCCTAATTTTTTATATTACCGGAACATTTTATAAATTGTATATTTAATTAAGTTTAATCTTGCTCGAGTAATTGCAAAATATATTCCAAATCCGATTTTTTGAGAGTAACTATTTTTAAAATTTTTATATAAAAATAATAGTCTATTTAAATATTTAATAGGATCATTTTCCGAAACACTCATGCTATTAAGTGCGTTTATTCTGTAAACACTTTTTTTTTCATTTAGGTAATAAAAATTTCCTGTTATTGATAATAACAGCTCAAGTGCATAATCGCCGCTATAAATTTTACTAAACCAATTTGGTAAAGGATTTGGAATAAACTCCCTTCTGATTAACAAAGAGGCGGTTGGGATGAACCAGCGTTTTAGAAGCAGATGGTTTGTTGTATAATAACCGGTTTTTAATGATTTATTAAAACTTTCAACAAGACCAGTATTTACAAAAAAAGTTTCTGCATTATGACAACAAAAAGAAATATCGCTATTGTTTTGCATAAAATCGACCTGTTTTTGCAATTTATTCGGGTCTGTCCAATAATCATCACCATCGCAAAGGGCAATATATTTGCCGTTACAAGCTTTTAAGGTTGAAATAAAATTTGGCATTGAACCAATATTTTTTTCATGTAAAATAAGTCTAAAGCGTCCCGGAAATTTAATATTATAATCTTCCAATATTTTTTTGGTATTATCTTTACTACAGTCTTCACCAATAACAATTTCAAAATCAAAGTTAGTCTTTTGGCTTAAAAAACCTTCAATTGCTTGAGAAATATAGGGGGCCTGATTATATGTAATACAAAAAATACTAACAAGAAAATTATTGTTTTTTTTATCCATTACAATTGTTTTTTCCGTTTCCTTAAATAAAGTTAAATTAATTATCCTAAAAATTTTTAGTATTATAATACAGCTTCAATCATATCGGGACTGAAAACAGGTATTTTAAAACGGGTAAAAACTTCTTTTCTTTCACTAAACGAATCATCAATAAAAACGGAATCCAAATTCTTGATATAATTAATTTTTTTATCGGTTATCCCTAAATGTATAACCTCATTAAAAATATTGCCAATTTTGTATTGTTCTAAATATTCCGCAACATTACCAATGTGTTTTGTAATTAAAATAATTTGTTTGTTTTTATTAATACAATTATATAAAAAACCAAGCATCTGGGTGTTAACTTTGTTATCAACAATAAGACAGTCGTCAAGGTCAACATAAACGGTTGAAAAAATAAAATCGGTTTTGTATCTGTTATCAAGTGCTCTATCAAGTTCAATTTGGTAGTCGTTTTCAATAATTTCCACGTTAATGTTAAAAGCATCAAATATACTAAGCAGCGCAAAATTAATTCCTTTGCATCTGTATAGGGATGATGAACCACCCAATCTATCGGCAATTTCCATTAATGTAAGCAGGCCGTCATTAGCCCTTTTTAATTGGAAAAACCAGGCTCCTTGTAAATTGATGGAGTTATTAATTTTTTCGGCAATGTTAAAAAATTCTTCCGAATTATTTGTTACTAATGTAGTATTAACGCTTATACCGTTGCTTATCCGTTGTCTTAATCGGGGTCCGCAAAAGCGCAATTTATTATGTCTATCCGTAAAGCAGTCAATGGTATATTCTTGGCCGGTTAAAAATTCGGAAATTATATAATCTTTAATATTTTTATTTTTAAAAAAATAATCAATATCATCAAAACTATTTGCCTTAAAAACTCCTCTTGAACCATATCCTATGTTTGGTTTTATAAATATGGGGAAAGAGTTTATTGTGTTGATGTTATTATACGTTTTAGGTAAGTTAACTACACCGGTAAGTTTTTGATAGGTTAATTTTTTGGATAAGCATATTTCTGTGGTTTCAATTGGCGAAGCAATTATTTTGCAGCCCAAATCATTTTCATGTAATTTTAGCTTCCAAATAACCTTATCCATGGCTGGATAAATGGCATCAATATTATTTGCCTTAACTAATTTTACTAACAAAGGAATAAAATTTTCATCATCAATATACGGCAAATTGCCAAAATAGTTTTTGTAAATAAATTTTCCGTGGTCATTAACACTACTGGCACCAAATAATTCAATATGGGTCGAAAATCTTAAAGAACGGTGTATTTCAAGTCCTATTTCACTTCCACAAGGGAAAACAAGAATTTTTAGTTTTTGCATTGTTTAATTATATTTGTTATCTGCTCAATATTTTCAATATCAAGTTTGGGATAAATGGGAAGACATATTACTTGACTGCTAATTTTAACCGCATTTGGAATATTGCTTTCTGCTGCCGAAGGAAGTCCTCTGTAAGCAGGGAACTGACTAATTAAAGGATAAAAATAACGTCTGCCAAAAATATTATATTTTTTAAGTTCTTCATAAACAAAATCGCGTGTTTTACCAAATTTGATTTCATCAATAAAAATAGGGAAATATGTATATGTATGCGTAATTTCTTCAAAATCTTCTAAAAAACTTATACCATCAACTTTATGTAATAGTTCTCTGTATTTTTCTGTTAATAATTTTCTTTTTGCAATATATTCGTCAACGTATTTTAATTGTAATAAACCATACGCAGCTTGCAATTCATTCATTTTAGCATTAATGCCGGGTTCAATAACAGTTGTTTCACCGGCAAATCCAAAGTTTTTTAAGTAATCAATTCGTTTTTTTGTTTTTTCATCATTGCAAACAATGGCTCCACCTTCAATTGTATTAAAAACTTTTGTTGCATGAAAACTTAATATTGACAAATCGCCGTAGTTTAATATGCTGTTTTTATTAATTTTAACACCAAAAGCATGTGCGGCATCATAAATTATTTTTAATCCGTAGGTGTCAGCTAATTCTTTTAATTTTTCAACGTTACAAGGATATCCATATACATGTACCGGCATAATGGCAGTTGTTTGTGGTGTAATTGCGGCTTCAACTTTTACCGGATCTAGTCCAAAGGTTGTCGGTTCAATATCTGCAAAAACAGGTTTAATGTTATTCCACCATAACGAATGCGTTGTAGCCACAAAACTAAACGGTGTGGTTATAACTTCACCTGTTATTTTTAACGCTTGCAAAGCAGTAATTAGTGCAAGTGTACCATTTGAAAATAACGAGATGTGTTTAACACCCAAATACTTTGCCAATTCTTCTTCAAACTGCTGATGAAAAGGGCCGTTATTGGTTAGGATTTTATTATCCCATATTTTTGATAGATACTCAACAAATTCCTCCAATGGCGGTAATGCGGGTTGAGTTACATAAATTGGTGCGTTTAGTTTATTCATGATTCCTTAAAAAGATTTTTTCAAATACTATTTCTTTAATATATACATATTCCGATAGCTTAAACAGTTCGCAAAGTACAAATGTTAAAAATGCTCCCAAACTAATTTGCAAAAGAAGAATTATTAATTGTGAGGCCTGCAAAAAATAACCGACAAAAAAAACAGCAACACCAATTGTACTTGAAATTAAAAACGAAGGAAGTAAATCTTTTACCTGCCCGCCAAATGAATAATTTATAAATTTTCCGCTCCAATAACTATTCAAATAATATGCAATAATTGTATTTATTATCATTGCAATAATCATTGGTTTTATACCAAAAAAAACTCCAATTAAAATTGTTGGAACAGCTAAGATTTTTTTAATTATTTCCAGTTTAAGAAACAAATCCGATCGGCCCTGAACTTGAAGCATATTTAAATTTAAGGCGTGCAGCGGATAAAACATCCCAACAAAACATAATAATTGTAAATATTCGGCTGCAACTATCCATTTTTCTCCAATTAATACTATAATCATCGGTTTTGCAACTGCCGCCATACCAATCATTAGTAAAAACGTAATAAACATTGTGGTTTTTATAAGTTTTTTATATCCGGCGTTTAATAGTAAAATATCGTTTTGTACTGAAGATAAAACAGGATAACTAACGCGCGATATAACTCCGGTAATTCCAATTGATGGCAACATTTTAAACTGGTCTGCCCTTGTATAATATCCAAGTTGTACTGAAGAAAAATATTTTCCAATTATTAAATAATACACATTTTCAAAAACAGTATTAATTAAACCGCTAACCAAAAGTTTGCTTCCAAAAGAAAACATTTCAGTAAATGATGTTTTGCTAAAAATAAGACTTGGTTTCCAAGTAGCCCATACCCATAAAAACAAAGAATTAAATCCAAAACGACATAAAGTTAAGGCTACCAAACTCCAAACCCCAAAACCATTTAAAGCCATAATTATTGAAACAGTTCCTGAAAGTAAAGAGGAGATAATTGAAATTCTGGTCTGCTTTTTAAAATCAATATTTTTGGTAAGTATTGTGCTTTGGATAATTCCAATTGCATTAAAAATAAGCCCAATACTTAAAACACGAAGTAATAAGGCAAGCTCGGGTTCTTGAAAGAAAACACTGATAAAATCGGCACAAAAAAATAAAATTAAATAAACTACAAAACTAATAAACAAATTAAAATAAAAAACCGTTGAATAATCGGAATTGGTACAATTTTGTTTTCTTATTAAGGCGTTTCCAAAACCGCTATCAATAAACGATTGTGAAATTGCAATAAAAACAGTTAACATCCCTATTAACCCAAATTCTCTTGGCGATAGTAGTCGTGCTAATATAATCCCAAAAATAAATTGAATACCTTGGTTGGCGGTACTATCAATAAAACTCCAAAATAATCCATTAATTGTTTTTTGTTTTAACGACAAATTGTTCCATTATTCCATTTTGTTTACAGCTTCGCCACGTAACTCACAAAAATGAGTCAAAACTATTGACACTTAAAGGTTATCTGCATCTTTTTATTTATCAAATCTTAATAAGAAAAATACTTTTTTAATATATCAAAAACAACCTCAAAATTAAGGGCATTTAATAACAATACCGTTAAGAAATATGGAATTGTTGGCTGATTTTAGGACTTTTATTTTTGTGTATATAACTTAATAGACAATAATGTAATTGGGGAGAAGGTATGCAGCGTGCTGAAAAAGGTTGACTTTTTTTAGTTAATAAATATGAGATTTTTCAAGATTAGATAGATTGTTTTGTTTTTGTTTTGGTTGATTATTTTTATCCTTTTCAAGCTAACCTATTTCAGGACGATACAATATTCTACTTGGCCGATTCAATTCATAAATACGTGTGCAACCCACTAATGGGGTTGTATTTTCTTTTTGTTGATTTTTGGCTAATGACATGTAACCCTTAACAGGGGTATTACGGCTTATAAGATACAAAATGTAACGTGCTGAAATAGGTTGACTTTTTATTTTTTTTTCGAGTTCGCTTTTTTCAACACAATATAATATTTCAAAAACGAAGTTAAAAACCCTGTAAGGGTTTCATCTCAGTAGCCTGTAGCGTCCTGAAATAGGTTAACTTTTTTTAGTTAATAAATATAAGGTTAGATAGAATTAATGTTTTGTTTTGTTTTGATTGATTATTTCTATCCTTTTCAAGCTAACCTTTTTCAGGACGATACAATATTAAGTCAAATTGAATGTGTTATTGTTTTACATAACAAAATGTAACTTTTTATTGCAAATGCAGCTTATTAAAGAAGCTGCAAAATATATTTTTCTATTGCAGACGGTTTTGTTATTGGTGCAAAACGTTTAATTGGAATACCTGATTTATTTATTAAAAATTTGGTAAAGTGCCATTTAATAGACTGACCTAATAACCCGGGTTTTTGGGATTTTAAGTATTTATAAATTGGATGTGTGTTATTGCCATTAACATAAACCTTTGAAAACATGGGAAAAGTAACGCCGTAATTTATTAAACAATTTTCCGCAATTTTGTTATTTTCCAGCGGCTCCTGATTTGCAAACTGGTTGCAGGGGAAACCTAAAATTACTAATCCTTTGTCTTTGTATTTTTTGTATAAGTGTTCCAGTCCGGCGTATTGTGGAGTAAAGCCGCATTTGCTAGCTGTATTTACCATTAAAACAACTTTTCCCTTAAAGCTATCAAACTTAACTACTTTGCCTTGCAAATTGGCTGCTGCAAATTTATATATTGAATCTGCCATATTATACATCTTGAGTTAATTAATAAATACTGTTTTAATAATTAACCGATATACTATAAAATAAATTCAATTTTGGAGTAAAACCAAAAGTGGACTATTTAATAATTCTGGTTAATACTTTATCCCAATGGGATGTAAATAAAAAACTGCCTTGAATATTATTGCACATCTCTTGATATAGCGGAAGCGGCATTGCAATTGAAGTGATATCTGCCGGAAAAGTCGGTCGTGTGGAAATATCGTGAAAGCCCCAAAAAGCTTTGTTTTGTCCTTCTCTTGCAAATTTTAATGGAAAGGTTGTTACTGCCGCACACGATGATGCAAAACCCGTTACAACCCTGTCTAACAGTTCGGGTTTATTGTAGTGTAATAAAAACACTATGGCACTCATTTGGTCGGGATTTGCAAACAATATTACAATTTCCGGTTTTTCGCTTTTTTCAAACATTTTAATAGGTTTAAAAACAACAGCACCTTTTGTTTCTTCTTTGGGAATTAAGGATGTAATGTAATCTTTAGCCAACTGAGGAGTTTTTGTAAATCGTTCACATTCGCGGCCGGGCATAGGGCCGTCCGATAAAAAATACTCAATTCCGTTAAATATCCATTGTTGGTAACCTAAATAAAAAGCCGAACAAGGATAACCCGTTGTGTTTTTATCAATGGCAACAATTTTACCCTTTGATGCCGAGAATATAAGAGGAGCAATACACCCGTTTCCTTTTGTTTTTAAGCTTAAAGCATTATCTGGTTTGTTTTCGGTTAACATTAACCCAACGGGTAAATAAGTAAGTCCAAGTTTATCAGTTAAAATTTCGGTTTGTTCAATTATAGTTTCCATAATTCTTCCGTCAAAGTATTTTGTACCTTGTTAAGCAATTTGTGTAGTTGTTCAATTTCTTCAGTTGTTAGGTTTTTAGTTGCAATTTTGTTAACACCAATTGCAAGGGGGATTAATTGTTCAAGTAAAATTTGACCGCAGGTAGTTATGTATATATTATAAATTCTTCTGTCATTTTCGTCTATGCGCCTTTCAATGTGTCCTTGTTTTTCAAGTACATTTAGCAATCGCGTAATGTTGGTTTTGTCTTTTAAACAACGCAGCGCAATTTCGTTTTGTGTAATTCCGGGAGAAGCTTTAACTATATTTAATATACCCCATCTTTCGGTGCTTATATCAATATTGTTTTGGCTGAACGCTTTATTTATAAAAACCCGCATCATAACATTTGTTCTTCTTATCAAAGAACCTAAAGATTTCCCCAGTTCAAAATCACTCATAAACATTACTCGTATAATTGACATACTAAATATAGAGACGGAGACTTATAAAGGCAAGAGAGAAATGAATCAGGAAGACTAATTATCTCCAATTTGTAAAATCCTATTATTAAAATAGTATGCTTATGTGATTCTATAATTTAAATTTTTAATTGTTTTTGCTTTTTTATTAGAATAAATTTATATAATTTAAGAGGTAATTATGGTAATAATTATTGTGAATAATGTATATAAACTTATCTTTGAATTGTTATAAAAATTAAAAATTTTAATAAAAAGATCAGCAAATATGAAAAAATTGAAAATATTCATTAGTAGCGTACAAAAAGAATTTGTGGAAGAACGTCTAGAGTTGTTTTATTATTTAAAAAGTGATCCCCTATTAGGACTTTTTTTTGAACCGTTTCTATTTGAAAATCTCCCTGCAAGCGACCAGCGCGTAGATGAATCTTATCTCTCCGAACTAAACAAATCCGACATATATCTTGGACTTCTGGGTGTTGAGTATGGGAATGAAAATATTGATGGCGTATCACCAACCGAAATTGAATATCTAGAAGCAACACGACTGTATAAAACACGTTTCGTTTTTGTAAAGGGAAGTTCTTCAATAATACGCCAAATTAAAATGGAGACATTAATAAATAAGATTGGTTTAGATTTAATTCGCAAAAGATTTAATTCTAAAATAGAATTGATTGCTGGAATTTATGCCTCGCTTGTAAAGTATTTGATGGAAAAAGAGTTGATCCGATATACTCCTTTTGATTCTACTGTTTGTCTTAATGCGTCGCTTTATGATATTGATTCTGAAAAAGTTAATAGGTTTATCAATCGCGCAAATTCCGTGCGTAATTTTCCTCTTTTGCCAAATAGTGCCATTGAAGAAGTGTTTATGCATTTAAACCTTCTTAACAATAAGCAACTAACAAATTCTGCTATATTACTTTTTGGAAAATCACCACAAAATTTTATACTCAGTTCTGAAGTTAAATGTGCTCATTTCCATGGCAATGAAGTATCAAAACCAATACCTTCATATCAGTTATTCAAGGGTGATTTATTTGAATTGGTAGATAAAAGCGTTGATTTTGTTTTATCAAAAATCAACGTTGAAGTTGGCGCGAGAACATTTACTACGCAAGTTCCAGTTAATTACGAAATTCCAAGAGCTGTTGTTGCAGAAGCTATTGTTAATGCAATTGTACATAGAGACTATTCAAGCAATGGAAGTGTACAGATTATGTTATTTTCTAATCGACTGGAAATATGGAACCCCGGAAATTTACCTGCTTCACTCTCGTTACAGCAACTCCGTGTTACTCACGGTTCTGTACCATTCAATCCGTTAATTGCCGAACCCATGTATTTAGCCGGTTATATTGAAAAACTAGGCAGCGGAACTAAGGATATGATTACTTTATGCAAAAAGGCAGGACTTGCTGAACCGGACTATCTTCTTGAAGATGGTTTTAAAACTATTATATGGCGAATTGCCGATAGTGATGAGGCTACCGTACAAGTACCGTACAAGTACCGTACAAGTACACCCGAAGTTGAAAAAGTTGTTTTAGCTTTAGAAGGCGAAATGAAACGCTCCCAAATTCAAGAAATTTTACAATTAAAACACAAAGTACACTTTAGAGATGCTTATTTAATGCCGGCAATTGACCTGGGATTTGTTGAAATGACCATTCCGGATAAACCTCAAAGCAGCAAACAAAGATATAAATTAACATTGGAAGGAAATAGACTTAAAAGTGTTCTTGAAAATAATTGATATAATAAATCTATTACTTTAATTGTTAGTATTGATTTAAATTTAAATGGACATAATATATGAATTTTTCTGAAAGAAATGGTCTTGTACCAGTTAGAACACAATTGCAAGTTGGTTCAATGGATGATAAATTAAAAATTAGTTTATGGAATTATATTTCTAAATTTATAGCTAGTATAGATTATGGCAAGGATGAATTTAGAGAAGATATATTTTACAAGCAGGAGCTAATGACTAAAATTTGGTGTGAGTCTCTGTATCTTAAGTTAGATGAAATACCAGAAAATAGTTATGGGTGGATTGATGGACCTCTATTTATGAATAAAATGGACGGGATATTTTTTAAATTAAGGTGGAATTTAGTTTATGATTTAATAGAGTTCCTGTTTCTGTTTTTAGCGGAAAATGTTACGGATGAAGAATTTGTGGAATCAAAAAAAAATGAATTAAATATTATTCTAAATAAAGAATGTGCCGGTTATCGCTTAATTAATGGGCAAATAGTACAAATTACTACCGAAGAGGAAATTGTTGAAATTGAGGAGGCTTTAAAAAATACTAATAAGTATGAGTCTGTTCATACACACATACAAACCGCCTTAAAATTATTGTCTGATAGGCAAAGTCCTGATTACAGAAATTCGGTTAAGGAGTCCATTTCTGCTGTGGAGGCTGTTTGTATTATAATAACAAATGACCCCAAGGCTACTTTAGGCCAAGCATTAAAGATAATTGAAACAAAATACAATCTTCATGGAGCATTAAAAGAAGCCTTTACAAAATTATATGGCTACACAAGTGATGGAGCGGGGATTAGACATGCACTTTTAGAAGATTCGGTTGCCCTTACTTCTGAAGACGCAAAATTTATGCTTGTAACATGTTCAGCATTTACAAATTATTTAATTGCAAAAACAAATATCATTGAAAGTTTGTAACATGCCACAACCTAAAATAAAAAGCCGTCATTCGACCAAATTATAAACAATGTTATTGCATCCTCAAAAATTGATGGAATTAATATTAAAGAAGAGGATGTTTACAAAATAAAAGTACAAGTTGCAAAAAAGTTAAAATTGCTGTTAAGATAGGGGTAAAAATAATAAAAGAATATGCGGCTACGCTGTAGCCGAGTTTTTGTGAGGGTGGTCTTAGGTTACAAATATGGAGAGGCTGACTCAAAAGTCAAAATATTGCATATAGGAACTCACCCCCTGACCCCCTCTCTTGAAAATAGAGGGGGAATATATAAAAGAATCCTATTAAGATATAATGGCTTTATGAATTTTAATGGTTTTATGATGAGGAATAATAAACATTCGATTTTTAGCCTCCACCCTGATTTATTACTTTTGAGACAGCCTCTCTAAAAGATAAAAACAAACGTAAAAAGATTTATTTTGGTTGGTAAATATTTATTGCTGTTTGTGGGAAAATGTATTTCTAATAATCATTGTAATCAAATAAATCATACAAATCATGGTTCAGACAATTTTTGGACATGCCCTAATGGATAGATTATTTTAAACTGCACAGTAGTGTATGAAAAATGAAAGAAAAAAAATATGCCACTACGCTGTGGTGGTGGTTTTGTTGGGGGCGGGTTGGTTACAAATATTGAACTTCAACAAAATTCTAAAAGATAAAAACAAATATAAATAAGATTTGTTTTTGCCTGTATATATTTATTGCCGGGTGAAAGAAATTATATTTCCATTAATCAAGGTAATCAAATAAATCACAAAAATCACGGTTCAAACAAATGTTGCTGCAAAACAGAAGATATAATCCAAAACAATTTTATTGTCCGGTTATAGTATCCAGTAATTTGTTAAGCAGAAAGTGTAATTGTTTCATTTCATTAGGCGTAAAATTTTTGTATGCTGCAGCGTTCATACTCATAACAATTGGTATTAACTGTTCAAGCAGCATTGTACCCTTATCGGTAATGTAAATATTGTAAGTCCTTTTATCGTTGGAATTTTCGCGCCTTTCAATATGTCCGTGTTTTTCCAATACGTTAAGCATACGGGTAACATTTGTTTTATCTTTAAAACTGCGCATTGCAATTTCACTTTGTGTAAGTCCCGGACAAGCTTTAACAATATTTAAAATTCCCCATCTTTCCGCGCTTGCTTTAATATTGCGTCTGCTAAATTCTTTATTCAAACAAATACGCATTATGGAACTTGATTTGTTTACCAAATATCCTAAAGATTGCCCAAGTTCAAATTCATTCATTAACTTTACTCGTATAATTGACGTAATAAATATAGAGAGGTAGGCGAATAAAGGCAAGAAAGAAAATAATCTAAGGAAGATTTTTTACAGATGATTTTTTTTGGCGTATTGATTCCGGACATTTACCGGCTCTACATGTGAAAAATAACAACCGAAAAAACAGCAATACAGATTTAACTAATATTAAAATCATCCAAATTTTAGTTTAAACAACTATAGAAATCATGTAAATCGGGTAAATTATAGTTCAGACGATGTTTTTGTGTATGTTTTAGTTAAAGTTTACATCAAAATAGTGCTTATAAAAAACTAAGGTCTTTGGGGATATATTTAGTAGGGGTAGTTATACCGTATTGGAATTTAGCATTGTTTTTTTTGGCGTTAGAGATAAATAATTAAATCTATCTTCATCAAAAATATTCTTTTTAAAGGCAATATTAAGGATGTCTAAAGTCCGGGGATGAATTCAGTCGGACTGCGTGCTCTTAAATAAATTAATAAATAAACATAAATGAATTTTATTCATTAATGACATGTTTATTCTGCTATTTCAAATCCAAAATTTTACTTGATAACGTTTTGCTGTTATCAAATAAAAGCGGTATTTTGCATCAAGAAGTTTTAGTTTTAATAACTAATATTGTTACTCGTAAAATGTGTTTTAAAAACCTTTAATTAAATAAATCTAACATAAATACTACTGCTATGAAAAAATTATATTTTTATCTTTCCATTCTTTTGATGCTTTTTTCCACGTTCATTCAATCTCAAACAACAAAAGAAGAGTTTTTTAGTGATATTAAACACGCAAGCGGTGTTTATCAACCATACATTTACGTTAATACACCTGTTACCCAGGTACCTGAAGGATATAAACCGTTTTACATTAGTCATTACGGCAGGCATGGCTCACGATGGTTAGATTCTCCCGAAAGTTACACTAACCCCCAAAATATTTTAATTGAGGCACATAAAGCAGGTAAGTTAACAGCCTTTGGTGAAAGTCTTTATGAACGGGTTAATATAATAGCCACAGATGCAGAAGGACGTTATGGTGATGTTTCACATCTTGGAATTATTGAACATAAGGGAATTGCAGAACGTATGTATGGTTCGTTCCCTGAAGTATTTTCTACCAAAAATGGAAGGAAGTGTTACATTTATAGCCGCTCAACAGTTGTTCCGCGCTGTATCCTAAGTATGGCGGCCAATAACGAAAGGCTTAAAGAATTAAATCCTGAAATTAATATTGAAAGGGAAGCAGCAAAAAAATACAATTATCTAAATAATAGTTACAAACATCCCAAAAGAGATTCGGTAAATACTGTTAGTAAAAATTTTATTGCGCAACATTTTGATGTAAAACGTTTTATGGCATCTGTTTTTAATGATACAGTATATACAAATGAGTATATTAAAGACCCGGTATCTTTTGTGTCCGAAATATATTATTTGGCAGCAGATATTGAAGACGTTGCCCATTTAAAACTTTCAATGTCCGATGTTTTTTCAAAAGATGATCTTTTTATACTTTGGCAGGCGTCAAACATTAAGTTGTATAATGTTTTTACAAGTAAAGCAGCAGTTGATAGTTCCAAAAAATTGTTGAAAAACATTTTGGATTGTGCTGATAATGCAATAAAAAGTAATAATATATCAGCCGATTTACGTTTTGGGCATGATTCTTATATTGCTCCGTTATTGGCGTTAATGGAGATAAACGGTGCCAACTCAATTGAAACTAATCCCGAAAAAGTTTATCTGGTTTGGAGTGATTTTAAGGTTACTCCAATGGGAGTTAATTTGCAGTTGATTTTTTATAAAAATGCAATAACAGGTGAGGTTATTGTAAAACTTCTTCATAATGAAAAGGAAACGGAAATTCCTATTACTTCTGATATAGCTCCATATTATTATTGGAAAGATTTTAAAACTTATTACGAAAATAAGCTTACCGAATAGTAATGTAATTATAGAAGTCAAAAATTTTGATAAGTTAAAATAGGTTTTATGAGTTGTTAAATTACATCGGGTTCAGTTTAGACGGATTGGCGAACCGGGTAAATAGGGAGGACTTGGGAGTATATAATCTTGAAAGTTAATTAACGCACATAATTTATTCAGGTATTTTTATTTTAAACATTGTGTGAACTATAATTTAAGTGATTGAAATGATTTTTTTGATTTGATTGAAAAGATTTGAATAGATTAAATTGTTATTTCACCCATACATTAACTAAACATTAAAAATGATACCTCTCTTTCACTAATGGCAAGTATGTTCTACCTATCTCCAAAGACGTTTTTTCAATATCGTTCATTACGGCGGAATATTTACCTGTAAATGATTTTTTGATTTTATTCATATGTTCAGTTGAGACAATTATACTTTTATGAATTCTTAAAAATTTATTAGGGTCTAATACTTCTTCTAATTCTCTTAATGTATAATCAAGGAAGTACACATGCTCAAATGTTTGTAAAAAAACGTACTTGTCGGCTGAATAAAACCAATAGACTGAATTAATTGGAACAAGTAATATCTCTTCTTTTAATTTAACTGAAAAAGAACTTGGATATCTATCTTTGTCTATCATGTTTTTTAAGATAGAAAGAAGCTGAGGATCAAATTTATCATTTATCAACTTTAATTTATCAATAGCTTTTTTAATTCTTTCTTCCGAAGTGGGTTTAAGAAGATAATCTACTGCATTTTCCTCAAAAGCTTTTATGGCGTACTTATCATGTGCGGTAACAAAAATAACCTTTGGATGATGAGTAATCTGTTCAAGAACTTGAAAACCGGATAACTCCGGCAAACAAATATCAAGGAATATAAGATCGGGTTTAAGATCCAAAATTAATTTAACAGCAGTAAGGCCGTCTTCTGCTTGGCCGACAATTTCTATTTCGGGAAATTTGGAAAGGAGATGTTTCATCCGCTCCATTGAGGGGAGTTCATCTTCAACAAGTAATGTTCTATATTTCATAAGGCAATTTTAATGTTACTATTGTTCCCCCGGTTTTGCATGGCAAGATTTCGAATATAGCGTTACCGGAATAAATCAATTTTAATCTTTGTTCAATACTGTATATTCCAAAACCAGAACCTCTGTAATTTTGTTTTATTCCAACACCATCATCTTTTACCTCAATATTAATTAAATGGTTAGAAGTTCCAATTGTTATTGCAATTTTTCCGCCTTCTTTTTTAGGTGATAAACCGTGTATTATTGCGTTTTCAACAAGTATCTGTAAAATTAAAGGAGGAATTTGGATGCCGGTTAGGTTTTTATCAATAACAATTTCGTAACTAAGTCTGTCACCCATTCTGGTTTTTTCTATCTCAAGATATTCACCAACTAATTGTAATTCTTCTTCAAGTTTTATCAAAGTATTGTCAGGCAGCGATAATACTTTGCGGTAGATATCTGATAAATTAAAAATAATTTTCTCTACTTTCTCCGGCTGATTGCGTACCATTCCCATCATGGTATTTAGCGTGTTAAATAAAAAGTGTGGATTAACTTTTGATTGAAGAATAGAAAGTTTTGATTCAATCTGTAATCTTTTAAGTTGTTCATTCTCCTTTAATTTTGTTTCGAGATTGGAAGATAACTTTACATGAATGAAATACAGTATACAAATAACCGAGAATGAAGTAATAAATATAATATTTATTGTGATGATGAAAAGATGCCACTGCTTCACTTCATAAGTGTCTAGTCCGCAGAAATACGAACCGCAGAAAACAGCAAGTTTTAATGATATAGAAATGATTGCTGTAACGCTAATTATCACAATTGGGGCCAACACATACGTATTTATCTTATGCCTCATTAAAAATTTACGGTAAATAAATAGAATAGACGCACAAAAAATTGCAGTACTATTAGTAAATGTCAAACAAATATAAATTTGATCGAAAAACTGATGAAAAGATGGTTCGGGAATTGATAAAATAAGTGCAACAACTATACCCGCAATCTCCCATCCTAATAATATAACCAATAATTTTTTCTTGTCCATTATTAGGTTCATCACTCCGGTATTTCCTGTTAAATTAATTATTCAAAAATGCTTAAGCATAAAAATGAACAATTACTATTCAATAATCAAGAGATATCTTTTAAACTTTAAAATGTTGTACTCTTCAAAATATTTATTTTCCTTCTTCTTTTGACACCTGATAAAAATGAATTTTGCTTAAAAGTATTTCAATATTAAGCCGACATTTATGAACTCGGGTAGTTCATTCCATGTATCTTACAGTTTAGATTATATTAATAACAGTTGGTCGGATATATTATTGTTTTTCAAGAAAGAAATACTATTTTTACTTTGGAATAATAAATTACAGAATAGTAATAATTAAAGAATTATTTGTGGCATATTGATAGAATATATACGGATGAACAAAGTGCCCAATAAGGTTTCCATTTTATATCCAAATTATTGTTTTAAATAAAGAAGGAAATGTTAAATGAATATTAAACTTGTTTTATTTCAAAAAGCACTTTTTATCATGATACTGTTTGCTATTTGGTTTTTATTTGGTTATTCTGCTTTACAAACAAATATTTATGGACAACCTGCGGAAAATATTAATTTGGAACCGGATGTAAATAGTGTCTCTGAAACAGTAACGGATTATGAGGGTAATATCTATAACATTGTGCAAATCGGAAATCAAAAATGGATGAAAGAAAGTATTAAGTCTTTATATTATGCAGATGGTTCACCTATTGCAGGTGTAGTGGCTTATAATAAAATACTGCTTATGTGCCAACGTATGGACGTTTATACACATGGTATGCTGCTATGAAAAACATAACTACTGCAGGAACACAAGGAGTTTGTCCAAATGGCTGGCACTTGCCTACAGATGGAGAATGGAGTGAATTGACAGATTATCTGGGTGGGGAAAATATTGCTGGCGGGCATCTGAAAGAAGCCGGTACATTGCATTGGCGTTCACCCAATACCGGAGCTGATAACAGCAGCGAATTTACGGCTCTTCCAAGCGGAATGTATTTTGATGGTGCATTTCATTACCTGAGATATAATGTTGAATTCTGGAGCAGCACAGATTCACACGATCTTTTTGCATGGTATCGGATATTATATTTCGATCAAAACTACATTTACCGAACCGATTATTTTGATAAAAATACTCTACGTTCAGTGCGATGTTTAAGTAACGAAACAACCGGAAACATTGAAGAAGGAAATAATAATAAACCTGAGAATTTTAATCTTGAACAAAACTATCCCAATCCTTTCAATCCAAAAACAAGAATTAAATACGGAGTTGAACGAGGAGGATTGGTTAAAATAAGTGTATATGATTTGTTAGGGCATGAAGTGGCTGTTCTGGTAAATGAACAAAAGAATGCCGGATATCATTTTACTGAGTTTAATGCAGATAATTTATCAAGCGGTGTTTATTTATATACTTTACAGGTTCATGGATATTTTGATTCAAAGAAAATGATTGTTCTAAAATAGTGTCATATGACCACAGGAGCAGTTAAGTTATTAAAATATAAAGAATTAATAAAGAACAGAATAAAAAATACAAAATAATTTACAAATCAACAGCAGCAGCCAAAGCTGATTTGCTTTAAATAAGATAAAAAAATCAAAAATAAGTATTGGGAAAAAGTTATGCAATCATTTTTACAAAAAATTGAAACGTGCAAAGTTGTTAAAATCTTTTTAGTTGCTTTTTTATTTTTACCCATCATCAACAATGCAGACGACTTACTTAACGGGCCTCAAAAAATTGTTAAAGACGTAATTCATAACCGCCTTTTGGTATCTAATGGTAACAATAGCAGACTTGTTGTAATTGATAGTACGGGACATCAAGATTATTTTTTACCAACAGTAGAAAATTTTGTTGACGGGCTGGAAGTTGTAGGAGATACTGTTTACGGTGTTGGTAATGATAGATATATTAGAGGTTATAATTTAACAACAAAAGAAAAGGTTGTTGAATTTAGGATTCCGGGCGAAAGTGGTTATCATTTGTCAAGCATAACTTCCGATTCTTCCGGCCACCTATTTATTTCCAGTCCTCCGTTACATACAATTTACAAATATCGTATTAGTGACGGAGCATATTGGGTGTTTGCCAAAGACAATGGATTAAACCAGCCAAATGGGATTTTGCTGGAAAGTGAAAAAAACAGAATAGTTGTTATTGGCGATGCACCTGTTGGGCAGGCAAAAATATTTGCTGTAAGTTTAATTGATTCAACAGTTTCAGTTTTAGCCAGTACTAATTTTAAACGACCGGATGGAATTATTAGAGATCGTCAAGGCAGTCATTATGTGGGAGGTTATTATCTTACATCAATATACAAATTTGATGCGGATTTTAGTCAGGCACCTGTTGCGTACCATAGTGCCAGCTCGTATGTATATCCTACCTTTGATCCTGTAGATAATTCGCTATTAGTTGCATCGTATAACTTTAATACATGGACAAGAATACCAATAATTACAGATGTCGAAGAATCTAATGATATTCTAAAAAGTTTTTTAATGTTCCAAAATTATCCTAACCCTTTTAATTCAACCACAACAATTAAATATAAATTAGCGGCTTTATCTAATGTAAAGATAATTATTAGTAACGTTTTAGGTCAAACAGTATCCATATCAGATGAAGGTCTTAAAAATGCGGGAACATATGAATATAAATTTAATGCGGATCATTTATCAAGCGGAATTTATTTCAATAAAATAATTGCGGGGAATTACACCGAAACGAAAAAAATGATTTTGTTGAAATAAGCGCAAAACTAATTTAATAATTGTCTGAACTGTGATTTGTGTGATTAAATTGATTAACATGATTTTATTGTGTAGCGGAATTTAATACCGACGAGATGAAATTATTATAGATAAACCGATAACAAGGGACTCCAAACCCTGAAAGAAGTGACATTATTTTTTGCCAAATAGCTTTAATAAAACAAACGATTAACAAACCCGCAATTTCCCGGTTTTACCTGATAACTTCTAATTGTTTTGGTTATTTCCAAATATGCTGCCAGCCAAAATTACCATAGATTATAATTTGAACCTTTTTTTGTTTCAATGTATCTTATCTATAAAACAAATTAATAACTTTGTTGAATAAATAAGGAGTATATGATGAAAAAAAATATGGGTTCGGTTGATAAAACAATAAGAACTTTAATAGCTTTAACTGTTTTAGTACTTTATCTTACCGGTGTAATTACGGGAACTGCAGCAATAGTTTTTGGTATTATTGCAATTGTATTTTTGGTAACAAGTTTTATAGGTTTTTGTCCGCTTTATACTTTATGCCAGTTAGATACATGTAAAATACCTAAAAAGTAAAAATAACAAATTAACCCGAAATTTGCATTATATATTATAATATTCTGTAATCTCTTATATTAATATAAGGTTATGGAAAATTTAATTGCATTTATTATAAACATGTAAATTAAATTACTTTGGAAAAAAAATTAACAATAATATTCTTCAGCTCAGGCCTAAAGGGCTATTTAGTATAGTTTCAATCCTTATGTAATAAAGAACGTAGTTATTTAAAATCCTTGTAACTCATTATAAGTATGCTATTTATATTATTATATATCCCCGTTTAAATAACCCCAACCTAAAGGTTGGTAAACTAACCTAAAGTTTAATAAACCAGAATTAACGCTGGGGGCTAACAAAACAAATAAAACGGGCTTCAGCCCCGATTCTTTTCCTCACTTATTGGTTTGGATGATTAAAAATTTTAACTCTATTACTTTTTATTGCAAAATCCGGGTTTAAGTTAAATTATTCAATTTAATGGTTGTTGTATTTATTATTTTGTTTTTAATTGATTTTCAAATTCATCTTTTGACACATTTAATATTAAACATTGCCTTTCTACAACTGAGCTTATTTGGTTTGGCTGGAATGGAAGTTTTGACTGCGCAATTACAACTTCGGCCATAAATACTTTTTGCACCCATTTGGTATTTAGATCTAAATAAATATCTCCAAAATAGTGCGAACGGCCAACTGTGTTAATTATCATATTAGGCATCGGTTCCACAATCATTTTAAAAGAACTCTCACCGGAATCATAATGAACAATTGCAGTTTCTTTTTCATTTACTTTGCTAAGGCCGGTTAGCTGTAAAGTTATTTCACCGTTTTCAAAATATGATCCTTCTTTAATATTGCCACCTAAATTTACCGGAGGTTTTGAATTAGATGCGTAATGAATTACTTTATCACCTATTTTGTGTAAATCCTGAATACCTTTCATTCCCGATCTCTCTTCGGCAAACACATTGCAAAATGAATGGAAATCGATAAACATATTATAAATGAAATATGATATTTCGGGAGCAAACGGAGTGTTTTTTTTATCAACTAAATTATCAAATTTTTTGTGATCAATACCAAAAACATAATTGTTTTCATCCATTCCGGTGCCGTCTATAACAGGGGAATATGTCCATCCTTCAAGTGAGGGAACTGTTCTAATAATTGAATCATTTGTTTGAATTTCAAAATGCGAACATTCATAAAACTCTTTTTCGGTTTTATTGGGATGTGTATATTTTAAATATAAAATATAATTGTCCTTTGCAGCCAAAGTACCATCAAGGTTGAAAGTCTTCACCTCAGTTTGACAAATAAAAAATTGTTCTTGGCTGCTGCTTTTTCCGCCTAATTGAAAATATTTACTAAATAGATCAAAATCATTTGAATTGCTTTGAGCAATAATAACGCTGCCGCTCAAGATAATCAATAAAAAATAAAAAAGTAGTCGGGTTAGTTTCATTTTATTCTCCATAAATATATTAGTTACCGTTTTTGTTTTGCAAATTGTTCAACCATATCCAGATATGCTTGAAATGCCTCCAAACCTTGTTTTGTAACTTTACAGGCTGTTAATGGTTTGTTTTTAACAAACCTTTTTTCAATAATTATGTAATTTACTTCTTCTAATTTTTTTAGATGTGAACTTAAATTTCCATTAGTTGTATTTACCTCTTTGCAAAGAGTAGTAAAATCAATCTCATCAACAGTCGAAAGTATGGCAAGTATTGCAAGCCGTAAACGTGAGTGAAGAATAATATCTATATTGTTATGGTCAAATTGAGTGCTCATTGTAAGCCTTTTTCCATTTTTTATAAATTATTGCAGCAGGGATTAATTGTAATATTAATACCATTGCTGAAAAAAAGATCGGCATGTAATTCAGTTGGGCAAACAACCCCCATAAACCGGTAATAATGGCGGTTAACCACCAAAAGGCGGCTAATATCTTCATAAACTTAAGGTCGTTAATTACACCGGTAAGAAGATAACCAATTCCAAAGATAGAAGCGCAGCTTGTAATAAATGCCGAAGGTGTTATTGCGGAAGTGGTAATGGATAATATAAATATTATCATAATAGATATACCACATGCAAGCCATAAAGCATTAAATACTTCCGAACCAAAAGTTTTTACGCTAAAGTTTTTTTGTACTCTTTTTGAGATAGTTATATTAAGTGCAATCATTACTGCAACTAAAAATAACCATACGTAAGGGATGTACGTTTCCATTCCTACAAAACCCATTGTAACTGTTATCGGTATGCCAATTGCCAATACAGATCCATTGATTATATAACTGAGTCCGTTATCAACCAATTTACGCCTGTTGTCTTCAATTATCTTTCTAATAAAAAGAATATCTTCGTGAACCTTTTCTTCTTCCATTTTTTCCTCTGATTTAAGTTTGTATTATAAACTACTTTGCAATATAAACAGGTTTGTGTTAATTGTCAAGTTTTTTTTATTCTATTATACTTTTTGTAAGCATATAATAAATGATTTTATGAAAATACTTAAAGTTGCTTAACTAAAATGCATTAGAATTTGTAAGTTAATTCTTTAGTTAAAAACTATCTTGCTAATAATATTTACTAATAATTAAATGACGGCCTCTGTGTTTGGCGGCAAGGAAGGATTTACATTTGCATGTGTTTTATGTGCTTATAAACACGTCTCCCGCAATGCGAGATAAAAACAAAAAAAATATTAATTTGATTGTAAACGTATAATTAATTAATATATTTGGCGAATATAAATATTTAAAAAATAGTATTATATCAAATTATGGAGTAAAATAGCGCATAAAGGAAGTGATGTTTACAGAAAAAAATATTATAATTTGTGATGTAAAACACAAATAAACCGCCTTGTTTTATAAACTGGACTATTTATGTCTAATTTACTATATTCATTTTATTAATTTAAGATATTAGGTATTTAATTAAAAGGAGCAACATGAAAACTAGAAGTGAGATGCTTAAAGATTTATGGATTATTTCAAGATCCAGATTAACCGAGTTATGTAAAGAGTTTAAAAATGAACAACTTGGCTTAAGATTGCACCCCGATTCCAACAGTATGGGCTTTTTGTTAACGCATATTGGCGAAACGGAATTATTATTTGGTAAAGCTGTTTTTGGTTTTGATGCAAACGCAATTCCAAAAACTTTTGGTAAAAAATATACAGATAATGAATTATTTTCGGATTTAACCCCAATTTTGGCGTTACTTGAAGAAGCCGACACAAAAATGATTGAAGCTATATCAAAAGTTGAAGAAGATAAATGGGATACAATTGTTACAACCCCAATTGGGCCTTTTGGGCTTAGCGATGCATTTGGCAGAATTATAAGTCATACTAATTATCATTTGGGTCAAATTGGCTTAATAATGAAATATGGCAAATAAAACAATAGGATAAAATGTCAAAAACAGTTCATTTTGTTTACATCAGCTTCTTTTTTGCTGTAGGAATTTTTATAACCGTATATATAAGTATATTTGGTTATAATTATTATATTTTACCGCTTGAAGAAAGATTTTATAATCCGCTTGATAGTTTATTAAAACCAAGCGGATTATTAGGGCATGGTTTTGGTATAATAGGTTCACTTATGATTATTGTTGGTGTTTCTGTATATATGATAAGAAAACAGTTCAGAACGTTTGTGAGAATAGGGCTGCTAAAACACTGGTTGGAATTTCACATCTTTTTATGCTCTGTGGGCCCTATTTTGGTTTTATATCATACATCATTTAAATTTGGAGGGATTGTTTCAATAAGTTTTTGGAGTATGGTAATTGTGGTTTTAAGTGGTGTTGTAGGAAGATTTATATATGTTCAAATTCCTCGATCAATTCACGGGAATGAATTAAATCTGGACGAGTTGGATAAAATTAATCAGGATTTGTCCAATAAACTTCAAAAAGAATATTCAATAGATTATTCATTAATACGTAGAATTGAAGATTTTTTAGATAGAGAAGATTATAAAAAATTAAATTCTAATCAAGTTTTGCTTGCGTTAATTAAAAACCATAAAATAAATAAGTTATTTTTAATGGAAATTAAAAAAAGCCTTATTGACGAAAAATTGCCAATTGAAGTAATTAAACAATCAATTAAATTAATTAAACAAAAAATAATTATTACACGCCGAACAGGTTTGTTAAAATATATGCAAAAATTATTTAAGTATTGGCATATTGCTCATTTGCCGTTTGCATTTATTATGCTTATTATTATGTTAATCCATGTAGCCGTTGCTTATGTTTTTGGTTATAAATGGATATTCTAAAAGAGGAATAAAAATGAAAATTAAACCATTGTATATATATTTAATAGCTATTGTTATTTTAATTATTGTTGTTATAATGATAAGTACCGATACAACAACTAAAGAGACTAATAGCAACCAAATGCAAATTAATAAAGAAGATGTAACCCAAAACCAGATGCCTGCCGATGAAATACATAAAGGGATGAAAGGAAATGGAAGTACGTCTCCCTCAAAAGATAATGTTAATAAAGAAGCAGTTCATCAGTTTGAAATGTTAAAAAAAGCGTACGAATCTAATCCCAATGATACAATAAAGGCAAAAGCTTATGCCGAAATGCTTGCTGCAGGGCATAAACCTGAAGAAGCCGTAAAAATATTTGAAAACATATTGGCCAAAGACAATAAAAGGGTTGACATTTTGCTGCTGCTTACAATGGTTAGTTATAATATGCAAAATTATGATAAAGCCGAAAGTTACACTTTAAAAATAATAGCTGTTGATAAAAACAATATGGAAGCACGTTATAATTTGGGGGCTATTGCAGCTTCAAAAGGCGATAACGAAAAAGCTAAAAAAATATGGCAGGATATTGTAAAAAAATACCCTAAATCGCAGGCCGCAACTTATTCACAATCAGCATTAGATAATTTAAAATGACAAGCAGCATTGAAGTAATATTAGAAAATTTTCTATCATATTTTGTAATTTTAATTTTTGTTTTCGTTTCACTTTATGTATATATAAAAGCAAAAAAAAAGGCCTCAAAAGTAATTGAAAAGAAAATTATTAAAGCAAAAGAAATGGGATTGTATGAACCTGTTTCTTTGCACCCTGTAGTTAATCCCGAAATTTGTATAGGAAGCGGGGCATGTATAAAGGCGTGTCCCGAAAAAGACATATTGGGCATTGTTAATGGGCAGGCCAAAACGGTAAATGCTTCAAGATGTGTGGGACATGGTGCCTGTTTCCATGCTTGTCCTATGGATGCTATTTCCTTATTTATTGGCACCGAAAAAAGAGGTGTTGACCTGCCGCATGTGAATGCAGATTTTAAAACCAATATTAACGGAATATATATTGCAGGAGAATTAGGAGGTATGGGATTAATAAAAAACGCTGTCGAACAGGGAAGGCAGGCGGTTGAAAATATTTCCAAATCATTAAAACCCTCAGTTAGTGCCGATTACGATATAACAATAATAGGTGCCGGTCCGGCAGGTATTTCAGGAACCCTTGCCGCGGTTAAAAACAATTTAAAATATATTACATTAGAGCAGGATTCTTTAGGCGGAACTGTTTTTTCGTTTCCACGTGCAAAAATAGTTATGACTTCTCCTATGTTTTTACCCATTTACGGCAAAGTTAAACTTACTTCAACAACTAAAACCGAGTTGTTAAATTTGTGGAGAGAAGTAATTGTTAAAAACAACATTATTATAAATGAAAACGAAAAAGTGTTAACTGTTCAAAGGCGGGATGAAATATTTGAAATAGAAACAGTAAACAGGAAATTTACTTCCAAAAGTGTTTTACTTGCTGTTGGCAGAAGAGGAACACCACGTAAATTAGGAATAAAAGGAGAAGAAAAGGAAAAGGTTTATTATAGACTGTTAGAGCCGGAAATAATTCATAATCAAAATATTTTAGTTGTCGGGGGAGGCGATTCGGCCATAGAATCGGCTTTATTATTAGCGGACGAAAACAATAAGGTTACATTATCGTATCGTAGTGCGTCTTTTAGCAGAATTAAACCGGGCAATGCAGAAAGGATAGAAAAAGCCTCTTCAGCAGGAATAATAAATGTTGTTTATAATTCTTCTCCACTTGAAATTAAAGATAATTCAGTTATATTAAAACTATCAGAAACCAATGAAAATGTAGAAATAGATAACAACATTGTTTATGTTTTTGCCGGAGGAGAACTACCAAATGTATTTTTAGAGAAAATAGGGATTTCTGTTACTAAAAAATTTGGAGAAGCGATATTAAAGCACTAAAATTTTATTTATTCATATGGATTTTAATTATCTGTGCACCGGTAAAAGGTCAAATCTCGCCGGGAGAATTAAGTAAAGCACATGCTGCTTTTGAAGGGCTAAGCAATTGTACTAAATGTCATCAATTGGGCAAAGCGGTAACCGATGATAAGTGTTTAACCTGCCATAAGGAAATACATAGTTTAATTGATAAAAACAAGGGTTATCATTCTTCAAATGATGTAAAAAGTAAAAAATGCTTTAATTGTCATAACGAACATCACGGACGTAAATTCCAATTAATTAAATTTGAAGAAGATAAATTTAATCATAAAAAAGCCGGATTTGAACTTTTAGGAAAACACTTCAACCTTAAATGTGCAGAATGCCACACACAAAAATTTAGTAAAAGTAAAAAAAATAAAACATATTTAGGATTGAATACAAATTGTTTGACATGTCACCAAGATTACCACAAAGGATCTCTTGGCCAAAATTGTTTATCCTGCCACAATAATAATACTTTTAAAGAAGTTAACAAATTTGACCATAATAAAGCTCGGTTTCATCTTACCGGTAAACATTTAAATGTTGATTGTGCAAAATGTCATAAAATTGAGATTAAAGATGGGAAAGAGACACAAAAATTTAAGGATCTTCAATTTTCAAGCTGTTCAAGCTGTCATGCAGATCAGCATTTAGGAAAATTTGGCACAAATTGCGAGAGCTGTCATGTAACCAATTCTTTTAAAGAAATTAAAAACATAGGTAAGTTTGACCATAATAAAACAAATTTTGCATTGTTAGGTAAACATTTAGATGTAACTTGTTTAGACTGCCACAAAGGAAGTATATCAAATAAGCCTAAATATGCTAAATGTGCCGATTGTCATTCTGATTATCATGAAGGACAATTAATAAAAAATGGCAAACAGCGTGATTGTTCGGAATGCCATATTGTTGAAGGATTTAATAATACGCAATACCCAATTGAAGAGCATAATAAAACCAAATTTAAATTGCTTGGAAGTCATTTGGCAATTGCATGTCAAAGCTGTCATTATAAAGAAAACAAATGGCAATTTTTAATAAACGGAGAAAGTTGTGTTAATTGTCATGAAAATATTCATAAAAACATTATTGGAAAAGAGTTTTTTGAAGAAAATAAATGCCAAAGTTGTCATAATAATAACGCATGGAGTGATATTAATTTTGACCATAAATCAACGGGATTTGAATTAATTGGAGTGCATTCAAAAACATCCTGCAAAAAGTGCCATTTCAAAACAGGTGCCAACGGCAATACACTTCAAATATTTTCCGAACTAAATGGGAATTGTGAAAACTGCCATACCGATAACCATGCCGGCCAATTTGAAGAAGAAGGGAAAACTAATTGTATTAAATGTCATACGTTTATTAACTGGACCCCCGAAAAGTTTTTGCACGAAAACACAAAATTTAAACTTGAAGGTGCTCATGCAAAAGTGACATGCGACAAATGCCATAAAATAATTGAAATAAATAATAACAAAGTTAAACAATTTAAATTTGATGATATAAAATGCTCAAACTGTCATACATAATATTGTTATGCCTTAGTATATCGGTTATGCAGGCTCAATCTCCTCATGGAAAAAACTTTGAGGTAGAATGTTCTAACTGTCATCAGACCGATTCGTGGAAAGTGGATTTAACAAAAACTTCATTTGATCATAAGACCACGGGTTTTGCATTAATGGGGCAGCATTCCAATACTAGCTGTTTGAACTGCCATAAAACTTTGGAATTTAATCAAGTTAATAACTTATGTTATCAATGCCATAAAGATGTGCACGAAAATACACTTGGAAAAGAATGCCAGAGGTGTCATCAACCGAGTTCGTGGATAGTTGAAAAAATAACAGACATTCATCAAAACAGCCGCTTCCCGTTAATTGGTGTACATAGAACTGCGGATTGTAATCAATGTCATGCTTCTGTTTCGGGGTTACGCTTTGATCCTATTGGAATAGACTGTTACGATTGCCATAAAAAAGAGTACGAAAGAACGGCAAATCCAAATCATATTGCTGCCGGATTTTCTAAAGATTGTAATGAATGTCATAATATAAATTCTTCACAATGGAATACTACTTCGGTTGTTCACGATTTTTTCCCTTTAACAGGTGGTCATAATTTAGCCAATTGTTTTGCTTGTCATAAACAAAATGATTTTACCGGATTATCAACGGAATGTAACAGTTGTCATCAAAATAATTTTAATAACACAACAAATCCAAGCCATATTGCATTAAATTTTGATGCTGCAAATTGTTCTGAATGTCATACTACCAATCCGGGTTGGCAGCCTGTAAATTTTACAATACACAATAGTTATTATCAGTTATTAGGTGCTCATGTAAATGTAACCTGCAATAACTGCCATAACAATAATTATTCTGCAACATTGCCGCAAACTTGTTTTGGATGTCATGTTAATGATTATAATAATGTTATTGAACCTCCGCATGCGGCCTCAAATTTTTCGACCGATTGTACAACCTGCCATAATCAAAACACATGGAAACCGAGCAGCTTTAATCATGATGCCACGTATTTCCCTATTTATTCTGGTAAACATAAATCGGAATGGACAAAGTGTTCCGATTGCCATACTAATACAAGCAATTACCAGGTGTTTGAATGTATTAATTGTCACGAACACAACAAAATTGATACAGATGAAAAACATGGTAGTGTAAGCGGATATAATTATCAATCAAATGCATGTTACGCTTGTCATCCAACCGGAAGTGAAGAGAATGCATTTAATCATTCGACAAGTAATTTCCCATTAACGGGTGCTCATCTTAATACAGAGTGCATTGCTTGCCATTCTAGTGGTTATCAAGGTACAAGTTCTGTTTGTGTAGATTGCCATCTTGCAAATTATAATTCTACATCAAATCCAAATCATCAGTCTTTAAATTTTGGAACTGAGTGCCAAAGTTGTCATAATACGGAAGTTGGCTGGAAAGTTACGCAGTTTACAATTCATAATAATTTTTATCCTTTACTTGGCCGTCATGACGTAATTAAAGACCAATGTGCTGCCTGCCATAATGGTAATTATAATAACACTCCTAATACTTGTTATGGCTGTCATTCTGCTAATTACGCAAACACTACTAACCCTGCCCATCAAGCAGTTGGTTTTTCTACAGATTGTCAGGTCTGTCATACACAAACTAACTGGGCACCGTCAACTTTTAATCACGATGTGCAATACTTCCCTATTTATAGTAATAAACATGCCGGCGCGTGGACTACGTGCTCGGAGTGCCATACAACACCAAACAATTTAACACAGTTTTCATGTATTGATTGTCATGAGCATAACCGAACAGAAACGAATTTAAAACATACATCTATTTCGGGATATATTTATTCAAGTAATGAGTGTTTTGCTTGTCATCCAAGCGGTGATGTATTAGGGGCTTTTAATCATGCAAATTCAAACTTCCAATTGTTAGGTGTTCATTCAACAACCGAATGTGCTTCTTGTCATATATCCGGTTATGCCGGAACTAATTCCTCCTGTGTTGGTTGTCACCAGGCGGATTATAACGGTTCTGTAAATCCAAATCATATCAGCTTAAGCATTTCAACAGATTGCGGAACATGTCATACCCCGCAGCCGGATTGGACGCCTGCTTCATTCCCAATACATAATAATTTTTACCAATTGTTGGGTGCTCATACTACCGGTTCTGTTTCTTGCGATAAATGCCATAATGGTAATTACAATACTACTCCAAATACTTGTGTTGGCTGTCATCAAACGGATTATAACAATACAACTAATCCTTCACATTCGGCTTCAAATTTCCCGACAGATTGTGTAACCTGTCACACTCAAAATGCTTGGACTCCTGCAACTTTTGACCACGATGGGCCATATTTCCCTATTTATAGCGGCAAACATAATAATCAATGGACAAATTGTGCGGATTGTCATGTTAACACAAGCAATTATAAAATTTTTGAATGTATTAATTGTCACGAACATAATAAAATCGATACGGATTTAGAACATACATCAGTTTCAGGTTATATTTATTCAAGTAATGAATGTTTGGCTTGTCACCCTAATGGTTCGGCCGAAGGTGCTTTTAATCATGCAACTTCAAATTTTCAATTGTTAGGTGTTCATTCAACAACGGAATGTGCTTCATGTCATATATCCGGTTATGCCGGAACCAATTCGGCATGTGTGAGCTGTCATCAGGCAGATTATAACAACTCTGCAAACCCAAATCATAGCAGCTTAAGTATTTCTACAGATTGCGGAACATGTCATACTCCGCAGCCGGATTGGAGACCTGCTTCATTTCCAACCCATAATAATTATTATCAATTATTGGGTGCTCATGCGGCCGGTTCAGTTTCTTGTATTCAATGCCATAATGGTAATTACAATACTACTCCAAATACTTGTGTCGGCTGTCATCAAACTGATTATAATAATACTACTAATCCTTCGCATTCTACATCAAATTTCCCGACTGATTGTGTAACATGTCACACTCAAAGTGCATGGACTCCGGCTACGTTTGATCATGATGGGCCATATTTCCCTATTTATAGCGGTAAACATAGAAACAAATGGACAAAATGCAGTGACTGCCATGTAAATGTAAACAATTATGCCGTGTTTGAGTGTATTAATTGTCACGAACATAATCAAACAAGTACAAACCGAGATCATAACGGTATAGCAAATTACAGCTATAATAGTGCTGCATGCTACAGCTGTCATCCCCGGGGTAGCGAAGATAAAAGTATTATTGAACATATTAAACCGCTTGAGACAAGATGAAAACCAGACAGATTGTTTTTTATTTGTTATTTTTTACTTTTAATATATTTGGCCAAATACAAAATAAAATTGAGCTCGTCGGGGAAATATCTTTTATCTCATCGCAATATTATTATGTGGCATTTGATAATACGGCAGGTATTCAAAAAGGAGATACATTATATTCAAAACAAGGAAAAATATCTGTGCCAAGTTTAGTTGTGGAGCATCTATCCGGAAGGTCGTGTGCGGGAAAGTTAATTAATGGTGAAAAACTATTGACTGATGATAAAATTACAGCTTATGTACCAATTATTCAAAAAACTTTATCCGAAAAGACTATACCTATAAAAGAAACTAACGAAAAAATAACTGACGTGGTTACTGAAAAAAGAAAAAATGAAGAAAAAATATTTAACACTCAAAACTTTAGAGGAAAAATAGGCATAACGTCTTACTCAGGTTTTGACAATTTTAGCCGACAAAAGTTTTCGCAGAGATGGCGTTATCAGATTAGTGCTGATGGGAATAATATTTTTAACACCGGATTAGGTCTGGAAAGTTATATCTTGTTTTCTTATAGAAACAAAGACTGGGGAGTAGTAAAATCCAACTTAGGTACAGCTATAAAAATATACGATTTAAATATTAGATATGATTTAAATGATAATAATGCTTTGTGGCTGGGAAGAAAAATAAACAATAAAATTAGTAATATTGGTACAATGGATGGTTTGCAATACGAAAGTACGTTTAATAAATATTTTGTTGGTGCCGTAATAGGTTCACGGCCAAATTTGTACGATTTTGGATATAATTTTAAAATGTTTCAGTTTGGAGTATATGCAGGACGACAAGACACAATAAATACCGGTGTTATTACAAATACAGTTTCGTTTATTAACCAAACAAATAATTTCAAAACAGATAGACGATTTGTTTACATTCAGCATACAAATAATGTAATAGAAAATGTTAATTTATTTTTATCCTCCGAATTGGATTTGTACAGAAGAAAAAATCAGAAAGAAGAGAATAAAATATTTTTAACCAGTTTTTATACATCAATAAATTTTTCTCCATCCGCATGGTTTTCTGTTAATACTTCTTACGATGCTAGAAAAAATGTTGTTTATTACGAAACTTTCAAATCTTATGCGGATAGCCTTCTTGAAAGTGAAACACGGCAAGGAGTTAGAATAAGAACTAATTTTAAGTTAAATAACCAGTTGTTTATTAGTTTTAATTATGGTTACCGCTTCAAAAACGGAGATAATAAAACCAACACTAATTATGGCGGAAATTTAAATTATAACAAATTACCTTTAATTAACGGGAGCAGTAGTTTTAGCTATAATAGAATTTTAAGCAGTTACTTAGATGGAAATACTTATAGTTTATATATTTATAAAGATTTAGTTTCAGGGCTAATAAGCACCGGGTTTGGCTATAGAAGGGTTGAATATAAATTCCTTAATAATAATGCAAAATTAGCACAAAATATAGCTTCAATGGATTTATCATTATTTTTAATGAAAAAGCTTTATCTTTCATGTAATTATGAAGGGGTATTTGAAAAACAAAGAACTTATAGCAGCATATATTTAAATTTAAGTCAAAAGTTTTAAAACCGTATTAAATAAACTAGATAACCGATATACCCTGCTACAAGTATACTTCCTTCAATTCTTGTCAATTTAAATCCGGTCCACAATAATGGCAGCAAAAGTAAAGTAAAGGCATTCATAACGGCAAAATCAACAATATCTATTTGGGGTGAAGAAATCGGTTTTATTATTGATGCTGTACCAAGAATTCCAAGGAGGTTAAAGATATTACTGCCAATTATATTCCCAACGGCTATGTCCGATTCTTTTTTAAAGGACGCTATTACTGAAGTAAATAATTCAGGCAATGAAGTACCTAAAGCAACAATGGTTAATCCAATTAAAGCTTCGCTAACATTATATAATTTAGCAGCAGCTACTGCCCCTTCTACAAAAAAATTGCTTCCAAAAGAAAGAAGTATCAATCCGCCAATAATAAAGACTGTTGAAAGCACGGTATTTTGTTTTTTTACTGGTTTTTCAATTTCTTTGGAAAGTTTTTCGTTATTATATCTTTTGGAAAGATAATAACTAAAATAGGTATATATAAAAATTCCGGCAAAAAATAAAACACCTTCAAGTCTTGAAACATAACCGTCAAGCAAAAATAATGAACAAATAAAAGTCACACCAATTAAAATAGGCAATTCTTTTTTTACAATTTGTAAGCTTATAGATAGTGGATAAATTAATGCAGAAAGCCCTAAAATAAAGCCAATATTAACACTGTTAGAGCCAATTATGTTTCCCATTGCAACAGAACCATGTCCGGCTAAAGCGGCTTGAATGCTGACTAATAGTTCCGGTGAAGAAGTTCCAAAAGAAACAATAGTAAGACCAATAACAAGAGGACTTATACCCATTTTTTTTGCCAAAGCAACACTGCCCTTTACCAAACCATTACCGCCTAAAATAAGCAAAATAAGGCCAAAGGCCAAATTAAAAACAATTAACATAATAATCCGTTTAATTTTATGTAAAAATTACTTAAATTAATTAACAAATTTTCGATAATATAATACAAAACTATTTATTTAACAAAACAACAGCAAATATAGTTTAAAATGACAAATGAACAAAAAGCAAAATGGTTTGATAGTGCTTTGCGATTTGGATTGCAAGATAAAATCCATTTAATAATGAAATCGCGAGTTGGCGGTAATGCCGTTTGGTCCATAATTGATACCGCCAATAACAAAGTGCTAAATTCAAATTTAGAGTGGGAAGATGAACCTCCAATTGAAAAAAGAGACGAATCGTTTTTAACTCGTTCTCGTTTTCCTTTCGAAACGGCAGTAGAGTTATTTAAACAATTTAAAATGTTTGCCGAATAAGATATTTTGTTTGGTGATAGGGTAAAAATTTAGTACTGGTAATAATCACATTATATTTATAAACTTGAAACTTTAATAAATTGTTAATGTATTAATGATTAAATAATTTTGGAAAAAATATGAAAAAACTGTTTTTAGTTCTGCTGGCTGCTATTGCAATATCAAGTTGCGCTGCAAAAAATTATGACGGCTCTGATAAGAATAATAAAATTATAGACACAAATAAAGTTTTACTGCCGGATATTAAATACTCAAAAATTGATCAGGTAATTGCGGAATTGTTAACACATGCACATTATAGAAAACCGGAAATTAATGACTCTTTATCTTCGGTAATTTTTGATAATTATATAGAAAATTTAGATAACCAAAGATTATATTTTTTGCAATCTGATATTGATGAGTTTGAAAAAAGCAGACTTGAATTTGATGATTTTATTAAAACGGGCAATCTGAAAATTCCTTTTGCTATATATAATATTTATAAAATACGATTTAACGAACGAATGAAATATGTTTTCTCAAAATTAAAAGAAGGTTTCGATTTTTCTGTTGATGAAAGTTTTATTTTTAACAGGGAAAAACAACCTTGGGCAAAAAATGTTGAAGAAGTGAACGAATTGTGGAGAAAAAGAATAAAAAATGATGCTTTAAATTTAAAATTGTCCGGTAAAAAAGATGAAGATATTTCTACAACTTTAAGTAAAAGATATCAAACAATCCAAAAATATATTTTACAATCGGAACCGGATGATGTATTTCAGGTTTATATGAATTCGTTTGCCGAAGCAATTGATCCGCATACAAATTATTTTTCGCCAAAAAGCAGTGAAGATTTTAAAATAGACTTGACCTTATCGCTTGAAGGAATTGGGGCACAATTGTCACTTGATAACGATTATACCAAAGTGTCTAAAATTATAGTAGGCGGCCCTGCCGAAAAAGGGGGCAAATTAAAAGAAAACGATAAAATTATTGCTGTTGCGCAAGGCGATACAGGGAAAATGGTAGATGTTGTCGGCTGGCGTTTGGATGATGTGGTTAAATTAATAAGGGGTGCAAAAGGGACGTTAGTTCGTCTTTCGGTTTTAAAAGCTGATGCCGGAGTAGATGCTCCACCTGTTGAAATAAAAATTATACGCGAAAAAATTAAGCTTGAAGATCAGGCCGCAAAGAAAAAAATTATTGAAATTGAACAAAACGGAACTAAACATAGAATGGGAGTTATTGAAATTCCCACATTTTATGTCGATTTTGATGGAAAATCTAAAGGTGAAAAAGATTATAAAAGCACCAATAGAGATGTTAGAAAATTACTTGAAGAACTAAATGATGAAAAAGTTGAAGGCGTAATTGTAGATTTGAGAAATAATGGCGGTGGTTCATTACAAGAAGCTATTGAATTGACAGGTTTATTTATTGCTAATGGGCCTGTTGTACAAGTAAAAAGTACTTATGGTGATGTTGATATTGAAGATGATCCTGACCCGGCGGAAGTTTATAGCGGCCCTTTGGTTGTAATGGTAAACAGGTTCAGTGCTTCGGCGTCCGAGATATTTTCGGCCGCAATTCAAGATTATGGCCGGGGAGTTATTGTTGGTGAACAAACCTACGGGAAAGGAACTGTTCAAACCATTTATAATATTAATAGATATTTAAGAACCGATGAACCGCTTGGCGAAATAAAACTTACAATTGCAAAATTTTATAGAATCAGCGGTGGCAGTACTCAACATAAGGGTGTTTTACCCGATATTCAATTTCCAACAGCTTATGACCCCGCAGAGTATGGTGAAAGTGCTAATTCAAGTGCTTTGCCTTGGGATCAAATAAATAGTGCCAGATATACCAAAATTTATGATTTAGGGAAATATATACCTAAATTAAAAGCAGATTATGAAAAAAGAATCAAGACTAATTCGGAATTTTTATATCTAAATCAAGATATAAAAGAATATAAAGAAATGAAAGACCTTAAAACTTTTTCGCTTTTAGAATCTACCCGTAAAGAAGAACGAGAAAAGACAGACAAAAAGAAAAAAGAACGTGATGATGAAAGACAATCGAAGAAAAATTTAAATATTAAAGACAAAGAAAAAGAAGAAGTTAAAACTAAAGACTTAAAAGTAGATGACCCATTACTTGAAGAAACCGGCCATATTTTAACAGATTTGGTTCTTCTTAGAGTTGGTTAATTTATTAATTTTGAATCTATTAAAGAACTTTTATTTAAATAATTGGATATTTAATAGTTTTAAATGAAGACAAATGCACTTAGGATTTTAGAATCCAATAATATTAGTTTTACAACAAATTGTTATAATGTAAACGAAGAAGCACTTGATGCTGTTACCGTAGCTAAAAAAATAGGAGTTGAAGAAGAAAAAGTATTTAAAACACTTGTTGCTAAAGGTGATGACAATATTTACGTTTTTTGCATACCGGGTAATTACGAATTAAACTTAAAAAAAGCCGCAGCGGCAGCAAATGTAAAACGAATTGAATTGTTGCCGTTAAAGGAATTAACAAATGTAACGGGTTATATACGCGGCGGATGTTCACCGGTTGGGATGAAAAAGTTATTTCCAACTTTTATTGATGAAACCGCAATGCTTTTTGATACAGTTTTTGTAAGTGCGGGTGTTAGAGGGCTTCAAATGGAACTAAAATCTGATGATTTATGCAAAATTATTAGTGCAAAATATAAGGACTTGATATAATTTCCTTTATTTTTTGAAAATTATTATATATATTTACATTCTTAAATATTATGGAGTTACAAAATGGCAAAAACGCAGACGTTTGCTGATAAAAATAAAAACAAATTAAAATCTACAGTTGTAAATCTTAAATACATTAAAACTGTAAGAAATGAAGAAGGAAATTATAAATTTCGTGAATCATTTGTAAAATTAGAAGATATTAGCAAAGTAAACGACTTAGTAAAATAAATAAGCGGTATCTTACCGCTTTTTGTTTCCCCTCCGCTTCTACTGTACTTCCTTTTGACTTGTTTTTTGTATAATTTTTTTTATATTATACTTTGCTACCATATTGTTAAAAATTTAATAGCGAGGTTAAGTATGAAAAAAAAGGAGATGATATCATTTTCTTATGAAAAGCTTTTAAATACAAAACAGATCGAAAAATTATCCCCCGAACAACTTTTTAGCCTTAAAGTCGTATCTTCCGTACTTCCATTTAGAGTAAATAATTATATTATTGATGAATTAATAGATTGGAATGATATTGATAATGATCCAATGTTTACCCTCTATTTTATGAATAAAAAGATGCTGAAAGAAAACCAGTTTAATTTAGTTGCGGATATTTACAATAAAAATTTAAGCGATATAGAAAAAAAAGATATTATTTCCAATATAAGATTACAGTTAAATCCACATCCGGCCAAACAGCTGTCTTCTAATGTCCCGGTCTATAAGGGAAAAAAAGTTGAAGGCATACAGCATAAATACAGCGAAACTTGTTTAATTTTTCCTTCTGCAGGCCAAACTTGTCACGCGTATTGTACTTTTTGTTTTCGCTGGGCACAATTTGTGGGAGATACTTCGTTAAAATTTTCAACCGCACAATCAAATTCTCATTTGAAATATATTCAATCGCAAAAAAACATTACCGACATTTTATTAACCGGTGGTGATCCGATGGTTATGAAAGCCGATAAACTTAAGCATTTTATAGATCCGTTTTTAACTCCGGAATTTGAACATATAAAAACAATTCGGATTGGTACAAAGTCATTAGTTAATTTCCCTTATAAATATTTGGATAATGAAGACTCGGATAATATTTTAAAGCTGTTTGAAGAAATAGTAAATTCCGGAAAACACTTGGCAATAATGGTGCATATTAATCATTGGCGCGAAATGCAAACCGATGCCTTCATTCAAGCGGTCAAAAGGATAAAAAATACCGGTGCTGAAATTAGAACTCAATCACCAATTTTACATTCAATAAATGATGATGCCTCTGTATGGAGTAGAATGTGGAAGGAACAGGTTCATTTAGGGTTAATTCCTTATTATATGTTTGTTGAAAGAGAAACCGGTGCAGAGCATTATTTTAATGTTCCCTTATACAAAGCTTTTAATATTTACAGGGATGCCTTTGCCGTTGTTTCCGGCTTGGCCAGAACGGTTAGGGGCCCGTCCATGTCATCAATTCCGGGAAAAGTTGTTATTGATGGTATTATTGAAATAGAAAACAAAAAATATTTTGTGCTTAATTTTATTCAAGCTCGTAACCCGGAATGGATTAAAAGACCGTTTTTAGCACATTATGATAAAAGAGCTACTTGGCTTTTTCAATTAAAACCAGCTTCCAAAGATGGTAAATTCTTTTTTGAAGATGAACTTGAAAGTATGTATGGCAGCAACGAGTTTTTATTAGAAGGTGGTACAAAAAATGCAGAAGATTTTGATTTAGAATAAAATAAATAAAAAGCTCCCAACAACAGGGAGCTTAAATTCAATTAATCAACCGGAAATAACGCAAAGAGAAGGGTTTACTTCACGACGTAATAAATTTTCTATGGCACTTAAAGTACCTCGTATTGAACTAGGGCAGCTTCCGCATGCACCTTGATAACGAATTGTAAGTGTCAAGCCGTCCAAGCCTAATATTTCCAATCCACCGCCATCATTGGCTAATGCAGGACGTACTCTACTATCAATAATTTTATTAATATGTTTTAATAATTCCGTTTGTTCCGTATCTTCAGAAAGTGTAACATTTTCTTCAACAGGAATAGTAGATTTATCAAATGTTTTTAAAAAAGTAACTAATCCTTTTTGAATTGGACCCCATGGAAATGCTGCTTCTTTTTCTATAGTTATAAATTTATCCATATAAAAAACCGAAACAACTCCGGGTAAATCAAAAACACCTTTAGCCAAAGGGTCGTTACCGGACTTGGAACTGTTTTGAAAACTTCTTGTTTCGTGATTTAATATTTTTTCGTTTAAAACAAACTTTAATGCTTGTGGATTTGGTGTCAAATCAACATCTTGAACAAATAGCATTTTTATCCTCCATATATATATTCAATATTAACCTATTGAATAATTTAAAAGTTCAAATTAACTACACTAAGATACTAATTATTTTGGCTTTTTATCAAGTTAAAAAAACAACTCAAAGGTTTTTATCATTCCAATGTATGCTTTTAAAAAAGAATGCCGAAAGGATTAAAAATTATATAATTTAGGTTTAAAAATAAAATTATTCTGTCATTTTAGATTAAAATTTAATAAATTTAAAAACAAAAACCGGAAAAACAATGATATTTTCAAATGTTTTAAATCTTACCGAAGAATATATCTATTTGTTATATAATGAAAAATCACCAACCTTTAACATATACCACGATATTGTTCATACAAAAGAAGTTGTAGAAATAGCGGGAAAAATTGGCAAAGAGATTGGGATTAATGACTTGGATTTAGAAATATTATTAATTGCAGCGTGGTTTCATGATACGGGACATTTTGAAACTTTTCTTGATCATGAAGAAATAAGCAGCAAATACGCCGAAGAGTTTTTAGTTAAAAATAATTACCCAAACGAAAGAATAGAGCGTGTACTAAAATGTATAATTGCAACAAAAGTTGAAGTTAAACCACAAAATCTTATTGAAGAAATAATTTGTGATGCCGATTTAAGCCATTTAGGTACCGATAAATATTTTTGTAAAAGTGAACTATTACGCACAGAAATTGAAAATAGATACGCTAAAAAATTTACTGATTATGAATGGATAAAATCTTCCATTGATTTTTTTATTAAGCATAAATTTTATACTAAATATGCAAAAGATAATTTTGAAGGACAAAAACAGGAAAATTTGCTGAAACTTCAAAAAAGACTGCGCAAGGCAGTAAATAAAATTGAGGAAGAAAAAATTAAGGTTGAAAAACTGGAATTTGAAAAAGAAAAATTTGCAACTAAAAAAGAAACTAGTGGTAAACCGGAAAGAAGTGTAGAAACTATGTGGCGCAATACTATGCGGACCCATGTAAGTTTTAGTGCAATGGCCGATAATAAAGCACAGGTTATGATAAGTGTTAATACACTTCTTTTAACTGCAATTGTGGCTTTTTTAATTAAAAATTTATCTATTTATCCGCAGTTAATAATCCCTACTTCTATGTTAACTTTAGTATCTTTGGTATCCTTAATTTATTCTGTTTTGGTTACACGTCCAAATATTACATCCGGCACTTTTACAAATGAAGATGTGATAAATAAAAAAGTTAACTTGTTGTTTTTTGGTAATTTTTATAAAATGAACCTGGAAAATTTCAGCTGGGGAATGAATGAGCTGATGAATGATAAAGATTACTTATCGGACAGCATGATAAGGGATTATTATTTTTTAGGGCAGGTGCTTGGTAAAAAATATGCACATTTAAGAATAAGTTATAATATTTTTATGTTTGGATTAATTCTTGCAGTTATTGCATTTGTAATTGCACTTACAGTTTATCCTATAACCGGTGATTTAGTACCAATTAGTTGAACAATTTGAGGTAAATTTGAAGAATTTGATTTTAATAAGACATGCAAAAAGCAACCAAAATATTAGTTCTGTTTCCGATAAGGAAAGGCCTTTGAATGCTCGTGGCAAAAAAGCTGCCCCGTTTATGGCCGAATATATTAAGAAAAAAGGAGTTCGGTTTGATTTGCTTATTTCAAGTCCGGCCGAACGTGCATATTCCACAGCTAAAAAATTTGCCGATATTTTTGAATATAACCGCAAAGAAATAAAAATTGTTGAAGAGCTTTACGGAGCTGCCATTCATGAAATTTTGGATGTTATTCATGCTATTGATGATAAACATAACTGTGTTGCATTGGTTGGGCATAACCCCGATTTAACTCAATTTAATAATTATATGGTTGATACTTTTATTGATAATATTCCTACTTGCGGTATTGCATCGCTGGAGTTTGATATAAATTCGTGGAAAGATATTGAACAAGGTGTTGGAAAATTATTATTTTTTGAATATCCTAAAAAATTAAACCCGCTGTTATAAAAACATAATGTATTAGAGGGGATTATTATTATACAAGGAGAAGAATAGATGGGAATTGATAGATGTCCAATTTGTCATGAAAAACAAATTATAATTGATCCTCTTTCAAAGACTGAGAGAATCTATAAATTGAACTGTCCTGTATGTGGTAAATATGAAATTGACAAAATTACGATGGTGGTTATAGAAAATAATTTTACTGATGATACAGCGTTCGCTTATAGCTTTTGGATTTGTCATCACCAGTTAAAAAATAATGGTTATGTAAGTTTTAATTCAAAAATTAAAGATTCTATTGAAATTCCTTTTATTACTCCAAAACCGCAAGAACAAGCAAATAATTTTTTGTTGTGGTTTGGTGAAAAATTCGAAAATTCGGGAGAATATGATAAAGAAATCTATATTGAACTTAAAAAGCTTAAACCCATAATTGGAACAAAATCGATATTGGGGGTTGGTTTTATAGTTGAGTATCTTAGGGAACAATCATATATTTTAACTAATAATATTCCCATCAATGAAAGTTCTGGGGGACATAATTTAAGTGTTAAATTAACATTTAAAGGTTGGGAACGATATTTTGAGTTACAAAAAGTAAATAAAGAAAGTAAATTAGTTTTTATGGCTATGGATTTTAAAACGGAGGCTATCAAAAAGATATATACTGAAGTAATTAAAGAAGCTGTTGAACAAACCGGATTTAAAATACGCAGACTTGATGAAAATCCGGTTGCAGGTTTAATTGATGATAAATTGCGTTTGGAAATTAAACGATCAAAATTTTTAATTGCCGATCTTACGGATGCCAACAATGGGGCATATTTTGAAGCGGGTTATGCTGAGGGACTTGGGTTACAAGTTATTTATATATGTGAAGAGAGTGTTTTTAATAATAAAAATAAATCAACCCATTTTGATACAAACCATCATTTAACAGTAACGTGGAAAGATGAACCCGAAGCATTAAAACACTTTGCCGACAAATTAAAAAATACAATAAGGGTTACTTTTCCCGAATATGCAATAATAGAAGACGATTTGACACTTTTTACAGTATAATAAAAAGCGTCTGTTAATATTTTGAAAAATTTGAGATGAATAAAAATAGTTTTAGAAGAAAAACAATAGGGCTGTTTAGATTATTTCGTTTTGAACTGCCGTTTACTGCGGGGGTGTGTGTAATATTGGGGGAATTGCTGGCATTAGGAAAAATACCTGCTGTAACAGAAATTATATTAGGGTTTTTGAGCATTTTTTTTATTTCGGCTTCGGCACTTATATTAAACGACTACTTTGATATTGAAAGCGACAAAATAAACGCACCGCAAAGACCTCTTCCGGCCGGACTTGTTAATAAACCAGATGTTCTTTTCCTATCCGCAGTAGTAACCTTGTTTGGATTTATTACAAGCTACTTAATTAGTCTTGTGGCGTTGTTGGTTGTTGCTTTGGTTTGGGTTGTTGGTTTTCTTTATAATTGGCGATTTAAAAAAGCCGGTTTATTAGGGAATTTAATGGTCTGTTTTTCAGTTAGTATGACTTTTATTTTTGGCGGTATTACGGTAGGTTATCCGTTTGAAAAAACAGTCTGGTTATTTGCAATTATAGCGTTGTTAATAGACCTGGGGGAAGAAATTGCCGCCGATGCGATGGATATTGAAGGAGATCGTAAGGTTGGTTCCCGTTCTTTAGCTTTACTGCTTGGCACTAAAAAAGCCTTAAGAATAAGCGGAGTAATTTTTTTATTGGTAATTGTAGTAAGTATTATACCATTTTTATGTGGTTGGTTAAATTTGATATATCTTATTCCTGTCTTTATTATAGATGCCGGCCTTTTGTACTCAACAATTAAATTGTTAGACATGAGAATAAAAAACAAGCGAAATTATATTCGGTTGATATATATGAACGCTTTAGTGGGTCTGTTGATATTTATCTTAATTAGGCTGATTCTGTGATAGTTAATTAGTTGTTTGTTTGAAAAACAGGTGTTACAGAATAAATATAATAGAGCCGGAAATTTAGTGTATATAAAGGATTTTTATTACTAGCCGGTTCCTAAATGCTAAATAAAATTAGTTTTTTCAACGGCAAATCTTTTGGACTGCTTATTTAAAACATTTCTTTTTTGCTTTTATAAAAAAAGATCAATAAATATCAATTTAACTTGGTTAAATTAAAAAAAAACATTAATTTCCCTATTAGATCAATTTTCCAATAATAATGCATAAAAATTCACAATTGTTACTTTATTCCATGTGAATTTGCAGATATTGTGATATAAATCACATTAATAATTATTATTCTTAATTAACTTACAAAGTTTATAAAAAATTATTTAATAAAACGAGGTAAACTATGACAAACAAAAAATTACTGCTATTAATGTTTTTTTTCTTATTTACGGCAGCAAAATCACAAACATATCATTCAATTTCAATTGATGGGGTGAATGATTTTCGTGCCTCAACCGAAAAATTTACTACTACAAGCGGAGAAAATTTATTAGCATATGTAACATGGGATAATACATATTTATATGTTGGTTATAGCGGCAATAGTGTTGCCGGAAGTGTTACGGATAACAGCAGAGCAATTCATTTATATATAGATTCGGACCCAAATTCAAATCCGGTAAACGGAACAGGTACAACGCAGGCAGATGCTTGGCGTTTTAATCCTAATTTACCGTTTAGTGCAAATTATCATTATGCATTTAAAACAGTTGATAATACCGAAGTTAAAAGAATGTATTCGGGTACCGCATGGAGTGACGCAGCTTTTGAAACAGCTAATTGGAAAAATACAGATACACATTATTGGGAAGCCAGAATAAAATTATCGGACATTGGTTCTCCGGCAAAATTATTGCTGGTAACTTATGTAGAAGAAGATTGGGATGGTGGTAATATTTGCGGCGGGGTTCCGTCAGGATTATTTACTAATACCGCCACACAAGGGGCAATTGTTTTTCAGCCAACTTTCCTTGGTTTTGAATTAATACAAGGAATAAGACCAAATGCAGCTTATAATCTAAATAACAGCACTTTCGATTCATGGGATGTTAAACTAAGCGTAACAGCTTCGTCTTTAAGTGATAATTTAAATTATGCCGGCATGGGATACTATGGTTCAGACGGTTTTGATACATTAATTGATTTACCTAAACCTGTTACTCCTCCGAGCAATTATTTGCAATTATATTTTGAACATAATGATTGGTCGTCTGTATTAGGACCTTTGTACTCAAAAGATATTAAAAGTATAATAAATCTTAACAACACAACATCCACGTGGGATTTTAAAATTAATACCGATAAAACCAATACGGACGTAACTTTATCGGTTACCGATTTTGCAGATGTACCTGCCGGTTATGATATTAAACTAAAAGATGTTGCAGCTAACACAACACAAAATTTAAGAACAACCGGTTCGTATACTTACAACAGCGGTGTTGGCGGAGTAAAAAGTTTTCAATTAATAATTGGCGTAAATGTAGTTCAAAATATTTTAGTTGCCCCTACAGCATTAAACTTTGGAAACGTATTAATTAATACTTCAAGCGTTAAAAATGTTAAAATATATAATACGGGGAACGGAAATTTAGCAATAACCAATATTTTTTCGTCTAGTAGTTCTTACACCTTTACAGGCGGAACAACCTATACTATTTTGCCTAATGATTCTGTAACTGTGCCGGTAGAATTTAATCCGCTATTATTAGGTTCTCATTCAGGTGAATTAAATATTACAAGTGATGACCCTGATCAACCGACAGTTTTGGTTGCTTTATCCGGTTCGGGATATCAAACCATGTCTAATATTTCGGTTAACCCAACTTCATTGGCTTTTGGCGATCTTTTAGTTGGCAATAATTTAGCAAAAAGTTTAAAAATTTATAATACCGGTAACGCAAATTTATCTATTACAAATATCGCTTCGTCAAATGCTGCTTTTACATTTTCCGGAGGAACTACCCATACCATAGTCCCAAATGACTCGTTAACAATTCAAGTTACTTTTACACCTGCTGCTGCAATAGTATATTCTGCAAAATTAACAATAACAAATAATGATCCCGATCAAGGTACCCTTGATGTAAATTTAACCGGTACAGGCACACAGTTGCAGCCGGCAATAACAATTAATCCGGCCGAATTGATTTTTGGTAATGTTGCTGTTGGAAATAATGGTGAAATGATATTAACTGTTGGCAACACAGGGCAGGCAACTTTAAATGTTACTAATATTATAATTGATAATAGTGTATTTTCTTATTCGGGCAATACTTCGTTTTCTGTTGCGGCCTCTTCATCAACTAATTTAAGTATCCAATTTGTGCCAACTGCTGTTATTTCTTATACAGGAAAATTAAAAATAGTAAGCAATGCGCCAAGTGGAGATACAACAGCAGTAAATTTATCCGGAGCGGGTGTTACAACAACTGCAGTTAAAAAATTCTATTCAGGCTGGAATTTAATGTCAATTCCTGTAAATCCAACTAATCCTTTGGCAAGTTCTGTTATCGGCTCAAGCATATCGCCATTTTATTTATATGGATTTAATAATGCAAGTGGTTATGTTTCCAAAGATTCAGTTCTTGTTGGCAATGGTTATTGGCTGGGAATTGAAGATTCTGTAAATTTAAGTATAACAGGTATTGGTTTGACAGGTATAGTTACAAAAAATGTAAACCAAGGCTGGAATTTAGTTTCATCACCATTCCTAAGACAGTATCAAAAATCTTCTGTAATGTTTACAAAGGGTCTTGAAACAATATCTGCCGATTCTGCAGTAACACGCGGTTGGATACAAAATGCTTATTATAATTATTTAACTGCTACAAAAAATTATAATTTAAGTGATACATTAAAACAATGGAAAGGTTATTGGTTTGCCTCACTTGTAGAAAATTTACAAATGAAATATAATATTGTTAATAGTAACGGTACGCCGGTTAATATAAAAGGAGAATTATTAGAACCTTCAATAACCGATTGGAAAGTAAACATACTTGCTTCCATTAATGGCGTTACCGATAATTTATTAGCATTTGGAGCTAACATAAACGCAATAGATGGTTTTGACGCAAGATATGATTTGGCAAAACCACCGGTTACTCCAACCAATATCTCAATTCAAACCTATTTTAACAATACTATATGGAATACGGTTTTTAGTAAATATGCTTATGATATTAAAAAATCATATTCGGCACCAACAGAAGGTAAAGTTTGGGAATTTAAAGTATTTAGCAATAGTGCCGGTCCAATTACTATTAGCTGGACTGATATTTTAGCACAAATTCCTCAATCACTTTTGGATTCGTATAAATTTTCTTTAAGTGGTTTTGGTATTACAAGTTCGTTAAATATGTTAACAACATTAAACTATACTTTTACAGCCGAAGCAAATGTTGCTTATTCTTTTGCAATTAACAGTACGGTTACTGGTGTTGACAATGACGAATTAAACGATTACAGTTACAAATTAGAACAAAATTATCCAAATCCGTTTAATCCGGCTACTATCATTACATACTCTGTTCCTGAACAGACATTTGTTACTTTAAAAATATATGATGTGTTGGGTAATGAAATAACAACTTTGGTTAACAGAGAAGTTAATACGGGTGTTCATCAGGTTACTTTTAATGCTTCAAATTTATCAAGCGGTGTATATTTTTATACAATTAAAGCAGGTAAATTTTTAAATACTAAAAAATTGATGTTAACTAAGTAGTATAAATTCAAATGCTTTTTATGCGTAGCCGTTTTAATTTTATTAAAACGGCTATTTTTACAATTATCAAAATGGGATACTGATTTAAGAAATAGACTGTATTAAAAGACCTATATTATGCTGATCTCTCTATAACTATTCTTCCGGTAAAATTATCCCTAATTGCGCACCTAATTTAGCTTTATAGCATAAAAATCTGATTTTAAAAAATATTATATGCTAAGTGTTTTAGTTCATTGTGGAGTACTTGTATGAAAAAATATTTATTATTATTTGTTATTGTATTTAGCTTATCTATATCAAAATATAATGCACAAGAAAAGGAGGGGGCAAAAAATAATCCTCCTATTTATATAGCTTTTTTGTGGCACATGCACCAGCCTATTTATTGGCCGTACGAATCTGTTGTACAGTCGGAACAACAAAACAGATATCCTTTTTCGCTGTATTCAATTTTTGACCAAAGAACCGGGCCATATACATCGTGGCCAAAAAATGCAATACAAAAAGGCATAACTGCCGGAATGACGCACTTTGGAGCACAGGTAAGTTTTTCGGGTTCTTTAATTGAAAACTTGAATAATTTGGAAAACAACGGTAACGGTAATTTCAGCAACTGGAAAAGCAGTTGGAACAATATGAAAAATCAGCAAACCGTTTTGGGCAACCCGCGTCTTGATATGGTTGGATTTGGTTATTTCCATCCTTTGATGGGATTAATTGATTATACCGATATACGCAAACAATTACAAATGCATAAAAATACTTTTACAACTAATTTTCCGGGTACTTATTCAAAAGGAATTTTCCCTCCCGAAAACGCATTCAGTAATAGAATGATTCCAGCTTTGGTTGATGAAGGAATTGAATGGATTTTAATAGATAATGTACATTTTGAAAGAGCATGTACCGGTTTTCCGTTTAATACAGGTGGTAATTTATACGAACCTAATAAAGCAGATATATTAAATCCCGATCCTAATGATTGGGTTCAATTAAATAATGTTTGGGCACCTACAAAAACTTCCGCAAAGTGGGGAAGACAACCGCATTATGTTGAATATACAAATCCCGAAACAGGTGTAATAAGCAAAATAATTGCCGTACCTGCTGATAGATATTTAGGAAATGAAGACGGAAGAGGCGGTTTTGGTGCATTGGATTATGAAGGAGTTATCAGTCAATTGGAATCGTACAATACGGATCCGCAGCACCCGGCAATAATAGTGCTTGCCCATGATGGTGATAATTATGGCGGTGGTACCGATTCTTATTATGGTTCAAATTTTCAAAATTTTGTAAATTGGCTGCAGGCAAATCCAACAAGATTTGTTTGTACTACAATTCAAGATTATTTGGAAATGTTTCCTCCGGAACCAACCGATGTTATACATGTGGAAGATGGTTCGTGGAGTGGTGCCGATAACGGAGACCCTGAATTTAAAAAATGGCTTGGTGAACCTGATAATGCCGGATATTCACCCGATAGAAACAGCTGGTCTGTAATTACGGCAGCAAAAAACAGTGTATTAACGGCAGAACAAATTGCCCCTAACAGCCAAATAACAAAAGATGCTTGGAAATATTTATTGGTTGGGGAAACAAGTTGTTATTGGTATTGGGATAATTCGTTGGGCGGCCTTTGGGATGACCATCCTACACGTGCAGCTAATCAGGCGGTAACACTATCGCAACAAGTTGTTGGTACCGATTTGACTCCGCCGACTATATTTTTACCTCAACGCAAACCATATAACCCGGGAAGTACGGAATGGGGTGTTGTACAGACAAATGATATTAAAGTTTGGAGTTATGTTTATGATGTTAGCGGGCTTCAATCTGTAAAAATTAAATACAGGTATAGCAATACCGGAAGTCTGAATTCCGATAATAATACTTATACCGGCGGTGTAAGTGTTGGCCAGTGGGTTGCTGCCGATATGACAATGATCCAAAAACCGTCAAATACTTCAATTGTTCCTATAATTAAAGCTAATGAATATTCGGCCGAGATACTTGATCAGAATGAAAAATTGGTGGATTATTATATTGAAGCTATTGATAATTTAGGAAATATTGCAAAATCTCCTATACGCCATACGTGGATTGGTGACGGTACGGGCGGCGGCGGAACAAGCACCGGTGTAACATGGACTCCTACCGAACCTACAATAAACGATACTATTATAATAAGCGTAGGCGGTGCACCTCAAGGCGCAAATCTACATTGGGGTGTAAATACATGGCAGCTTCCAAATCAAGCCTACTGGCCTGCAGGAACAACTATATTCAGTGGTGCTCCGGCTGTCGAAAGTCCGTTTGGTTTGCCCGATACAAGTTCGATGATTAAAATTAAAATCGGGCCGTTTAATAACGAATTGCAGACTGTTAGTGTTGTTGATTTTGTTATTCATTTTAATGACGGTACCTGGAATAATAATAATGGATCGGATTTCCATATAGATGTTTCCGGCGGTTCTATCACACCAACTACATTTGTTATGGATGGAAATTTAGATGCACAAGTTAGAAAATTAGCTTCAAATAACAATGTGGATTTATATGTGGGGTGGAACGGCACGGAATTGTATGTTGCAACCCAATCTGCATCTTCGCTTGGAAGAGATGTGTTTGTATTTGTTACGGATAGTCTGGGTGGTTTAATAACTGCTCCTTGGGCAAAAGCTGGTAAAGTTGTAAGCTGGGATGCATTTTTAGCAAACGAAAGTACAAATAATTATATAGGCTGGACTGACAATGCAGGCAATACAACTAAAGCTGTCGGCACTGTTTTGGAAGGCACAATAAATATTGTACAGGAATACGGAAACATTCCTCCATATTTATATATTGCGGTTGGTAATTATGCTACTACCGATGGTGGTGCCGTATTAAATCAAGTACCGGTTGGAAACGGTAATACTGATATTGAAACAACTGAGTTTGCTTCATTTGATTATGTTGTGGTTGGAGTTGAAGAAAATTATTTAACAAACTTAAAATACAACTTGGATCAAAATTATCCAAATCCTTTTAACCCAACAACAAAAATCAGATTTTCAATTCCCAATCAAACTAACAGTGCCAAAGTAAAAACAAAGTTGGAAGTATTTGATGTTTTAGGCGGTAAAATAACTACCTTAGTTGATGAAGAAAAAAGTGCCGGAATGTATGAGGTTAATTTTAATGCTTCATCACTTGCAAGCGGGGTTTATTTTTATAAATTAACCGCAGGGGAATTTAATTTTTCGAGGAAAATGATACTGATAAAGTAATGTTAAGTGTTGAAGGAATTTTGAATTCTTAATTTTTAATCTTGAATGATTGAAAAACCGCCGGATGATAAAAAGCTTGGCGGTTTTTTTACAATATATATATATAAGATTGTATTTTGTTTTATTATCTGTTAATCTTATAACTATACTCAATAACAACATTACCTTTAAGCATAGCCCAAACGGGGCATAATGTGGATTCGCTGAATTGAATTGCTTTAACTAAATCTTCTTCAGTTGTGTTTGAGGAGGTAAGGTTAAATTCCAATCGGATATTACTAAAACAAGTAGGGTGCTGAGTTTTTCTTTCTCCTTTTGCTTTTACATTAAAATCGGTTATAAGGTTATCTCTTTTTTTAAGTATTGCAATAATTGATGAAGCACTACACGAAGCAAGACTAATTAACAATAATTCAAGAGATGTATAACCTTCTCCGGTTCCTAACGGGGCAGGATAATCAATCTGGATAGGGGGATTATTATTTGCGGTACCTAAATATTTAACTTTGTCATCAATTCTTTTAACCGTAACTTCTAAAGTGTTGGACATTGGATATATTCCTTGTTTTTTATGTAAGTACTTAACTAAAAATCTTTTACAAACGAAAAATATTAAATTTTTGTATATTTTAAAAATTGAAATTAAAGATTTTACAAAATTTTACAATTTGGCAGATAGTAAAAACGTGGCTTGGCTATGCCGTAATTTTGAAAATATTATAACATAGAAGACACTAAATTGGCTGATTACCATAGATAATATATATTTATATTTGATCTTTCAAAACGCGCTAAATCTGCGTTCTATTTAATTTATTAAAAAGAACGTGCAACTACTCTGTAGCTGTGGGGTTGTTTTTGGTTTTGTTAGGTTACAAATATGTCACATCGCTGATGTGAGTTTAATAAAATGAAGTGTTTGTTGATTTTGATTTTAGTTTAATCAAAAATACCGAAGAACCATCAGTATATAAATATTAATTGTTTTTATTAACATTATAAAAATGGAAGATTATTAATAAATGAATGAACCAAATGTTTTAATTCCTAATAAAAACGAAACACCGTCTAATTTAGCGTATAGATATAGTCAATTAGCCGCTGCTGAAAAACATGCGCAAATAAAACAACAGTTGGGACAGTTTTTCACTCCGCCTGAAACAGCATTATTTATGGCCGGTTTTATGGATTTGGGGCAAATACCGGAAATAATTAATATATTGGAACCGGGGGTAGGTACTGCAATTTTAGCATGTTCGTTTATTGAAGAAATAATAAAAAATAATAAAATTATAGAAATTAACCTTGATTGTTATGAAATAGATTTAAGTATTATTCCCTATACTACTTGTGTTTTGGAATATCTGAAAGAGTGGTTAAATAAACAAAACATTGTTTTAACATATAATTTGGTAATTGAGGATTATATTGTTTATAATAAATCTGTTTTTGAGGGTATTTATAATGGAGTTTTATATGATTTTATTATTTCAAATCCGCCATTTTTTAAACTGCCAAATAATGATGAAAGAGTAAAAATTGCGTCACAAATTTTACACGGACTGCCTAATATTTATTCAATATTTTTTTACATATCTACGTTAATATTAAAAAAAGAGGGGAAGTTATTATATCTTATTCCAAGAAGTTTTTGTTCGGGAAGTTTTTTTAAGTTAATACGTAACAATTATTTAAAGAATATAAAAATAAATAAAATACATCTGTTTAGTTCGGATGAAAAAATATTTGACAGCCACAGTGTGGTGTATGAATTTGTAATTGTTGAATGCCAAAAAAATATTGAAGAGCTTAACAATTACAATATTAATATTACACATGCAAATAACATTCATTCAGTAAAAAATGTAGATTATGACCGAAATTTTAATACCGGGGAAAATATTATTGAACTGCCGGCTTGTGAGGAAGATTTAAGTATTCTTAATAAAATTCATTCGTGGACCGGTTCGTTAAAAAAATACGGATGTAATATTTTACATGGCAAGCTTATTATTACGGCGTGTGAAAAATATATTTATAATAAGGAAGGGGAAAACTTAGTCCCATTGTTGTGGCTGCCTAATATTGAAACGGGAAAATTTAATTATCCCTTGCCGTTAAATTACGGACAGTATTTATTGGCGGATGCAAAAACAGAAAAATATATTCTGGAAAATAAAAATTACGTATTATTAAGAAGATATAACAATAACGATTATACTAAACGTATAATATCTACACCGTATTTAAACAAATACTTAAACAGTAAAAATATAGCAATAGAAAGGCTTATTAGCTGCATTTATAAAAACGAATGTGAATTATCAAACGAGGAGGTTATTGGTATATCGGCAATTTTAAATAGTCGGTTTATTAATTCGTATTTAAGGATGATAAACGGAATTATAAATGTTACCGCTGAAATGATTTTGAACATACCTTTGCCGGATATTAATATTATAAAAGATATTGGACGAAGAATAATTAACGGGGATATTAATGATGATTGTGAAGGGGATAGATTTATTAATTGGTAAATATTGAACTTCTCCGAAGTTCGTTTGTTTATATGCGTGTTATGGTTACAGACATGTAACTTCTCCGAAGTTAAGAAAAGGAAAAATATTATTAACCATTATATCATACAAATCAAGGTGCCGCCAATAAAAGCAGCGATAAGTATTGTATATCCTTAGTTATGTGGAATAATGTGTGGTTGGCATTGAGAGGCTGTCTCAAAAGTGGTAAATCAGGGCTTTAACCCAATAATATTTAATTATTATATCCCCAGTATAAATATTTGTTGTATCTACAAAACTAATATATAGTAAAGCAATTACGCTTTATATTCCCCCTCTATTTCCAAGAGAGGGGGTCAGGGGGTGAGTTCCTATATGCAATATTTTAACTTTTGAGACAGCCTCTCGATTGTTTGGGGAGCGTTATGGTTACAGACATGTAGAGGCTGTCTCAAAAGTAATAAATCAGGGCGGAGGCTAAAAATCGAATATTTATAATTCCACATCATAAAACCATTATTTAGTAATAGAATACTTTTATATAATCCTCCTTTATTTTTAAGAGAGGGTTTCAGGGAGTGAGTTCCTATATGCAATATTTTGACTTTTAAGACAGCCTCTAAGAAATAAATAAACCGCAGCAAAATAAATTTACTACGGTCTTGTATTAAAAATTAATAATCTTTTAACTTAAACTTTAAACTGTTAGTTCTTAAATTAAACGTAAAAAGCGCACGATTTAACAAAAGCAGAGGAATATTAAATTGACATAGCAGGGATAATATTCAATTCTTTTACCATAAAAGCACCCGCTAATACTCGTTTACCAAATTTTG
>JAZDHY010000104.1:0-11640 GCA_043805435.1 bacterium
ATTTTTCTCTTAAATGCATTTGGATAATATTGCTTTTCATTTTCCTCCAATATTGCTTTTTTTCTTGCTTTTTCCATTTTTTGTCCTTGTTTTGGTTGACTTTTTTATCTTTTTCGAGTCAACCTATTTCAGGACGCTACACAACAAAAATAAAATACAACCCCGTTAGCGGGTTGCATGTGAATATGCAAATAAAATCATCCAAACATAATATACGTTACCAAACATTTAAGTTGGTACATTTGCCCGCCATTGGCTATTAGATATGTCAACTTAACATAATTCACTTATTCTTCTGGATAACTATGCAACCCACTAACGGGGTTGTGGATTTGTTTGGGTTGTTTAGGCTACTGAGATGAAACCCTTACAGGGTTTTTAACTTCGTTTTAAAATATTATATCGTACTGAAAAAAGCGAACTAAAAAAAATAAAAAGTCAAACTATTTCAGGAAGCTACAACATTTATATTTTATTTTCTGTCTGTTTTTATGCAAACAAATATAATTTTAATATATTTACTGTATAAGTATCAACAATTAGTTAACGTATTTTTGCTAAAATTTAATGTTTTTATAAAGATTTAATATGGCTTCAACTACAGATATTATAACAATTAGGGGTTTTATTACTGCCAAATTTGGAATTAAGTTTGAAGAAAACAATATATCCGATTTTGAACGTAACTTGAATATTATTTGTAACCAGTTAAATATATCGCCAAATTTACTTTCCAAAAAAATTTTATCCAACACGCTCTCAAAAAACGAAGAAACCATATTAATAAATAACATCACTGTTGGTGAAACTTATTTTTATCGCGATTCTGTTTTATTTGATAATTTATTAAATAATATTTTGCCTTTATTGATTAATAAAGCTTCCGCAATTAATATATTAAGTGTCGGCTGTTCTACCGGTGAGGAACCATATACAATTGCAATATTACTAAATAAACTGCTTTCGGAAAAAAGCCGTTTGCCTGTAAATATTTATGGTGTTGATGTTAATACTGATTCTTTAACAAAAGCAAATACAGGTAATTACAAAGCATGGTCATTCCGCGATGTACCCGACTGGTTAAAAGCTACTAATTATATTTTTAATGATGATTCTTATATAATTAAAGACCATCTAAAAAAAATGGTTAGTTTTAGTTTTGCAAACATTGCCGATCCTAATTCCAATCCTCTCTTAAGGTTATATAATCATTTTGATATTATATTTTGCCGCAATATTTTAATTTATTTAGATAAAAACATTGTTAATAATGCACTTATTTTGTTTAGTAAATTATTAAATAAGACGGGATTGTTTATTACTTCTCCCACCGAAAGTGCCTATGTAGATTCCTGTTATTTTAAAAAGTATAATTTTAACTCCTCTTCAATATTTTGTAAAGAAACTCAATCAAAAAGCACATTACCTAAAAAAGCAATAACTGTTCCTGTATCAAATGTTAACAAACAGACAATTGTTACAAATTTAAAAAACTATACTGCCTCAAAAATAAAAGAAACCGAGTATGTTTATGATAATAAAAAGTATGACGTATTATTTAAACAGAATAAATACGAACAGATTATAAAAGACAAAGTTTATTTATTGAATGACAAGGTTAATTTTTCAAATGGAGATAAAATTTGCTTATTGACTTTTATTGGCAAATCGTACTTTAAAATTAATAATTATAATTTAGCATTGGAATATTTTGAGAAAATTATAGTACTTAATAAACTTTTTTATAAGGCATATTTTTACCTTGGACTTACTTACCAAGAACTGGGCAATTATAATTTGGCAAAAATTATGTTTCAAAAAGCTTATTATTTATCACCAAAAGATGTTGGTGTTTTAAGCGCTTATGGTCATTTGTTGCATAACTTGGGTGATAATAATTATGTAAATATTTTTAATGCTTTATCATTCATTCCCCATACCGAATTAATATCCTTTGCGGATGATTTATATTCGGTTGATATTAATAATATTATTACCCCTAAAACGATCTATTAACAGAATCCCCCTAAAGGGGGATAGTTAATTATATTTACGTTTATTTTTTTAAGATTGTGTGATTGCAGAAAAAAGAATATTAAAATGAGCTTTTATGAAAACGCAATTATGCTTTTTATTGTTTATCTTTCCCCTCTCTTTTGAAGAGAGGGGATTAAAGGGGCTGTGCCCGGCTGCATTATAGACGGGTGAGTTAATTTTATATTTTTAACAAGTTCTTGCCGGCTTATCAGCCGACAAGATTAACTTATAAAACATTTGTAAAACCAAACATATTAATAATGTTTTTGCTGCTTATCTATGCTTTTATTTCTTCAACAACTTTTGTCTTTTTATCTCTATGAAAAACATAATAAAAAGCAGGAAGCACATATAAAGTTAATGCCGTAGAAGCAACCAACCCGCCAATACTAACCACTCCAAGCGGGGTACGCATTTCTTTACCTGCATCACCTATTCCAAGTGCCATAGGCAGCATACCTAAAATAATTGCAAGTGATGACATTAAAATCGGTTTTAATTTAGTAGGACATGCTTCAATTAATGCTTCTCTAGCGTGCATTGCATTTTCGCGCAATAACTGGTTTGTGTAATCCAGCATTAATATTGCATTGTTGACCACAATACCAATTAACATTACTATACCCATTAAAGCAGTAATTCCAAAAGATGTTTTTGTGGCATACATAAAAATAAATACCCCAATCATAGCAAGCGGAATTGTTACCAATATATATATTGGCTGTACAAAACTTTCCAGCATAGCCGCAATAAGCATATATGTTAAAATAATTGCAAGTCCAAATGCAAATAACATATCGGTAACCATTTCATTCATCATTTTTACATTTCCGCCCCAAACAATTTTATAACCTGCAGGCAGCGTCATTTTGTCAAATCTATTCTGAAGTTCTTGTGTTACATTACCTAATGGAACTCCTGTTGCGGGTGAACCTGTAAATGAAATAGTAATAAATTTATCTCTGTGGATAATTTTTGTAAATCCGTTTGTAAATTTAACATCAGCCAACTGCGAAAGACGATATACCGTACCTGATTGTGATACAACAGTAATATTATTTATCTTTTCCTGTGTATCAACGGATTCGTCATTAAATGTTACTACTATATCATATTCGTCGCCATGCTGGCGGTATTTTGAAGATTGAACACCTTCTATTGCAGCACGTATAGTAATTGCAAGTTCTTGCGCTGTTATGCCCGCTTCCATCAATTTATCTCTATTAGGATAAACTGTTAATTCGGGTTTACCTGCACGCGAACTTTGGTCTAAATTATTTAATCCGGGTACGTCTTTTACTTTTGCCAAAAGATCGGTTTTAATTTCCTCCAGTGTGTTTAAGTCTTGACCCATTAAATAAAACTGAATCGGAGATCCGCCGTCACCACCCGTGTTTGCATAATCAACTATAATTTTGGCATCAGGAATAAATGCAAGATCTTTAACAAATTTTGCGATAATATTACTAATTGATATGTCTCTGTCTTTAACATCAACTAACTGCACATCCATACGTGCCATATTAGTACCAATATTTAAATCACCAATTTTTCCTAAATCGGTAATCATGTGCTGAACTTCTTTATTGGTTTTAATAATATTTTCAATTGATGTTAAAGTTTCTGCTGTTTTATTTAAGTTAGTTCCTTCCGGTAGTTCAACTTCTATTTTAATTTTACCGTCATCCATTGTTGGAATAAACTCAACACCTAATTGTGGGCCAAGTATCATGGTTGTTACAATAAACAGAACAAAAGCTCCAACAATTATTCCAACACTTATTGCTTTATTTTTTAGCGTTACTCTCAATGTCTTTCTATAAAACTCGTCCCACGATTTAAATATTTTATCCAATTTATCGGATATCTTGTTAAATTTTAATTTATCGGGGATAATTAAATTGGTAAGCATTGGTGTTAATGTAAAAGAAATTAACAGCGAAAATAATGTGGCAAATGTTGCTGCTAAGGCCAATTCGCGCAAAAACTGACCGACTATTGAAGACATATTTGCAAGCGGTAAAAACACAACAAGATTTGTAAGTGTGGAAGCCAAAACTGCAACCGTAACCTCTTCGGTGCCGATTATTGATGCCTCTTTAGTTTTCAGTCCTAAATCTTTATGCCTAAAAATATTTTCCAATACAACAACCGAGTTTGCAACAAGCACGCCTACTGTTACTGAAAGCCCCATTAAAGACATCATATTTAACGATAAATCAAACCATTTAAATAACATAAATGTTGAAATGATGGAAAAAGGCATTGATATTGCAATAACAATAGTAGCTCGTAAATTTCCTAAAAAGATTAATAATACAATACCTGTAAAAAGCACACCCAAAATAACGTTATTCATTGTATCATCAACGCTGGCTCGTACAAAACGCGATTCATCGTTAACAACTTCCAGATGTGTACCTTTTGGCAAAGTTTTTTCAATTTCGGGAATTGCTTCTTTAATCCCTTCGGCTACTTTAACAACATTGCCTTCCGAACTTTTTACAATACCAAGTTTAATTACGTTTTCGTTTTTAAAATTGCCTTTAACGTTGTAATAAACGGCTCTTTGTCTTACATCTTTTCCGCCATCAATTACTTTTGCAAATTGACTTATTTTTTTAGGCCCAAAAAACGTAGGCACCATCAAATCGTTTATTGTTTCAAGGTCTTGAAACTCGCCAAGCATACGAACAGTCATTTCTTGTGTGGCAATATTAAAATAACCGCCCGGTATATTTATGTTTTGTGCTTTTAATATTTGTATTAACTGTACAAGAGAAATTGCATTTTCGTAAGCTACTTTACCGTCAACTACAACTTTTATTTCTCTTTCCTGGCCGCCGGTAATATTAACTTTTGCTACACCTTCAATTTGCGAAAATCTATCTTTTAATGTTTTATCTGCTATCTCAAAAAGTTCTTTTCCGGTTAAATTACCTGATAATATAACGTTTATTACCGGAAATGCTTTTAAATCAACTTTTTGAACAATCGGTTTTTCTGCATCATCGGGTAAATCGTTAGTAATTTCGTCTATTTTATCCTTTACTTCTTGATTTGCGATATCTGCATTTTTACCCATTTTAAATTCAATAATTACAATGGATACACCATCTAATGAATACGATTCTACTCTTTCAATTTGGCTTACGGTAGATACAACATCTTCTATTCTTTTACTTATTAACGTTTCAATTTCTTTAGGCCCTGCACCGGGATAAACAGTACTTATTGTTACATAAGGTATTTCTACATCCGGATCTAAATTTACATTTAATGTAAAATAGGCAATTATACCAAATAATATAAAAACCAATAAATACATTGTTGTTAAAATCGGGCGATTTATGGAAACTTTTGCTAATGACATATTTTAATTTCCCTTAATTGATCACTTTTACTTTTTTACCTTGTTCTAACTTTGAAACTCCTTCAGTTACAAGTATTTCGCCTTGTTTAAGACTTGAAAGAACTTCTACACATATTCCATTTTCTTCACCTGTAGTAATATATTTTTTTTCAGCCAAACCGTCATTAGTAACAAATACAAATTTTTTGTTTCCTTCCTTTCCAATAAAGTTACGTTCCAGCACAATTGCGTTTTGTTTTGAGTATGTATTAACATTAACGTCAACCGTTACACCGCTGTTTAATTTTTGCTGCGGATTATTAAATAATACTTCAACTGCAAAAGCACGTCTCATTTCATCCATTGATAAGGAAATTTCACTTACACTTCCTTTAAAAGTACTGCCGCCATATTCAATACTTGCCGGCATACCTAATTTAAGTTTATTTACTTCATCTTGTGAAGCAAATATTTTAGCGCGTATTCTATCTGTTTGAGCTACTTTAAATAACGGTGTTTCCGATTTTACGCTTGTGCCTTCTTTAACAAATATTTCAACAATTTTTCCGCTTATTGGCGACTGTATAAATAAAGCTTTTTCTATTGCGGTAACGTTTCTTTTTTCTACTTTATATTTTGTTTCAATTCCTTCAAAGTTGGCTAAAGAAGTTTCGCCTGCTTCGTATAACGATTTAGTGCGTAAATATGTTTTTTCGGTATTTTCAAAACCGGCTTTTACTTGTTCATACATTAATTCCGCATTATCTGTAGGAAATTTAACAACTACTTGATTTTGCTCGACATACGAACCTACCGAAACCAATATTTTATCAACTCTATCACCAATCATTGCACCTTGTATCGATTCCTTATAACCGGCAAGAGTGGCGTAAAAACTAATACCTTGTTCAAATGTTTCATGTTCCAGTTTTTTAACTTTTACCGGAACCCCTTCTTCATTTTGCAGCTGTGCCATACTTTTTGTTTTTTCAACATCTTCACCGCCGCACGCAGCTGCAAATACAGCAATTATAATAAACGAACCCAGAATAATTAATTTTTGATATTTAAGTTTCATGATATATTTATGCTCCCGTTTAATTTCTTTTTTTAATATTTTGAAACAGTATTTTCTAATTTTGTTTTTAATTCATCTTCCATTTTACCGGTCATCTGATCTAATTCCGATTTGGCTATAATAAAATCGTAAATTGTTTTAAGTTTATTTGTTTTGGCAGTTCTTAATTCAACATCGGCATTTTTTATTTCCAGTTGTGTTCCGGTATTTTCTTTAAATCTTACTGTTGATAAATCATAAGCTTTTTGGGCTAATTCAACATTTCTTTCCTGAGCTTTATATTGTGCATTTACTTTTTTAAGGTCTAATATTTTTTCTTTAACTTTTGATGTTAAATAGTCTTTATATTGTTGTATCTGCTCTTTTGTTTGGTTTAACGATATTTCACTCTGTTGGACTCTTTTTTTAGTCTGCATACCCGAAAATAGATTTATACTTAAGTTAATACCAACCGAAGAAGAAGAATAATTTGAAGTTGGAAATTCATCGCCTGTTCCGGCATAGGTATAATTTCCAAAAGCGGCAACAGTAGGCCAATACTCTGCACGGTCTAAATCAATAAACGCATCATCAACCTGCATCTTTAAGTCCATTGTTCTTATATCGTAATTATCGCGTAAAGCAAATTCAATAGATGTTTCTTCATCCGGTAAAAACGAACTGTCATAAACAAAATCACCTTCTGCATCTATTTCCAAATCTTGTTTCATTCCAAGTAAAAGTTTAAGTCCGTTTTTTGCATTTTCCAAAGTGTTTTTCATTTCATTAACCTGCGGACGAATATTTTCCACTTGTACTTCTACTTGAAGGGCTTCAAAATCACTTGCAAAGCCTTGTTTTTGCATCGATTTAACGTTACTTAAATTTTCTTCTGCATTTTTTAAACTTGCTTCAATTATTTCCAGCATTTTTTTAGATAATAAAACTCCGTAAAATGCTTTTTTAACATTTAACACCAGTGTTGAGGCTGTGCTATACAATAGTTCTTTTGATAAGTCCAAATATATTTTTGAAGCACCTATTCCATTAAAAACTGCCGAACTAAAAAGAATTTGAGTAACTTCTGCTTTGGTTTCCCAATTATGCGTTTGCGCGAACGATTGTAACACATTGCCCATAGGCTTATATTTATTATCATCGCGAGGTAAAACATTTTCATCAAACAAAATTGAATACGATGCATTAGTTAACATTGCTTCAAAATCGGGAAATGCCGTTTTGGGTTTGGTTATAAATCGGCTGTAATATCCTGTCAAATTAACACTTGGCAATGCGTAGCCAAACGCTTCATCAACGGCCGCAGATGCTTTTTCAACATTCATTTTGGCTATGGTAATATCGCGGTTGTTTTCAATGGCAATTGATATTGCATCATCCAACTTTAACTGCTGTTTTTGTGCAAACACATTTAATGAAGTAATACATAGTATTACCAATAAATATACAAATCGAGTATTCAAACTGTTTTCTCCACCTGTTACTTTTGATAGTTTTATTTATTAATGAATATATATAAATAATTTTAAGATGTAAAAGTAATAAAATTTATGTACAATAAAAATATATTAAAAGATGATTAGACGTAAATATGACTGATTAGTTCATTTTTTGACTAATAATTTATATTTTGGCAATTATTATACTTTAACTCAAGACAAAACTTGCGTTTTTAACCAAATTAAATTGTTTTTTGCTATGTTATTAACTTTTTATGAATGTCTGTAATCAACCCCAAAATCACAAAAACCCGTGCTTCGGAGAAGCACAATGTTATTTTTACACAATTAAAAAACCACAAACAATTGTGTCTGCTTGTGGTTTTAATTAAAAATTTAGAATTAAAAATTCAAAATTTGTTTTCATTTCTGGTAAATTATTTTATGCGTTAACATTTGGTTTTTATATTTTATTACCGCAAAATATACGCCGGAGGATAACCCTTTGGCAGTCCATGGTATTGAAAAAGCTCCCGCATTTTGGTATTCGTTTTTAAGTACTTCTAATTCACGGCCAAGCATATCGTACATTGTTATATTTACAAACTCCGCTTCCGGTATTGTATATTTTATTATTGTTTGGTTATTAAACGGGTTTGGGTAGTTTTTTATCGTTACCTTATAATCAATTGGGGTTAGGTCGTCTGCTACATCAATGAGAATCCCATATTCAACACTATTAATTATACATCCCAATAAGGTTCTTTCACCACCTTCCCACCAATACGAATACAACCCAATATTTTTTGCAAATATATCGCCAGAAGTGGACGCATAAGCAGTACTATCAGGTTCACGCCAATAAAAATGATTAATCGCAATACAGTCAATATATTTTGTAAAGACATAATGTTCGGGATAATCATACACATAGCGCATAAAAAATTCATTTTCTATTATTGTCCAATAAGTCCCTAATGGGATATTAAACCTATATAATGGTTTAGAATACGCAACAAAATATACCAGACCACTATCAAGAACAACTTTATCCGACCACGATGGACAATTATTATAATAAATATAATGACAATTATCTGCGATTGAGGTATCTATTTTTGTTACTTTTTTATTTATTGCTTCTCCGGTTCCCGTATCGTAATAGAGCCATATATCATTAACGTGATATGGGTAATAATCACTCAGTTGTGGATAATTTTTTACATTTACTTGAGCGGTTAAATTTAAAAAATTTAGCATAAAAACTACAATAATTAAATAATTTGTTTGAGTTTTCATTTTAATAAAACCATTTTTTTTGTAGAAATAAATTCACCGGCTTTAAGTTGGTAAATATATAAACCGCTTGATAGATTATTACCGTTAAAAGATACTGAATATCTGCCGGCCGGTTTAAATTCGCCAACCAATTTTTCTACTTCTCGTCCTAATATATCATATAAAATTAATTATGCTTTCATAAAATCGAATTATAAAAACCGCAAACATTTACGTGAATGCGGTTTTTCATAAGTTTTTTAAATTCAAAATTGAGAATTAAAAATTCAAAATTTGTTTTTACTTTTGGTAAATTATCTTATGTGTTAACATTTGGTTTTTATATTTTATTACCGCAAAATATACGCCCGAGCTTAACCCTTTGGCAGTCCAAGGTATTGCAAAAGACCCCGCATTTTGGTATTCGTTTTTTAATACCTCAATTTCCCGGCCAAGCATATCGTACATTGTTATATTTACAAACTCCGCTTCCGGTATTGTACATTTTATTATTGTTTGGTTATTAAACGGGTTTGGGTAGTTTTTTATGGTAACCTTATAATCTACTGGTGTTAGTTCGTCTTCAACATCTACTATGTTCCCATATTTTTCACCATTTATTATGCAGCCCAGCAGATTTACAATCCCTAAATCAAAGTCGGAATAAAAATAACCTAATCCTTTCATTAACTTACGATTAGATGTAGTATATATCAATGTATCGTGTATCGTGTAACCAAATTCATAGGTGATTGCAGTATCAACTTTAAACCAATAAGTAATATCAAGTGCTTTCCCTTTATAAAAAACCCAATCATATAAATCATCACCCGAATGCCAAGTTTGATTATATAGAGCATTTATTTTATATAAAGGATAAAAGTTAGGATTAATATCCGGAACACAATAATAGACCGTGTTGCTATCCTCCGGTATTATTTTATAATAAGTTATACCTGTTTTTTCATTTAGTGCTTTATAAACAATCGAATTATCTTCAAGCGTATCAGCATCAACAATTTCAGTTCTATCGAATTCTGTACTAGCCCAGGTTCTTGTCATATATTGCCAACAATCGCCTTTATGTAAGGGGAAATAATCGCGAATTTGGCTGTAAATACTTTGAGTACAAATTAACAAGAACAGACAAATATAGGATAGGTTGTTAATATTTTTTATTTTACCATAGCTCATTTTAACAACACCATTTTTTTAGTTGAAATAAAATCGCCTGCTTTTAGTTGGTAAATATATAAACCGCTTGATAGATTATTACCGTTAAAACTAACTGTATATCTACCGGCCGGTTTAAATTCGCTAACCAATTTTTCTACTTCTCGTCCTAATATATCATATAAAATTAATTATGCTTTCATAAAATCGAATTATAAAAACCGCAAACAATTACGTGAATGCGGTTTTTCATAAGTTTTTAAATTCAAAATTGAGAATTAAAAATTCAAAAATTTTTTTCATTTCTGGTAAATTATTTTATGCGTTAACATTTGGTTTTTATACTTTATTACCGCAAAATATACGCCCGAGCTTAACCCTTTAGCTGTCCATGGAATTGTATAAGCACCCGCATTTTGGTATTCGTTTTTAAGTACTTCTAATTCACGGCCAAGCATATCGTACATTGTTATATTTACAAACTCCGCTTCCGGTATTGTATATTTTATTATTGTTTGGTTATTAAACGGATTCGGGTAGTTTTTAATACTAACCTTATAATCTACTGGTGTTAGTTCGTCTTCAACATCAACAAAGGTCCCATAGCTTACGCCATTAATCTTACATCCTAGCAAACTATAAGAATACGATCCTGGAAATCCTCTGTAAACCAATCCAATCCCTTTCATAAAATATCTATACTCACCAACAGTTGTGCATAAGGGATCAAAATAAAAATTAAATTTAAAAAGCGAATCAACAACGGTAGTCATTACTTGGCCGATGGAACTCTCGCTGAGAGATCCCCAAGTCCAAGGATCTAAGTTCCAGACATCAGTACTAAATGTTTTAAATTTAATATACGGATAAAATTTTCCACGTAGCCCCTCATAAGTCCAATAAATTACCGAATTATCATTATTCATAATTTTATAAGCAACAACATAATTCCCAAATGGACCCACTTGGCTAACATGAGCAATAATTGAACCATCAGCTAAAGTCTCCGGTGTTTGTGTGATGCTATACTGGAAATAACTTACCCCAACATCACTTCTAAAAACATATTGCCAATAATTTCCTTTCTGCAAAGGGAAATATTCGTCAGATTGACATAAATATTCTTTACCCGTTAAAGTTAATAATATCACCGATTTTCATTATAAATTAAAATAGCATAAACAGTGGCAAAATGAAGCGGAAACGGGCTAAAAGTAGCACTATTGCGGGCTATTTACCGTAATGATAGTAATATTAGCGCAACTCAACTGCATCCCAAAACAAGT
>JAZDHY010000105.1:0-49138 GCA_043805435.1 bacterium
ATTATAATATTATTAGAATAAAAATATGATCAAAAATATTTTATTAACAATTCAAATTAAACTAAAACATAAAATAACTGATATAAGTTATTTAACAAACTATGCTCTTGAGACTATATTAAATATAATACTTTTTTATAAACAAAAGCAAGTGACAATAATTGTATTATTGCGCCAAGTTTTGTTTACAGGACTTGAGGCTCTTTGGTTAATTTCTTTAAACGCTTTTTTAATTGGCAGTATCATTATTATTCAAGGAAATTTAATTTTTCCCAATTTTGGTTCATCTACTCTTTTATATAAAATATTAATAACAGTGGTTACTCGCGAACTAGGGACTTTATTACCGGCCCTAATCATTATTTCAAGATCAGGTACTGCAATTTCAACTGAAATTGGAAACATGGTATTAAAAGAGGAAGTAGATGCTCTTTTGAGTTTTGGAATTTCCCCTTTTTCGTATTTAATTGTACCACGTGTTGTAGGTGTGGTAGTATCAATGATAACATTAAGTATTTATTTCAATATTTTTGCTATATTAGGTAGCGGTATTGTAGCACAATTATTTTATGATATTGGATTTAGCAATTTTATTTCTCGTATAATTACGGAATTGGAATTCCAAGATTTATTTATTATTTTTATAAAATCAGCTTTTTTTGGATTCTCAATTGCTATTATTTCAACTTATCATGGATTTAAAGTATCAAGTGCTTCAACTGAAATTCCACAGCGGACAACAAAAGCTGTGGTTCATTCCATCAGCACAATAATAATTATTGATGTACTATTAACGATTCTTTTTTATGTGTAAAAATAATAGGAATATAGAAATAAGGAATTTAGAGATTATAAGCGATAGTAAGCCCGTTATAACTAATTTATGCCTTGATATACCTTTGACAAAAGTTACCCATATTATTAGTGATAATGGATTATTAGTTAAACTTTTGTTAAAATCTATCGGGGGAATATTACCTCCCGAACGAGGCACAATATTTATTGACGGAAATGATATTTACACAAACGATTTTATTTTACAAAAAAAAATCAGACAAAAAACATCGTTTGTTTTTGAAAACGGCGGACTTTTGTCAAATTTATCTCTTGAAGCTAATTTGTTGCTTCCAATTAATTTTCATTTTCCTGAGATTAGTTACGATAAAAAGATGCAAAGAATTAATGCCTATCTGAATGAATTTGAATTAGATATTGATTTGAGCAAAAGACCGGCTCAAATTGATATTGAAATTGCTAAACAAATTGGTTTTATAAGGGCGTTATTAACCGAACCGGAGATTTTAATTTATGATGAACCATTGCGTTTTACTAATTCATTAGGAAAAAGAAATGTACTAAGAAAAATTACCGATTGTAGAAATGAAAACTGTACTCAAATAATTAAGAATCAATCATCTTTTATTTTTTTTAAAAGAGCCGATTGGATTATTGAAATTTGCGAAAATAAACTATATTTTGAAGGAAAACCTGAAGACTATTTAAATTTTTCTAATAGCACACAAAAATTGAAAAAAGGAGAAGACATTGAAACTTCGATTTAGATACACCGGATATTTTGTTTCTGTTTTCATTTTTACAGCGTTATTTGCTGTTATTGTCACTTTAGGAATTCTTTCTATTGATAAAAGGTATTTTGCAAAAAAATTCACTTTTTACACAAAATTTGATGATGCCGTTGGTCTTTCAACAAGCACACCAATATTCTTTAAAGGGTTTAAGATTGGTCAGGTTAGCAGTTATTCCATTAATAAACAAAATTGCGTGGATGCTGAATTAACAATTTATGCCGAATTTAGGAATAAAATTGTTTCAAATTCTTTTGTGTTTAAAACTGTCAACCCTATTTCTTCAATCGGGTTAGTTGAATTTTTTTCCGGCAACGATCTAAAGAATATATTACCCGAAAAAGGATTTATTGTTTCCTTTGATTCCCGCCAAGGAAAAGAGCTTGCAATTTCGAACAATTTTGAACTTAGAAGCAGTGAAAAACTATCATCAATAATAGATAATATGAGCACTCTGTTAAATTCGTTTTCTCAAAACGATACCACCAAAGGCGGGATATTATATAGTACTTTAATGAGCACATCCGAAATGACCAAATCAATGAAAGAATTGATAGAAAGGACAAATAAATCAATAACAGTACTTACAGGTGACGATTACACAGAAGGACAATTAATAACTTCATTTAAAAATTTTGCGCAAATAAATAAAGAAATGGGTAATACATCACGACTTATGAATGAAACTCTTTTATTAACAGATACATTATTACGAGCATATAAAAATCCGGAAGGATTAATAACTAAAATGATTGACCCTGATGGAAATAAAATATTTAATCCGGCAATGCAGACATTAAACAAACTCGATTTGTTAGTAAATGAACATGTACAATTTGCTAATTTTTTAAACTCACAATCCTCACAGCTTTCTATTATGCTGGCTAAAACAAATTTATTATTAACCGAACTGAGAAAAACTATAGAAGGATTAAACAACAACCCCTTAATAAAAGGGGGAATTCATGAAAATAAAAACAATATTAGTCCTCAAATTTTAGAACGTCCATTAATTTTAGAGAAATAAAATTATGAAAAGCTATTTAACATTAATTTGTGTTTCTATTTGTTTTGGATTGTTATTTTCTTGTTCAACTTTACCAACAAATTCAAATCCAAAGGATGAAGTTTGGCAGCAAGCAGACTTATTAACAACAAACGGCCAAAAAGAGTTATATCTTAATCAAACCGAAAAAGCTATCAGCTCTTTTTTATCGGCTTATAATTTCCTTTTATTGAGTGACTATTCAAAAGAGAAATTAGTTATTTGTCTGCTTTTGGCAGATAGTTATAAATCGATTAACGATACAATAAATTATTATTATTGGTTAAATAGTGCAAAAATGTTAAGTGTAAAAAATAATTTACATAAACCCAAGATGTTATTATTTGATTTAAAACAATTATTTAAGGATAAAGATTACTCTCACATAATATATGCCAAACAAACATTAAATATCTCAAACTTTAATGATGAAGAAATGATGGAAATTTTATCATATGTTATGTTATCAAAATACTTTACAAATAATGATTATTCAAAAGAATTCCAACTTTTAATTGATTTAAATAAAAAGATGAATAATTTATACATTGAAAATGATTTTAATAATCTTCATATTTTAAGTTATGTTTGTTACAATTTAGGATTTATAAATTATTATGCAAACAATTTAACAACAGCACTAGATTATTTTGAAAAATCTTTAGAATATGATTCATTAATAGAAAATTATATGGGAGCAGCAGAAAATTTATTTAACATTGCAAATATTTACAAAAAACAAAACAATTTTGAAAAAGCAATATATTATTTTTCTTTAAGTTCAGATATTTTTAATATTATAAATAACAAAGACAGTTACTATAAAACAAGGTTATCAGCATTAGAGTTATTATTTAATTCTGAAAAAAGTAAAAGTGCACAACAAGAAATAAACCAACTTAAAGAATTGCTTAAAAATTAAACAAACAATTTGGATTTTAATTATTTAATTATAACAAGATAAGGTTAATACTATGAACGTAAAAAAAACACTTTTTTCATTTCTGATTCTTATGCTCTATACTCAATTAAACGCACAAAATTGGAATAAAATTGATTCGGTATTTGCTCCACAAGGTATTGGAGTAAATACATTTAGCTGTCCTTTTGTATTTGATTACGATAAAGACGGATATGACGATATATTTTTAGGAAGTACAGATAACAGAGTTAAATTTTATCGTTGCAAATCGGGCAATACTCTTCCTCCTACCTTTAGTGCAAACGCTAATTTATTAGACCAGATTTATGCCAATGGTTATCAATACACTAATTCATATTATCCGGTTGTTGTTGATATTGATAATGATTTTATTGATGAATTAATAATCAGCGGTTATAATGGACTTCTTTTATATAAAAATATCGGAGATTATAATAGTCCACAATGGATTGAAATTGATACCGTTTTTAATACTGTAAATACATTAATAGGCACCGATGCAAAACCATCGTTTGTTGATATTGATAATGACGGAGATTTTGATTTATTTGTTGGTATTGGAGAATCATTAATGGGCGGACCAACTGCAGGAATTACAATGACGTTTCGCAATATTGGCTCTGCAAGCAATCCCAACTTTGAACAAGATCTTACACTGGTAACAAATATTCCTGATGCCGGTTATAATTCATTCCCTACTTTTGCCGATTTGGATAATGATGGTGATTTTGATTTACTAATAGGTAGGGATCTTGCTACTTTTCTTTATTACGTGAATACCGGATCAGATAAAGTTCCAAATTGGACGCAAAACGGCACTGTTTTTTCAGGTGTAGAATCAACAAATTATTGGAAAACTCCTACTTTAACCGATTTGGATAAAGATGGTGATTATGATTTATTGTACGGTACTGATGATGGAGATCTTCTTTATTACGAAAATACCGGAACTGCTTTAGCACCAAGATATACATATAGAAGCGAATATTTTAAAGTGATAAAAAATGATGGTTCAGGCGCAACAGTATCTACTGCAGATTTTGATAATGACGGCGATGTTGATTTTGTAAGCGGTTCATGGACAGGTAAATTTAATTATTATAAAAATAATGGTACAAAAAACGAACCGATCTTTGTAAAATCTACTGCAGCATTTACTAATTTATCTGTAAGTTCATATTCGTACCCTGTTTTTGTTGATTTAGACAACGATAACGATTTTGATTTAGTGTCGGGTGCATTAAATGGAAAATTAGTCTGTTATATGAATAATAATGGAGTTTTTCAGGCAAACACAACTACATTTGCATCAATTAGCGTTCCGTGGTTTAGTCTTCCCGCTTTTGGAGATTTGGATGGTGATGGCGACCAAGATCTTTTTTTGGGTGCAGAAACCTCATCAGACGCTGCTTTTTATATAAATAATAATGGCGTTTTTTCAGTTGATAATTCATTAATTCGTAATGTTAATATTCCAAACGATGCCCGTGCAACATTTTCGGATATTGATAATGACGGAGACCTTGATTTAATAATTGGAAAAAGTTTTGGAGAAATTCTTTATTATAAAAATATTGGTTCAAAAACCCAGCCACAATGGGAACTTGATACGGAAATATTTGATGGTATAGAAGTAAAACAAAATGCTTCCCCGGGTTTTGCAGATTTTGATGGCGACACTAAAAAAGATGCCATTATTGCTGAATATGACGGTAATTTTACTTTCTTTAAAAACTTATTTGCAATTACCGGTGTTGAAGATAATCAGGCCCCAATAATCCCTTCAAATCTACAAATTACAAACTATCCAAATCCGTTTAATCCTTCAACAACATTTCAGTTTAATTTAATAGAATCGAGTAATGTAAAAATTACATTATTTAGCTCTATTGGAGAAAAAATAGCAGAATTAACGAACGAGATTTATCCGGCCGGGATTAATAAATTACAATTTAATTCACAAGTTTACAACTTGTCTTCGGGGGTATATTTCTATAAATTTGATGTTTCAGGTATAAATAATTCTAACAGCAAAAGTTTAATTACAGGCAAAATTGTATTGATGAAATAATTTATGAAGCTGCCTTAAAATTTAAATAATTTTAAGGCAGTTTCAGTTAATTTTACTTAAGAGTATCTGCTATAAATGCATTTGATTTATTAATATGCGAAGCTCCTCCGCCCGGTATATCTTTAATATTAATAATATCCGAAACAACACCCCCACAATCGCTTGAATATGGTCTAGGATTTCCTTCTGAATAAATAGACTCAGAACAAAAATCGAAATTAACCACATTACCATTAGCCGGCATCTTAAAGCTTTCTAAAGGCAAATCTAGTTCTTCATATACATCGCGCATAAATATAGCCCAAATTGGCATGGCAGCTCTTGCGCCTTGCCCATAGCTGCCGGTAAACGTAATTCGTCTATCATCAAATCCAACCCATACACCTGCTGCAATTTGTGGTGTAAAGCCCATAAACCAGGCATCAGCGTAATCTTGTGTTGTTCCAGTCTTACCCCCTGCCGGTCTTCGGAAATTGTATCTGGACCTTGCACCGGCACCGGTGCCTTCATTAATAGCCGTAGCCAGCATATCTGTAATAATATAAGCGGTTTCTTCACTAATTGCTTCTTCCGATGTATTATTAAATTGTTCAAGCAAAATTCCGGATTTATCTTCTATTTTTAATATTGAAATAGGTTCAAGATGTATTCCTTTATTGGCAATACTTGCATAAGCATTCGTCAATTCCAACGGAGACAACTCTCCTGTACCCAAAGAAATTGCAGGGACTAAATCAAGCTTACTTTTAATACCAAGCTTATGTGCATTTTTTCCAATTTCACTTAAATGGGCATATCCCTCATAAACAAGTCGGGCAGCAATAATATTTTTAGAATGCTTTAATCCCTGGCGTAAAGTTAAATAACCACCTGCATCACCCTCAAAGTTTCTTGGGCTCCAACCTTTATAATTAAATGGTGAATTTAAAATTGGGTAAGCAGGATATAAACCATTATCTAATGCCGTTAAATAAACAATCGGCTTAAATGAAGAACCGGGTTGTCTTTTAATTTGGGTTGCATGGTTTAAGCCTAAACCAAAGGAATAATCTCTGCCGCCAATCATTGCTCGTATTTCACCTTTTTTTACATCCATGGCAACAAACCCAACTTCAATAGTTTTACCTAAGCGTTTAATTTGCGCAATATATTCAGGATTATACCTATATTTTTGCATTATTTGTTTTCTTTCAGCATCAGTATCGGCTTTTCTATAGTCTTCTTTTTCCTTAATGTATTTAACAACTAAACCATTAATAATTTCGGGATATTTATCCCAATTCCAAAATTTATCAAATTCCAGCTGAAATGAATTTAAATGAGTTTCAACAGCTTTGTTGGCAATTTTTTGCATTCTGCTATCTAATGTTGTATATATAGAAAGTCCGTCTTCGTATAAATCTAAATTATGCGCTTGTGTCCATGTTTCCATTTGCTGTCTTATATATTCAACAAAATGAGGTGCAAGTTCACTTTGAAATTTCCTTCTAATACGTTCGATATTAACCTTAATTGGCATTAAACGGAATTCTTTATATTTGATTTCGGAAATATACTCGGTTTCATATAATCTCGATAATATTAAATTTCGACGCCGTAACGCATTATTATATTTTCTAACCGGGTCATAATTTACCGAAGATTTTAATAAACCAACTAATACGGCTGCTTCAGGCGTTGTTAGGTTTTTGGCAGTTTTACTAAAATAAGTTTTTGCTGCCATTTCAATTCCATATGCACCATTTCCAAAATATGACTGATTGAGATACATTTCTAAAATTTCATTTTTTGTATACTTTTTTTCAATCTGTACAGCAGTAATCCATTCTCTTACTTTTCGCACAACAGTTTCAAAAGAAGACTCATTGTAATCTTTTAGTCCATAAATATTTTTAGCTAATTGCTGTGTAATAGTACTTGCCCCTTGCCTGTTTCCAAATGCGGTTTTTATCATAGCTTTAACAAATCGGTCAACATCAACTCCCCAATGACTGTAAAACTTTATATCTTCTGTTGCAATTAAGGCATTAATTACACTTTTATTAATATTTTTTATACTAATTTTTATTCTGTTCTCTCTAAAAAACTGTCCTATTAACTCACCGTCAATGCTATAAACATTACTTGCAAGCAAAGGTTTTGGATTTTCCAGTTCTTCAACCGGAGGAAGTCCTTGTATTACATAAATCATAAAACAGGCAAATAGTAAAAATAAAAGAACCCCTGCTGTAATTAATGTATTTTTTAATCTACTTTTTGCTTTTTTTGCTTTAATTTGTGCCATTATATTACCAATCAATTATCTCAAAATTATTTTCTGTAAATTTTCCGTAACATGGTTTTTCCATCCATGAACCTAAATTTATATATGTACCCGATTTATACGTTCGCATTTCTCTTTTGTGTGAATGCCCAAAAATTACATAATCCGAACCCAATTCTATTTTTTGTTTTGCTGTTTCAAATAATCCGTCAATTTCACCATAATTTTTTTCTTTTGTAAAATCCCTGCTTTTTTTGCTTGTATTTTTTGCAAGCCAAATTCCTAAATCGGGATGAAGAAGTGAATATAAAAATTGAATTGTTTTATTTCTCAACACTTTTTTTAATATTTTATAACCGGTGTCTTTTTTAACTAATCCATCACCATGACCTAAAAAGAATTTTTTGTTATTTAGTACAACTTCAATTTCTTTGTCAATTATATTTACGTTAAGATATTCACTAAAAAAATTTTTATGCAAAAAATCATGATTGCCAATTAAATAATTAACTTCTATTCCATTTGATGTTAATTCTTTGAGAACCGTAAATAATTCAAAATAGCCTTTTTGAGCCACATATTTATATTCAAACCAAAAGTCAAATAAATCACCTAAAATGTATAACTTATCGGCATCTTTACAAATATTTTTAATAAAACTAATTAGCTTTTGCTCCTTATTGTTTTCAATTTCTTTTCCGGCAAAACCTAAATGAATATCAGAAATAAAATAAATTGTTTTTTCCACTACCAACAACAATAAAATTAATTAAACATTAATTATACAACTATTTTAGCAAATTTTAAATACCAAATTAAAAACCAACAAAAAATTGAAACTATTTATTGGTAATTTATCAAAATTATTAATTATTTTTAATATCTTTAATTAACAGTTCGTTTTCAGGGTCCAAAACAATTTCACTAATTTTATCAGTATTATTTATTATTAATGTTGTATCGCAATTAAAAATATAAAACGATTGTACGTTAAAGATATTGTTATTTTGCACAAGTTTAATTTTTAAGGGGAAATGATATTCGACATTGTTATTAAATTGTTTCAAATTGATAAATATCTTTGAACTATCCTGTTTCCAGTGATATTTCAAGTTTATTACTCCTTTCCCCTTATAAACCCATTGGTAAAAAAAATAATCCAAATTTTTACTGCTAACTTTTTCACAAATATTCTTAAAATCTTCTGTAGATGCATTTTTATATAAATAAGTAGAATAGTATGACCTAAGACACTTAAAAAACAACTCATTTCCCAACTCACTCCTTAACATGTGTAATACCCAAGCTCCTTTGAAATATTGAAGTCTGGAAAAAAGATCCGTTGTTGGATTATATAATGTACTATGTTCAAAATTAGCAACAAACGAATTCATTGTCGATTTAAGTGCTTTATTGCCTGCTTTCTGCTCGTAATAAAGAGCTTCACTGTATGTTGCAAAACCTTCGTTTAACCAAATGTCTTTCCACGATTTAAGACCAACTGCGTCACCCCACCAATGATGAGCAAGTTCATGTACAAAAACACTTTCATAAAAATCAGGAGACTTAATAATGTTTGTACTAATACCGGTAATGGTTTGATGTTCAATAGCTCCGTATTTCCATGATATCTCAGCAATACCATACTTTTCTTTTATAAATGGATAATTACCAAATAATTTAGAAAATATTTGAATTCCTTTTTTATGAGGGCTAAAATCAATATATTTTTTTATATTTTTTTGGTTTGTAATATAATAAACCAAACGAATAGTATCGTTATTACACACAACATAATCTTCATAATATTTATATTCTGCCGAATATATGGAAATTAAATATGTTGAAATTGGATATAAAGTTTTATAATGATATGTTTTTAAGTCATCAAATGACATTGTATCAACCAAAATACCGTTAGAAACCGAAATAAAATTATTTGTATTGGTTATTTTTACTTCAAAAAAGGCTTTGTCGTCCGGTTTATCATTACAAGGCATCCAAGTAGATGCAAATATTGGTTCGTTAAGCGTATAAATGATAGATTTATTATTAATTTTATCAAAAACAAAGGAGCCAAACCCTTTTGCAATTGGTTTGCCGCAATATTTAATTTCCACATTAAATGAGTCTAATTTAATATTTTTTGCTTCAATTATTATTTTATCGTTTTTATATTTATACCGAGGATAACAATTGTTTAATTTTAAGTACTTAATATCATATCCATCCGAAAAATTAAATATTAAGTTTGGCGTTTTTAGATTTTTAATTGTACCTTTGATTGAAATATATGATTCTATTTCTTTTTTTTTGTATAATAATTTAATCTTTAAGAAATATTTTGAAACATTTATTTGATTTTGTTCATTTTTTATGTAATTTAAAAAATCGGAATCTAATACTATACTTGGTGAGGAATTTAGCCCGTTAAAGAAAGTAATTACGTTTATAAATTTTGAAAAGAAACTAGTTGAGTATAAAAAAATTAAACTAACCAGGCCGAATGAAAGAATTGTTAAAATATAATAATTATTTTTCTTGACTTTCATATAACTTATAGGTAAATAATTAGTGATAAATTGATATTTTACTGCAAATAATTAAAATAATAATTGAATATAAAATACTAAAATTATGAATATATAGCGAGCAAAAATGCAATTTACAGGTTCATCATTATTACGCGATACTTTGACTTTAATTTTAGCAGGTGGACAAGGCGAACGTCTTCTTCCATTAACTAAGTTTAGGACAAAACCATCTGTTCCCTTCGGAGGTAAATATCGAATCATCGATTTTGCTTTATCAAACTGTTTAAATTCAGGCTTAAGAAAAATTTACGTACTTACACAATACAAATCCGATTCATTAAATCAGCATTTGTATGAAGCATGGAGTATTTTTAATCCGGAGCTTGGTGAATTTATTTATTCGGTTCCTCCGCAGCAAAAAGAGAGCAATAATTGGTATCTTGGAACGGCAAATGCGATTTTTCAAAATTTAAACTTTTTAGAAGCCGGGAAATTCAAGTGGGTTTTAATTTTATCCGGCGACCATATTTACAAGATGGATTATTTAAGGATGCTCCAAAATCATGTTGATAAAAAAGCTGATTTATCTATTGCGTCTATGAATGTGCCAACACAAATTGCAGATCGATTTGGAGTTATTGAAATTGATGAAGATTATAAAGTTCTTTCCTTTTTGGAAAAACCTTCAAATCCTCCTCAAATTCCTGACCGACCCGGTGAATCTTTTGTTAATATGGGTATTTATATTTTCGACGTTCAAACACTCCATAATATTTTGCGCCAAATGGAACGTGAAGGGGTTGAAAATAACGATTTCGGAAAGGATATTATTCCTTATATGATTAAAAACGGATACGAAGTTGTTGCTTATAAATTTCAAGATGAAAATAAAAAGGAACAACCGTATTGGGTTGATGTTGGTACTATTGACAGCTATTACGCAGCAAGTATGGATCTAATAAGTGTTCATCCCGAGTTTAACTTGTACGATAGTAATTGGCCACTACGAACCAAACAATTGCAATACCCGCCTGCCAAAACTCTTTCGCACGAAGGAGAACGAGTAGGAAGAGTGTTAAATTCGTTAATTTCCGATGGTACAATTGTTTCGGGTGGTTTGGTCGAAAGATCAATTCTTGGTTTTAATGTAAGAATTAACAGTTATGCTTATGTAACAGATTCTATTATTATGGATAATGTTGTTATCAGCAGACATGCACGCATTAGAAGAGCAATAATTGATAAAAATGTTGTTATACCCGAATATGAAGAAATTGGTTTTGATAGTGAAACCGATAAAAAACGATTTACTGTTTCGGAAACAGGGATTGTAGTTATTCCAAAGAATTATATTTTTAAATAAACCAGATAAAGATTTAAATTTTGAGCTGTAATACAAAATAATATTTGTATTGCAGCTTTTTTTTATTCTGCACAACAAGGTTTTTTACACTAACCACATTTAATTAGAGCTTAAAGCAAAAAAACCGCAATTGTTTTATCAATTACGGTTTTTTTAATGAAAACTAATAATTAAAAATTCAATATTATTTTATTAACATCATTTTCTTTGTTGAAGTAAAATTACCAGCTTCAATTGTAAAGAAATAAATACCGGAAGCATTATTTGAAGCAACCCAGTTTACACTATGGTTACCGGCTTCCATATTAGAGTTAACCAAAGTTGCAACAACCGAACCAAGAGCATTGTAAACATTTAATTTTACATTTGCAGCTGTTGGAAGAGCAAATTTAATTGTTGTGCTTGGGTTAAATGGATTTGGATAGTTTTGTAACAATGAAAATTCAGTTGGTAAACCAACACTAACTTCAACTGCATTTGAATATTCAGAAGAACCATCAAAATCAACTTGTTTTAGTCTGTAATAATATGTACCTGTATTAACTGAATTATCAGTATAACTGTAAACTGTTCTTTCTGTTGTTGTACCATTACCATTTACAAAAGCAACTGCAGAAAAGTTTTCATTATCCAAACTTCTTTCAATTGAAAAACCCGAGTTGTTTGTTTCTGTTGCTGTTGCCCAATCTAAAACTACTTTACTGTCTAATGAACGAGCAGCAAATGAAGTTAATTCAACAGGAACTACACCTGAATTTATTTCTACTAAATCCAAGCATAAAGCAGCACCATCATTATAATTATCAGCAACAACTTCTTGGAAAGCTACGTAAACAGATTGACCGGCATAAGCTGACAAACTTATATTATAGTTAAACCAACCTGTATCAGCAGCAGCATAGTTAATTACTTGTAAATCAGCAAAACTTTCCATTGCATTAGTAGTTGTTGAAATTTTAATTTTTAATCCATCAAGATATTGTCCAAATTTTCTAACATGAAATTTTAAGTTTGCAGTTGATTGTAAACCTGTTACTTGAGGTGTAACTAACCATTGGTCATTTGATGTTGCACCGCCGGTATTCCATGTACAATAAGCAACTTTACTTCCACCAAGACCATTTGGAGTTGGGGTAATAGTTCCGCCTGTCCATCCTGGAATTGGAGTAAGACCAACATTTTGTTGATTCCAGCCTGTTCCGCCATCAGGGCTATATTTTACCCAACCGGCCGGAGGGAATGTTGCTCCTTCAAAAGATTCTGCAATATCAAGAAATGTATCTTCAACCTGAGGTCCAAATACTACTGTCTGATTTCCACCAGTAGGTTTTAAATTTAAATTTTTGTCTTGTGCAAATAAAATTGCACTAACTGAAAATAAAACAGCAAAAACGTACAACGCTTTTTTCATAAAGCTTCTCCTATTTAATGAATTTGTGTATATTGTTACAAGTATTTAGCTATTCCAAGAATAAAATATTAAATTATTCAATAATAATCAATATTATAATAAAGTTCTTTTTAATTAAATATTATCAAGAAGCAAAAATTCTCTAAAATCAGCATTATTATTTGTAGAATAATCCTTTCCTGAAAAAAAACAATGTTCAATCAAAGGACATTGATTACATTTAGGATTTTTTGGCCTACATAAGTTACGTCCTAATTTAATTAGATTTGTATGAAATTGATGTGCAATGTTTTTGGGAAAATTTGTATTAAGTTTATAAAATGATTCCTCTGGATTTTTTGTTTTTATAATATTCAATCTGTTAATTATTCTATGAACATGAGTATCAACAGGACAAACATTACGCAATAAAGCAAATAATAACACACATGATGCCGTTTTTACACCAATCCCCTTTTGGGCAGTTAGAATGGTAATTATTTCATCATTTGAATGGGTATTTAAATAATCCAAACTGACATTTTTATAATTTTCGTATAAATAACCTAAAATACTTTTTATAGCAATGGTCTTTTGTTTACAAAGTCCCGCCGGTTTAATAAACTCACATAATTCAGCATCCGAAACATCAAGTATTTCCTTCCAATTATTAAAATAACTTTTAATATTGTTATATGCCTTATATGAATTATTATCGTTTGTGTTTTGCGATAAAATAGTTGCAATCAATAAATCAAGAGGGTTTGGCGGAATTACGGCTCTATCAGGAATTCCGTACTTTGACAACAATAGTTCGTTAATTTTAACAATCAATCCATTATTTTCGTCCATTTTTTGTCCGTTTAAATTTTATTAATTCATTTTTACTAATACATTTTTAACAAGAACTATATTATCTCAATAAAGTCACGCCAAAGATTCAGTAATGGATATTAGTTGTTCAATGGATCTAAAGTATTAAAAGATATTTACATGTTTTTTAGTTCAATTATGGTTATAAAAAATGCCCTTCCAAATAAACAGAAGGGCACTTTTAATAATCAAATTATAATAAATTACTATAATTTAGAACGATAATCCAAGATCGAAAAATTGAACATTTTCCAATCTGCCATAATCGGCATAACCATAGTTAATTGTAATTTTAAAACTATCATTCAATTTGTATCTAAGGCCACCGCCAAATGTTAATCCTTCTTCACTGTTGTCTTTAAATAAAGATTTATAACCAACACGAACAAAGAACATTTCGTCATATGCCAATTCCAAGCCGGAATTAACATACTCGCTGTTGTCATTAGGATGAACGGCATCTACAGCACCTGTTGCACGTATAAAACGGGTTTTTACTATGTCCATAGCAAGACCTATTTTAAATGTTAATGGTAATGGATAAGAATCCATATCATAAACAGCAGGAATATTATTAGGACCGGTATCATCATTTTTGTTAGGGTCGGTATTAAATTGAATATCACGTCCATCTAATTGCATATTGCTACCAAAATTAGTAATAGCGGCACCAATTGTCAAATCATTAAAGGGAGTACGATATAAAGTACCAATATCAACACCAAAACCTGAAGCACTAACATTCCAAATAGCTTCGCGGATATATTTAAAATGGCCGCCAATAGAAAATCTATCGGTAAGTGATTTAGCATATCCTATACCAATAGCAACCGAACTTGCATCCCAAGTTCTACCATCACCTTCAGGATAAGCTTCTGTTCTAACTTTATCTTCAGGAACGGAAAAAGAAGTAAAAGTTACAAACAAAACACCCATATTGTCTAAATTAACAGCACCGGCTGCAAAATCATAACTCATATCGGCAAACCAATTAGCATGATTAAATGCAACTTCTGCATTACTTTTCATTAAAGCAATACCGGCAGGGTTATAATAAACCGAATAGATGTCTTCACCAATACCAGTAAATGCACCACCCATACCAATGGAGCGGGCACCGGCACCAAGTTTTAGAAACTGCCCGGAGGTTGTACCAACCTGAGTAGTACCTTCGGATATTTGAGCATTAATATTCCAACTCATTCCGAAAGTCAACACCAAGAGCAAAATACATATTTTTTTATACATAAAAATTCTCCAACTATTTTTCACAACTTCAAAACAGATTATTTAATTATTGCAAATCTACCGATACGCTCGCCAATTCCAGGAGCATCTACATGAAATACATATACACCATACGCAATTTTTTGGCCTTCACTTGATAATAAATCCCAAGGAGCCATACTTGTCATATCATCTTTTTCTATTGTTTTAACTAAATCACCTGCAATAGTAAATATTCGTATAGTACATTTCATAGGAAGATTTCTAAACTGAATAACGCGTTCGCCTCTTTTATTACTTGTTCTTCCCGGTTCTTCAAATAAGCTGAAAGCTACATATGGATTAGGAACAACATATATTTGGTTCAAATCAGGATTTGTTGCTTCTTTATCAAATTTTGCTGCAGTTGTTGTAAATGTATAATTATCACCTGCTTCAAAAGGTTTTGTTGTTTTAACTGTATATATATCACCTGATTTTGGTAATTTTGGAGTTACAGTAGAATCGGTAGGTAAATTAAATATAACCAAATAAGAAACAGTTGCTGAAGGAGCGACTGTCGGTCTTAAAATGATTCCTTCACTCCAATCCCATCTGCCATTATTTTTTGTTTCAGGAATTAATTCACTAATTAAAATATTAGCTTTAATATTTTCGGTTATATTCCATATTGTAAATGGACAAACACATGACTTATTTGTTGTTGATTTGAGTGTATCACCAACGTTAGCCCATGAACCATCAGATAAAGTATCAAGATTATTCCAACGGATTTCCCAGTCAGCACGATATTGTACTTTTGGTGTTCCGGGAGGGGTTATAGATAATGAATCTTTAATATTTGTATTTTCAGGATTATTAAAACCGCAATTAGCTACATCTAAAGAAAGTACATCACCTTGAACAAATACTCTCATTCCGTCAAAAGTTGGATTTGAATCTTCAGAATTAACTAAAGTTGATTTGTAAACAGGTGAATATCTGTAATAAATACTAAATCTTTCACCAACAGGAAGAGAATTAGCAGAGGTTCCTTTAATTCTTCCGGCTTCAGTATTTACAAAATATTTAGTTGCATCAACAATATTACTTCCGGCATCTTTAACTACTATTGATTCGGATTTAATATTTGATTTTGATAAACCAACATAAACCGTATCGTTACCTGTAAAAGATTCTGTAATACCTGTTGAATCTGTTACACTATATTCTGTTTTAGAAGCAAAATCAATTGAATATAATTTTTTATCAATTACAGCCAAGTTATCTAACACTTTAACTTTTATATTGCCGGTCGAAACTACTCCGGTTCCGGGACTAGGAACTCCGCCAACACCTGCATCTGCATCCGCAACACCAAGTCCTAAAGCATTAGGAATTACATTTGCCGTGTTTACATCATACGTTAATACTCCTGTAATAGCATCTTTTCTAATAATTGCTTTATTTTCAGTAGGCGGCAATTCATTACCTGCTTCAAGTGAACCGTTATCGTAAGCAACAATAGCATAATAATAAGTAACACCGTTTGTTACTGATGAATCCACATATTCGTGTACTAATCCTTTAGTATTAGTCGGATCACCTACAAAATACTTTACACCCAATCCCGATAATTCAATTGGATGATAACCGTTAACATATACTGCAGGGTCAAGTGTATAATACCATTGAGCAGATTCTCCTGTTTCAGGATTTACATATGCCGGAGCTAAAGTATTATTACCTCTTGCATCGGTAATTGTATAAATATCACTAAATGTATAATCCCTGCTCCTATAAACCTTGTAACCTAAAAAGTCTTTTTGACCTGTTAAAGGGTCAATTGATTCTTCAGCTCTTGTATCCCAAAACAGAGTAACTTTTCCATCTCCGGGTACAACAGTTAATAAAGGTTTTGTAGGAGGTTGAGCAAATCTATAATCGGCTTCTAAAATTTTTGTAGAAGTAGATGCGTTTGCAATCATGTCCTGAAAATCGTTTCCAAAAAGAATACACATTGAAAATCTTTGAGATTCTCCTTGTTCCAAACTTAATGGACCAGTTCCAAAGTTAAATACGTTATCACCGGCTGCTAACAACAGATTTTGACCTGCCGTATCAACTTTGCCGGAAGATAACCATTCCCACATTAAATCATCGTTTTTAGGAACGTTTGGTAATGCATTTGTATAAGCAGCCGCATTAAAACTGGTCAAGCCAATCTGGTCGGATTCGGAAATGTCTCTTGCTCCAAAATTTGGTTCCGATCCAGCCCATTTATAACCAACAATTCTGTCACTAGTTACAGGTTCATTTGTGTCATATTTGCCATTTATATTCTCATCTAAATACCAGCCTTGTGATGGTTTTCCATCGCCTTCACCAAAATCGGCACCGGGATAATTAGGAGAATCGGGTCCAATACCATCAATACCAATATCATCTTTTTCTAACGACCAATCGCCGTCTTCGTCCCCTTTCCATCTTGCTTTAGGGGCACCAAAAACTGCTGTATATTGTGTCAAGTCCGATATACCTGTAAAAATATCCGTACCATCAAGGAAAACACCACATGAATTATAAGGTGATTCATCAGTAATACCATCATAATCATTATCAATACCATCATTATCAATAGAAGGCGACTCAAGAAACTTCCAGGCAAAATACCCTGTTTTTTTACTACCTGCACCGGTTCCATCAACATCCCACGCATAAACCATATTGCGGGCACGCTGCGGGAAAGCCATGCTTGATTGAAGTGAAAAACCAGAAGCATCAACAAATCCGGCTCTGTCATCACTATAATCTGCCGATCCGCCAACGTGAGGATCGCCGTGCATTCCAAAAAATGCTTTTGGAATTACTTTATCGCTTACGTTAGTTATATTATAAACTAAAAACATAATATCTTCAGCTAAAGCATTATTAAACTGAATGATACGAACCTGCATATCTAAACCAAGTCCGCGTTTTGTAGAATCACCATTAAAGGGATAATAAGGAAATTCTCTGTTTGAATAATCATCAACCACGTAATAAATTTCTTCATCAGGGGCAGTAGCCTGGTCACCTAAAAATGCCGGCCAAATATACTTCCCGGCACCTTCGGAATACCATAACGGAGGCCACGAATCAGGTTTGCCGTCACCATCGGAATCTTCAGCATTTAATGAAGCAATCTTATCCTGTGTGCTGTCAACAAAACCGCCTTTTGGCAACCAACCCCATTTTTCTGTAAGATCAGGCGAATAATCACCTTGTGCCGTATTAACAAATGAATCGTCGGATATTTGTAATATATCTCCGGCATCATTTGTTACTTCTGCAGCGGCCAATGGACCAAATTCAAATCCGTATCCAAGTCCGTTCCATACTAAATCTGCTGTATTGCTTAATCTGTTTGGTGCACATATTGAGGCATAATTAAAAATAATAGCTGTAATTTTGTTACCGTTAATAATAGATTCTTTTATATAACGTGAACTACCTAAAGTTTTAAATAACTTTGGAGCATATTTATCACCAAAGATTCTCATAGCATCTTCATCAGAAAGCTTTTTCAAATCAATATTTCCATCCTTATCTAAGGCTACCTGTGCATTTACAAAAGTGCAGCTAAGTAAAAGGATAAAAAACATTATTAAATATTTTAACTTAATCATTTATATTCTCCGTACATTTTCAATTAATTAAATAATATTGAGAATCCAACTCTTACTTCTCTTGGAGTACTAACATTTGATGGTCTGCTTGAATAATAATTATTGATATCATTCATACTAATCATACCTGGGTCACCGTTGGCAATTCTGCTTTTTAACTTGTTGAATTCATTAGCTTTAAGCACTTGTTCAACATTAGAAAGAGCTCTTCCGCTGCTGGCATAAACATATATTTCATTTTCAACATCTAACAAATTATATACTTGTAAAAATATTGAATATTTTATATCTCCAAAAGTAAAGTATTTCTCAAATTTGAAATCTATATTCCACGACATTGGTCTGCGTGCGGAATTTTGATCATAAGTAATTGGCACCAATTCAGATGGTAATGAAGGAGTGTAAGGAGTACCAAGTTGAACATTTGCAACCAATCCCATTGTCCAGTCATCAGGTTCAATTAAATTAACAGTTGCATTTATAATATGCGGTCTGTCAAAATCCAAAGGTACCAAATATGATTCTGTTTGTTTTCCTGAAGCATCACTAAAGAATAAATCTTCCGATGGTTCAGTTCTGCTGCCTTCGGCAACTTGGAATGTATAATCTAAACTTGCCTGAAATAAACTTTGTGGTGATCTTCTTTTTAAGAAAGAAATAGTTATACCACGTATATTTGAATAAGCCAAGTTGGTTAATACACTATATTGTCTTCCACCTGTTGTATAAACCGTTTGAGTATAAATATAGTCTTGAACATCTTTATAAAATCCGGCTACTTCAATTTTAAAGTCATCAGTTAATACTTGGTTTAAACCAATTTCGTATTGAACTGCTTTTTGAGGTTTAACATCCGGATTACCAAAATTTGGAGTAGTACCTGCAGTGGCAACATAAAAATTAGGATTTGTGTATAAAGAACTTAACGAACCATTTTGATAGAAATGGCCATAAGAAAATCTAATCAATCCTTTTTCGGTAATAGGATAAGACATACTGATACGAGGAGAAATCATGTGTTTAACTGTAGCTTTTTTAATGCTTCCGGTCATATATCCTAGTTTTTCAGTCTGTATTTCATCTGATAAATTATCATTATAATATGCATTTGGGTTAAAATATTCATATCTTATACCCGCATTCAAAATTAAAGATGAAGCTAATTCAATTTTGTCTCTTAAATAAACAGAAAAAGAACTTGGTTTTCTGTTGTATTTAGTATATAAAGATGCAACTGTTGGAACTCTTCTAACAATTTGTGTATTTGGATCTAATAAATCAGCAGTACTTAAAGAACCAAAATTATCTGTTGCATTAATATCATATTTACCAATTTCCACACTATAAGATTCAACATTTAAGTTAAAAAATCTGCCTTCAAAACCGACTTTAATTTCATGAGTGCCAAACATTTGAGCAACTAAGTCGCCTTTAATGCCCATTGTTTCTGTGCTTCTTGAAAATCTATAATTATCGGTACCACCGGTCAAATATACTGTATTATCAAGAGTTCTTTGATAAGCCGTAGGCAAATATCTGGAATCTAAAGGATCTTCATATAAATAATACTGACTTCTGTTAAAACCATAAGAAGCTTTTATTGTATAAAAAGCATTTTGGCTTACTGTATGCGTAAATTCAACTGCATTATGTACGGAATTATTATAAGTTTTACCCATACCTTCAGGGTTATACCTTGATTCTATTGCACCAAAATCTCCACCGCCTTTTTTTTCACCTCTATCAAATACAAAGTCATATCTTAATTTTAATAAAGAAGTAAAACTATAACTTATGTTACCTTGAAAATTTAAGCTCCAATCATCGTTTAACGATTTATAGGCACCGTCACCGGTTGGGTTTCCATTACTTGTATTGCTATAAGGATTAAAATAAAAGGGATCAGTTGAATTACCTTTTCTCGGGTCTCCTGTTGGAAATTCGTTTAAGCCTAAATAGGAATCCGTTGGAGAATATAAGTTTTTACCATAAATGTAACCTTTATAGTTTTCATAAACTCCGGAAACAAAAAATTTCACTTCTTTATTTGTAAAAGGAAGAGAACCACCAAAAGTACCTTCAATACGACTTCTGTTTAATGGATCAATATTATCGATATTTGGAAATAATTCATTACGATTAGTTAAATAATCCCCCATGTAACCACGTAAACTGAAGCTGTATTTTTCACCGCCTTCTTTTGTTACGTAATTTACAACGCCCGAAAGAGCATTGCCATATTCTGCACTAAATGTACCGGTAGAAACTGATACTTCTTGAACAGCATTTGTTGCAAGTCCAACTGATTTTTGATTTCCGTAAGGGTCGTTTACCGAAACACCGTTAATAGTATAAGCAACTTCGTTGCTATAACCACCACGGAAGTGTAAACCACCGTCATTACCTACTGCAACACCTGCCTGCAATTTGATAATGTCGGCAATCTGATCAATAGGTAATTCGCCAATTGCTTCTGATGTAATTGCAACCGTTGGATTTGTCAAATCTTGACGAATCAATGGGTTTCGATCACCCTGAATAATAACTGCCGGCAAATCAATCGATCCCGTAGATAAATAAAAATCCAATCGTGTCGTAAAATCAACATTTACTCTAACTCCTTCAGTTGTGCTTTTTTGATAGCCAACTAAAGAAGCTGTAACATTATAAACCCCGGGCGGCACATTTAAGATGGTATAATTACCATCTAAATCTGTGGCAGCACCCATTGAAGTACCTTCAATAACAACATTTACGAATGGTAAAGCATCGCCGGCATCCAAATCGATGATGCTACCGGTTATCTTTCCAGAGTTCGCAAACACATTACCGCTAAGTACCAAACATAGGATAAGAACATAAAATCTTAGCAGAGTCATTCTCATACTAATTACCTCGGATAAGTTGATAGATTTTGAACTAATTATAAAAAAAATTATTTTAGCTTTTAAAATAGTATAGTTTATCTATTTAGTCAAATAAATACTCAAAAGTCTTAATTATTTTTTTGGAGAAAATATGTCAACACTAATGGTAAGTGTTTCGGGAATACGGGGAATAATAGGCGATGGACTTGAACCGGAAGTACTGGTTAAATACACAAGTGCATTTGCCGATTTTTGCGGACAAGGGAAAATTGTTGTTGGCAGAGACGGCCGTATTACAGGCGATATGGTTAAAAATATTGTGTTTGGAACCTTGATGGCTAAGGGGAATGATGTTATTGATATAGGAATAACACCAACACCTACAGTACTCTTTAACGTGTTAAAAAACAATGCTTTAGGCGGTATATCTCTTTCAGCCAGCCATAACCCAAATGAATGGAACGCATTAAAACTTATTAATAAAAAGGGCGAATTTATGACAGTTGACGAAAACATCAAAATGTTAAGTTTGCTTGATAATTCGACTAAAAATTATTCAAGATGGGATAAACTAGGGACACTTAAAAATAACCCGGATGGGTTATTTCAGCACCTAAAAAGTGTTTTGGAACTGCCATTTTTAGACATAAAAGCAATAAAAAAAAGAAAATTTAAAATTCTGTTAGATTGCGTAAATGGAGCCGGTTCTTACATAATGCCTTTGTTGCTTGAAAAATTTGGCTGCGAGGTGATAAAAATAAATTGCGAAAAAAATGGAATTTTTCCGCGACTTGCCGAACCGATTCCGGAAAATTTGACTGAAACTATGGAAGCTGTAAAAAAATTTAACGCCGATTTAGGCATTGTTGTTGACCCGGATGTTGACAGACTTGTATTAATTACGGAAAAAGGAGAGCCTTTTAGCGAGGAAAACACTATTGCACAGGCGGTAAAATTTTTACTAGCCAAAGAAAAAGGTAACGTTGTTGTAAATTTATCTACTACACGAGCTGTTGATGATATTGTCCATCAATTTGGATGCAATATTTATAAATCTCCTGTTGGTGAAGCAAATGTTGTTTCTAAAATGAAAGAAGTAAATGCCATTATTGGCGGCGAAGGAAGCGGTGGTGTTATTTATCCAAAATTGGTTTTTGGACGCGATGCACTAACAGGAACAGCCTTCATTTTACAACATTTATTGGAATTTGGCGGTACATTAAGTCAGTTAAAGGATACTTTACCAAAATATTTTATAGCCAAAAAGAAAATTGAACTTAATAATATTAATCCCGACATTATTTTAGAAAAATTGACCGACATTTATTCTGCCAATAAAATGAACCTTGAAGACGGATTAAGAATTGATTTTGATGACCATTGGGTTCATTTCAGAAAATCTAATACCGAACCTATTATTAGATGTATTGTTGAAGCCCCAAAACTAAAAAATGCCGAAGAATTGATTGCTAAGTATTTTGGGAATATTTTAGATATTACAAAAACAATGACCTATTAGAATAATTATTTGTTTAATTAGAAAAGCTTTAGGCAAGTATTTAGAGGTAAAGCGACTTACCTGAGAAATAATGTTTATTGAATGTATTATAACATCATTTTGTATTCGATAAATCTTGATAATTGAAACAAATTTTTAAGTAGTATTTTTATTTTTAGCAAATTACACAGCAATTAATAAAAAAAAGAAAGAAATTACTTTTTATTAGATTGAACAAAAGATTTTTTTTATATAACTTAATAATTAGATTTAAATTAAGAGGAAAAAATGAAAAGAGGTACTTTTTTAATTTTATCGTTCTTTTTAACCTATTTAACTACATATAGTCAAAATTCAGCCGATTATTTTCCAAGTTCGGCAGGATACAAATGGAATTATAAAATTTTTTCTTTGGATAGCCTTAACAATCCGATTGAAGAATTTGCAACCGCAAAAATTGATTCATTTGCAGGCACATCAATGCAATACGGAAGAGAATCAAAAATTATTATTGCAAAAAATGGTGCATTAAACACAATAAATTTACAGCCTTATATCGATTCAACTTTTTTTAATTTTAACGGATCACAGGCAAGTGTTTATTTTTCGCTAATTGGGTCACTTGACTCTTCAATAATTATGGATACATTATTAACTTTTGCCGATTCAAGTTTAGTAGATTTTATTAAATATTTACAATCTTTAACCGATTGGTATCCTTTATACGATTTTGCGAAACCCGTCAACCAATCGTACACTTTATTTACAAAAGATACAACAATAACATATGATTCGATCAATATCCCAATACGTTTAACCGTTAAAGGAAAAAGACTAAACGACGAAAGCCTGCAAACAGTTTTGGGTACATATACATGTAAAAAATTTGAACTTTCCGCGTCCATCGGCATTTTGGTTCAGGTCTTACCTCCCCCATTTCCCATTGCTGTTTTAGATCTTCTTACTCTTCCATTAACAAAATGGTTTGCACCCAATATGTGGATGTTAAAAGAGTATATGCCAAACGTAACCACTGTTCAAGTGCCCGGTTTTGATATCCCCTCTGTAACAATCCCCGGTCATTTAAGCTTAATAACCGATTCTTTTGTAAACGTTGAAGAAAACAATATTATAAATCCTGTAAATTTTACATTATATCAAAATTATCCAAATCCATTTAATCCCGAAACAAATATAACTTTTAGCATTAGCAAAACGTCTAAAATTGACCTTACTGTTTTTAATAGTCTGGGAGAAAAAATTACAACACTTGTAAAAAAAGAATATAGTCCGGGGAAATATGAAATTAAGTTTAACTCAAGAACCTTAACAAGCGGGATTTATTTTTACACACTAAAGACCAACAGCGGACAAATAACAAAAAAAATGACTTTAATTAAATAATTCATCTAACAAAAATGGTAAAAACTATGTTAGCAAAATCAACAACACTTAAAATTACTTATAAGGTATTATTTTTTATGATAAGTGCATTATTATTATCAAATCTCAACAACATGTATGCTCAAGAAACACAAGGAGGAGAACTTCCCAAACATGACCAAATCCAAAATGAGTACACTTGGAACGTAGCTGATATTTATGCTTCGGAAGATTTGTGGGAAAAAGACTTCAAGTACATTGAAGAAAACATGAACAAATACACAAAATATACAGGTATTGTTGCAAAAGATGCCGCAACTTTGCTTGAATTATTAAAATTTGATGAAGACCTAAGTATAATAATGGGAAAACTTTATTTATATTCGTCATTATCAAAGGATTTGGATTTAACAAATTCAAAATATCAAGCAATGTTTGAAAGAATCAATAATCTAAACACACAAGTTTCAACAATCAGCTCATTTGTTCGTCCTGAACTGGTAGCAATACCTGAAGCAAAATTAGCTGAATTTATGAAAGGAAAAAAGGATTTGGTAATTTATCAACAGATGTTTGATAACTTATACCGTACAAAAGCACATACATTATCTCCTGAAATGGAAGAATTATTAGCTTTAGCCGGTCCGGTTGAACAGGTTCCTTATAACACATTCAGCTTTTTTACAGGTGCCGATATTCAATATCCTTTTGTAAAAGATGAAGAAGGCAAAAATGATATTAAAATAAGCGACGGCAGATATTATGCTGCTTTATATTCCACAAACAGAGAATATAGAGAAAGAGTATATAAAGGATTTTACCAGCCATATAAAGACTACAAAAATACTTTATTGGGTTTGTTTACAGGAAACATTAAAGCATTAATTTTTGATGCAAAAGCAAGAAAATATGATAATACTCGTCAAGCAGCTTTAGATGGTAATAACATTCCGGTAGCAGTTTACGATAATTTAGTTACTTCGGTAAATAATAATATAGCTTCAATGCACAGATGGTGCGAATTGAAAAAAAGAGTTCTTAACTTACCCGATTTTCACCCTTATGATACTTATGTAACATTATTTCCCGGTGTAAAAAAAGAATACAAATATGAAGCCGGCCGTGATATTGTAATTAAAGCATTACAACCACTTGGCAGCGATTATATTAAAAGTTTAACAACAGCTTTTGATAATAGATGGATTGATGTTTACGAAACACAAAACAAACGTAGTGGAGCTTATTCATCGGGAACTACATTTGGTGTTCATCCTTATGTTTTATTAAATTGGAATGATGAATTAAACGATGTATTTACTTTAGCTCACGAAATGGGCCATAATATGCATTCTTATTATACAGGTCTTAACCAACCTTATGTTTATGCAGGGTATTCAATTTTTGTTGCCGAAGTAGCTTCAACAACAAACGAAGCATTATTATTGGATTATTTAATTCAAAATGCTCAATCAAAAGAAGAAAAACTTGCCTTAATTGAAAAACAATTAAATAACATTACAACAACCTTTTTCCGTCAGACAAGATTTGCGGAATTTGAAAAATTTGTAAACGAACAATCCGAAAATGGTGTTGCTTTAACTCCGGAATTTTTAACACAATCTTATAAAGATATGTATCAAAAGTATTGGGGACCTGCAATGGTTACAGACGATGAAGAAGGTTATACGTGGGCTCGTATTCCTCATTTTTATTATAATTTTTATGTATATCAATATGCAACCTCTTATGCAGCATCACAGGCAATTGTTGCAAAAATTAAAAAAGAAGGACAACCTGCAATTGATAAATACTTAAATTTCCTAAAATCAGGTAAATCAAAATATCCAATTGAGATATTAAAAAGTGCCGGCGTTGATATGACAACCGCGGATCCTATTATTGCAGTAGTAAATAAAATGAATCAATTAATGGACGAGATGGAAAAATTATTATCTGAAAAATAGATAAATATTAAAAACTGTTTTTAAGGCGAATCTAATGAAGATTCGCCTTTTCTATGAATATTAAGGTGTTATATGAAGGTTTACTCAAAAGAAGAACTTAACAGCTACAATGTATCATTAACTTATGATGATATTAGTTTAATTCCTCAGCACGTTTCCCATTTAAGAAGCAGAACAGATGCTATTACAACGTGTAACTTTGTTGGATATAATTTAAGTCTGCCCGTAATCTCCAGTCCTATGGATACCGTAACCGGAATTGTAATGGCTAAAGAACTAAAAAACTCCGGTTGTTTGGGTGTTTTAAACAGATTTGACTCTTCTCTAAAAGAAATTTTGGATAACGAATCTGCCTATGATGAAATCCAGGCCGTATCAGTCAGTTTAACAGCTACGGAAGAATTGCTTGAAAAACTTGCAGAAAAGAACCTGCTTGTTTGCATTGATACAGCAAACGCAAACAATATTCATGTGTTAAAAATGTGCGAACATTTAAAAAGTAAATATAACTTAAAGGTTATGGTTGGCAATATTGCCTGCGGTTACACATTAAAAAATATTGTTGAAGCAGGAGCAGACGCCATACGTGTAGGAATTGGAGGAGGAAGTGTATGTACTACTTCAATTCAAACAGGAATAGGTATCGGCCAAATTTCTTCTGTTTTAGATGTTTGTTTTGCACGCCAAAAAGATAATTTGAATATTAATATTATTGCAGACGGAGGCATTAAAAGTCCCGGTGATGTAGCAAAAGCAATAGCAATTGGAGCAGATTCGGTTATGCTGGGAAGAATGTTAGCCGGCACAAAAGAAACGCCCGGCGAGGTTATAAAATACAACGACCAGCTTTGGAAAAAATATAGAGGTTCGGCTTCTTTTGGTGTAAAAATGAAAGGCGAATTTATTGAAGGTGAAGAAACAATGGTTCCTTATAAAGGCACCGTTAAAAGCGTAATTAATGCCATTTCAGATGGTTTACGCAGCGCAATGAGCTATATGAATTGCGATAATTTGGATGAATTACGCAAAACAGAATCATTTGCCATTTTAAGCAACAGCTCGTATATTGAAAGACTTCCAAAAAGATAGAATCTGTAATAAGTTAAATAAATATAATTTATAATTAAACAAAACGGATAGATTATGTTATCAATAAAAAGAAAAATAATTAATAGTATTAAGGTAGTTTTTATTATGGGTAGTTTAATAATTAACAGCAACACAAAAATGTTTGCACAAGAAACTTCAAGCGGTGATTTGCCAAAACATGACCAAATTGAAGCACAATACACATGGAATCTTCAGGATATTTACCAAACAGAAGATTTATGGGAAAAAGACTTTAAGTTTATTGAAAAAAATATTGGCGATTATAATAAATTTGTTGGCAAAGTTGGTGCCGGTGCCAAAGATTTATTAAGTGTACTTAAGTTTGACGAAAAAATTAATATAATTTTGGATAAACTTGGTTTATATTCTTCATTGGCAAAAGATTTGGATTTAGCAGAAGCCAAATATTTAGCTATGGATGAAAGAATAAGTAATTTAGAATCACAAGCAGCAGCAGCGGCTTCTTTTTTACGTCCTGAATTAATAGCAATCCCTAAAGAAAAATTAGCTCAATTTATGAAAGAAGAAAAAGGACTGGAGATTTATAAACAATATTTTGATAACTTACTCCGTATGGAATCACATACTTTATCTCCCGAACTTGAAGAGATTTTAGCTTTGTCAACTCCGGTAAAAGATGTTGCCTCTAACACTTTTAGCTTTTTTAGTGGTGCTGATATCCAATATCCATTGGTAAAAAGTGAAGATGGAAAATCCGATATACGTGTTTCCAGCGGTAGATATACAGCAGGTTTATATTCAACCGATAGGGATTACAGAGAAAGAGTATATAGGGGATTGTATAAACCATATATGGAATATAAAAATACAATTTTGGGTCTATTTTCAGGAAATATTAAAGCTCAAATATTTAATGCCAAAGCAAAAAAATATATTAGCACAAGAGAAGCCTCTTTAGATCCTAACAATGTTCCCCTTTCTGTATATGATAATTTAGTAAATTCCGTTAACACAAACCTCAAGGTATTACATAGATGGTGCGAAATTAAAAAGAAAGTCCTAAAATTAAATGATTTCCATCCTTATGATACTTATGTAACTTTATTTCCTTCTGTAAAAAAAACATATACTTATCCACAAGGAAGAGAGATGGTAATTGAAGCATTAAAACCTCTTGGCAAAGAATATATAAAAGATTTAAACATGGCTTTCGATAACCGCTGGATAGATGTTTATGAAACTCAAAACAAACGCAGCGGAGCATATTCATCCGATGATGCTTATGGAGTACATCCATATGTATTGCTTAACTGGAATAACGAATTAAACGATGTATTCACCTTAGCCCACGAAATGGGGCATAATATGCATTCGTATTTTACAATAACAACACAACCTTTCCCTTATGCAAGTTATTCAATTTTTGTTGCCGAAGTAGCCTCAACAACTAACGAAGCATTACTTCTTGATTATTTAATACAAAACGCACAAAACAAAGAAGAGAAATTAGCTTTAATTGAAAAACAATTAAACAATATTACAACTACTTTTTTCCGTCAGACACGATTTGCCGAATTTGAACAATTTGCCAATGAACAATCGGAAAAAGGTATTGCGTTAACTCCCGAATTATTGACACAATCATATAAAGATATGTATCAAAAATACTGGGGACCATCTATGACCACCGATGAAGAAGAAGGTTATTCATGGGCTCGTATTCCTCATTTTTATTATAATTTTTATGTATATCAGTATGCCACATCTTATGCTGCTTCGCAGGCAATTGTTGCTAAAATCTTTAAGGAGGGACAATCTGCTATTGATAAATATTTAACTTTCTTAAAATCAGGGTGCTCAAAATATCCAATTGAGGTGTTAAAAGATGCCGGAGTTGATATGACAACAGCCGATCCTATTTTAGCTGTTGTTAATAAAATGAACAAGCTAATGGATGAAATGGAAAAACTTTTAGCAGAAAAATAATTAGACAAGTTTTAAATATTTTATAGGCGGGTCTATATTAGATTCGCCTTTTTTAATATATAAAACAAAACATTTTAATAGTCAACAATGTTTGCGGAATTTTAACAGACTGTAAATGAAAAATTCAACAGGGTTTAAATTTACCTCTAAAACATGTAACCCAATCTTGCAAATATTTGTATGCAGCTTGGCAAACAATTGTTGCAAAAAATAAAAAAGAAGGACAATCGGCAATTACAAATAGTTTAACTTTCATAAAAGCCGGTTGAAAAATACTCTGTTGATTTATTAACAAACGTCGGTGTGGATATGACTTTACCCAAACCAACAGAGGCTGAAGTTGCTAGAATTTACCAACTTGTGGATAAAATGGAAAAACTTTTAGCAGAAAAACAGGAACTGCAAGATTTTTACCACAATCAGTTAAATATTTATTTTTTAATAAGTTATATAAAATTATGCAATATGCATAAAAGCAGCAAAAAAATTTAAATTGCTACTTATTAAATTTTTAGTTACATATAATATCTTGAATTTTAAAAATTCAAGATATTAATTTTTAAACAATTAGGAATTGAAATGTCAATCTTTGATCAGATTAAAGAATTTTTTAAAAAGAAGGATAGAATAAATCCTCCCGGCGGAAACAAAGCAATTGATAAACAAAAGGCAATGGGAAAACTATATGCCCGCGATAGAATTGAAATTTTATTAGATGAAGGTACGTTTCAAGAAGTTGATTTATTTGTTGAACATACGACCAAAGATTTCGGATTAGACAAAAAAGAATTACCTGCTGATGGTGTAATAACCGGAACAGGCACTATTTACGGTCACCCGGTAGCAATTTACGCACAAGATTTTACAGTTGCCGGTGGTTCACTTGGTTTAATGCATGCCAGAAAAATTACAAAAATAATGGATTTGGCTTTAAAAAGCGGTATTCCTTTAATAGGAATTAACGATTCGGGCGGAGCAAGAATTCAAGAAGGTGTAAATGCTTTGGCCGGTTATGGCGAAATATTTTACAGAAACACATTATCAAGCGGTGTAATTCCCCAAATTTCGGTTATTTTAGGTCCATGTGCGGGCGGTGCGGTATATTCCCCAGCTCTTACAGATTTTGTATTTGTAGTTGATAAAATTTCAAAAATGTTTATTACAGGGCCTGAAGTTATTAAAACAGTACTTGGTGAAGAAATTACAATGGAAGATTTAGGCGGTGCACGCGTACAAACCGAAATTACGGGAAATGCTCACTTTTTTGCAAAAACAGAATTTGAATGTTTTGAACAAATAAAACAATTAGTTACCTATATACCTTGGAATAACACAAAAAAAGCTGATAATATTGAAGCCAAACCACCTAAATATCCATTTGAATTGGATAAAATTTTCTCAATTGAACCGACAAAACCTTACGATATTCGAAATGTTATAAAAGCAATTTCAGATGATTCGGGATTTTTTGAAATACAAGAAAATTGGGCTGCAAATATTGTTATTGGTTTTGCAAGATTAAATGGAAAAACAATAGGAATTGTTGGTAATCAGCCGTTAGTTTTAGCTGGTGTATTAGATGTTGATTCATCCGATAAAGCTGCCCGCTTTATAAGATATTGCGATTCTTTTAATATACCACTTGTTACATTTGTCGATTTACCCGGTTATTTGCCCGGTATTGATCAGGAACATAACGGTGTTATTAGACACGGTGCAAAGTTATTGTACTCGTATAGCGAAGCAACAGTACCAAAATTAACTGTTATACTTCGAAAAGCATATGGTGGCGGTTATATTGCAATGTGCTCGCGTCATTTAGGAGCCGATTTTGTATATGCTTGGCCTACAGCCGAAATTGCAGTAATGGGCCCCGAAGGTGCTGCCAACATTATATTTAAGACTGAAATTACAAGTTCATCCGATCCGAATGCTACCCGTAAAGAAAAAGTTAAAGAATATACCGAAAAATTTGCCAACCCTTATGTTGCTGCAAAAAATGGACATATTGATTCGGTAATTAATCCGGAAGATACAAGAAAATATTTAATACATTCGTTAAATCTTCTTGAAAATAAAAAAGATGAAAGACCATTTAAAAAACATGGCATTCCCCCATTTTAATAGAGGAGAATTATGGAAAAATTAAATATTGATGCAACACTGTATGAAACGAATTTAACGGAAAAATATAAGAACAGAAAAAGATATGCTGTTCCTAATCCTAAAATTATTTATACAACCATACCCGGTACCATAAACGAGTTATTTGTTAAACCGGGACAAAAAGTAAAAAAAGGGGATCTTATTTTAATCCTTGAAGCAATGAAAATGAGAAATCATATTCTTTCACCAATGGACGGCACAATAAAATGTCTTTTTGTTGAAGTTAACGAAATGGTTTCTAAGGGAAAAGAATTAATAAAATTTGAGTAGATTTTCTTTTTTAATTAAAGTTAAAAAGCCGCACATTTGAATAATGTGCGGCTTTTTTTGTTAAATATTTTCTGTTAATTTTTTCAGTTCAGTCGATTTGCTGTAAAATTCCTCTAATGTAAGTTCCTTAATATAAATCATTCCATGCGCAGCACGAATTCGTGGGCTTGAGTTTTTAAGAAAATAATCTTTACCTAAACACTTTTTAATTGTCTGGTATTGTTCAACTTGAATTTTTTGAGACAATCTGCAAAATGGACCATCTTGTTCCCAACTTGGAAAACTTGCAGCCTTTTGTGAACCATAACTATACATAAAAGTATCATCAACAATTGAAAAAGAATTTATGCTAACCGGAATATAAATATTTGCTTCCGCAGGATGGAATCTATACCAAACGTTTCTATATCCCCATACTTTAATATTGCTAACTCCTTCGTTCTTTTCATAAAGTTTTAAAGCTTCTGCAATTGCCTGTAATACTTTATAATGGGTATCAGGACCGCTTCCTTCAGGATCTAAAGCAACTGTAACAACGGTAGGTTTGGTCTTTTTTAACAGTTGATAAATCGGTAAAACGTCTCTATTCATTTCAGGATTTTCTGTAAATATTTCTCCCTGATAGAATCCTAAACGTAAATGTTTAACCGAATCTGTATAAAAGCCAAAATGAGCCCATAATATTTCTTCTTCCCACTCACGCAACATTCCTTTTAATTTTTGTACATGAGGAATATCCTTTTTCCCGGGATATTGAGTTTTGAAATAATTAATTAATTCGTCAACTCTGTCTTTTAGATATTTAATATTATCTTCTTCGTAAATTTCTATTAAGTTACGCAACAACCTGCGCGCATTTGCCTCTTTACGCATAGTTCTGCTATGTGCAGCAACTCCGTCTAAAAACAAATTTATATCTCTATTTTTACCTTCTTCAAAATTTGGATCGAAATATTGCGTTGTATAACGATTTTTAAACTCAGTTGAATCAATCATTTCGTTTAATTCATTTAACAGCTCCAACATATATGCATTAGTAACAGCTGTAAAACCGCTGGTCATTGTAACAAAATAATGTTTATTGGTAGGATTACGAACTAAATGAGCTATATACGGCATGTAACCAAGCATAATATCATCGTGATGAGGGGCTGTATGCAAAATTACCTGGTTATCAACGTTTTCCATTCCTCTTTCAAATCTTTCCAAAATTGAATTATGAATGGTTTTATTTATTTCATCAGCCGATAATCCTGTTTTTTCTAAAACTAAATTTCCAAATTTTGTGGATTTGTAATCGTCTTCCGTTAACTTTAATAATTCTTTATTCTTTTCAATCATTAAGTTAATAACTACCCTTTCAACTGAAGGCTGCGAAATGCTTTCTTCGTTTTTAATATCAACATATCTTCTTTCCATCAAACGGAGAGCAGCACCATTTGTTAAATAAAATCTGCCATTTTTTAAATTTTGCAATACACTAGCAGGATATTTATTTGTCCTTGGACTTTCAATAGAATCGCGTACAATATTGGCTTTTGCATCACCGGCAGCAATAATTATTGCTGTAGCTTTTGGATTATATGTAATTGTATTTAGACCAATAGTTATAACAAGTCTTTTTCGTGCAATTTCAATTCCGCCCAAATCGCCTGCTGCTGCGGCTTGCGTTTCGTAATTGGTTGATATTAAGCGTGTAGTTGAAAAATGGTCGCTACCCTGTACGTTAAAGCCAATATGACCATCCGGACCAATTCCTCCCAAGAAAAATCCAATTCCTCCCATCGCTCTTATTTTTTTTTCATAATCCGAACAAAATTGATCAACTAAATCAATTGTTTGTTTCTGCAAACGTTCAAGTCTAGTACTAGCCCAACGAGTACGCAAACCTAAGTCTACTTCTTTATCCGGGAATATATCATTCAAAGGTAAATTTTCTGCGGTTGGGATTTCATTTATGTTCATAAACAATGCTTTTTTAGGATCAAGACCCAAATTGTTAAAATAATATTTTTGGATATAATAATAAAAGCTATTATGTTGAAATGAATCAATAGGATAAAATTCGTCTATTTGAACAAATCTTAAACTGAACAAATCCGGTTTATTTGAAGTATCTATTCCAACTTCGGTTAATTCGGTTTGAACTTTTATATCATCCCAATTTTTTACATAAAAGCTTACCCATCTAATAAAATGTTCCGGGGTTTTACCTGTTGGTAAAGATACTACTCCACCCGGATTGTTTTGAACCCATTCTACAAATCTTTGCGCAGTTAATTTTCCTAATTCAGGAAAACTATTTACCTGTATAATTGCTAATTTTTCAATCGGAGCATAAATCAATTCTTTTTTTGATTTTTCCAAATAAAACTGTTCTACCTTAGACAACATAATAACACCCTATAAAAAATATTTTAAAGTTAATATGTAAAAATAACAAATTATTAATAAATTTGCTGTGCTATATTAATTAACCTTTGCTAAATTACATAATACTACCATGATTAAATTGATTTTTACATGCGAACATTCTTCAAATCGTATTCCTGACGAATTTTTATATTTATTTAATGAAAATAAGGAAATTTTGGAAACTCATAGAGCATATGACTTTGGAGCTAAATCAATTTTTGATAAATTTGTAAGCTCTTATGATTCCCTTGGGTTTTACGGCTTGTTTTCCAGACTGATTATTGATTTAAATAGACAATTAAAAAGTAAAACTCTTTTTTCCGAATTTACTTATCCCCTGCACCCGGAAATTAAAAAAGAGATTATTGAAAAATATTATAATCCATATCGCAAAAATGCATTTGAAAAAATAATTTCATTAGATAATAGTAAAAATAAATTAATCCACATTTCAATCCATTCTTTTACACCCATATTTAATAATATTGTCCGAAAGGCAGATATTGGATTATTATATTACCCTAAAAGTGATTTTGAAAGAGAGCTGACACATAATTGGAAAAAAGAAATTAATAAACTTAACAAAAGCATTAAAGTTATGTTTAATAACCCTTACCATGGTTACGAGGACGGTTTAACAACAACAATGCGAAATACACTGGGAATGGATAATTACGCCGGCATTGAATTAGAAATAAATCAAAGACTACTTTTTGATAATGACGAAAGAGAGATATTAATTAATGAACTAAGTGATTCATTCTTAAATTTATTGACTACTATTCCTTATTAATTATTAGTGTTTATATTTAAACTTTTATTTTAGGCGATGCTAAAACATCTTTATACAACATAAATGATAGGTATTTATTTAAAATTAAAAAGCCGAACAACACAACTACACATGCCGTTACTGACCGCTGCTTCCTTCCGGACCTCACGGAGTTGGGCAACAAACATGTTAGAGTGCGTTCGGCAAACTTTTAAAAAACGTTTACAAATATATAAAATATTTAGGGTTAATAAAAGGAATTTTTACTAATAATTATTGTTGTTTCTTTTTTATTAATAATTAATCATCTTTTAGGTTCATAAACTAATAAAAGTTATTGCATAAATAACAAATCCTTATATTTCTATAAGGATTTTTCCGTACCCGGGAGGGGACTCGAACCCCTACTGACTTACGTCAATTAGACCCTGAACCTAACGCGTCTACCAATTCCGCCACCCGGGCAAATTAGAAGTACAAATTTATGAAAATATTTAATCTATTCCAATTATATTTTTAAGGATTATATTCCTCACTCCCCTATTTCCACAAAAAAATAATTGATAATTGTTATATTTATTTACAATTTTTATGGATAATAATAATACTAATAAGTATTTTACATTATTAAATTGATTTAATAATTGACGGAGTTAATATGAAAAAAGTTGCAGCCTTATTATTAATAATTGTAATTAGTACAAGCATAAATAATTTTGCGCAGGTTAATAAAGATAAAGGCAAATATGTTGATTATCAAAATGAATTTTGGAATTATATTGTAAAAGAAGCTGATTCTTTTAAAAAAATAGATTCAATTCCAAAACTAACATTCAAAATGGATTTTGCAGGTATGGATTTACCTAAATTAAAATCGGAATTTAAGTATTATTGGCATTTTGACCCAATTTTATATCCGCAGGCACGAACTGGAACTTGCTGGTCGTTTTCTACTACTTCATTTTATGAATCCGAGATTTACAGATTACAGAAAAAAGAAATAAAACTTTCAGAAATATATACCGCCTATTGGGAATATGTTGAAAAAGCCAAAGGATATATTCAAGAAAGAGGAAATTCTCATTTTGCTGAAGGCAGCGAATCGAATGCTTTAGTACGAATTTGGTCAAAATATGGCGTAGTTCCTTTAGAAGTATATACCGGCTTAAAACAGGGACAAAAATTTCACGATCATGAACAAATGGCTGCTGAGATGAAATTATTTCTGGAATCATTAAAAGAGACTAACAATTGGAATGAAGAGTTTGCTATTTCTACTATTAAATCTATCTTAAATCATTATCTTGGCACTCCCCCGGAAAAATTCAATTACGATGGTAAATCTTATACTCCAAAAGATTTTTTTGATAAAGTTTGTAAAATAAATTTTGACGATTATGTTGAAGTTTTATCTACATTAGAAGATCCGTTTTATCAAAAAGTTGAACTTAAAGTACCTGACAACTGGTGGCATAGCAAAGATTATTATAATATCCCGTTAGGTGTATTTATGAATGTAGTTAAAGAAGCTATTCGTACCGGTTATACTTTGGCTATTGGCGGTGATGTAAGTGAAGCCGGATTAGAAAGCCACGCTAAGGTTGCATTGGTTCCTTCATTTGATATCCCTTCGGAATATATTGATCAGTATTCACGTCAATTCCGTATTGCTAACGGAACAACAGAAGATGACCACGGAATACATTTGGTTGGTTATCTCGAAAAAGCCGGTAAAGATTGGTATTTGATAAAAGATTCTGGTTCCGGTTCTAGAAGTGTTGGCGATAAAGGATATTATTTTTATTCTGAAGATTTTGTAAAACTTAAAATGTTGGGATTTACAGTTCATAAAGATATTTTTAGAAAATTGGTTAAAGAATATAAAGATTAATTATTTTTTTATGATAGTTTGAATCTATTAGTCCTTTAATTTTTTAAGGGCTAGTAGATTATAATTGAATTTTTCATGTTGTAATTTGTCTTATTATAAGAACTTTTATTTCCCAATAATGTTTTTAATAAACAAATTGTTATTATTTACCCTCACTTAATTATTGTTTACCGAAAATTAAAAAACCGCAGCTAATTTTTGCATTAACTACGGTTCATTATTAAATAACATTTCTTATTACATTTAACTAATCACTAGTCACTAATCACTAATTACTAATTACTAATCACTAATTACTAGTCACTATTTTGCAAGAATCATTTTCTTTACAGAATTAAAATTATCAGACTGTATTTGATAAAAATAAATACCACTAGTTAATCCGGCAGCGTTAAATACAACCGAATGATAACCTGCTTCTTTAGCACCATCAAATAATGTTGCAACACTTTGACCAAGCATGTTATAAACAACTAATTTTATTTGTGAAGCTTCGGGTAAAGTAAAATTAATAGTAGTACTTGGGTTAAATGGATTTGGATAATTTTGGTTTAATTCAAAGTTAGCCGGTGTACCTACAGTAACATTAATAACTGAAGAATATTCAAACGAACCATCGTTATCAATTTGTTTTAATCTGTAAGAAAAAACACCTAGACCGCTTAAATTACCATCAATAAAAGAATAACTTCTAATTTCTGTGCTGCTTCCGTTACCGGAAACAAATCCAACTTTTTCCCACAATTGATTGTTGCTTTTTCTTTCAATTTCAAAACCTTGGTTATTGGTTTCGGTAGCTGTTTTCCAAGTTAAAGAAACACTATTATTATAACTAGTTGCTGCTAAACTTACCAATTCAACAGGTACAGGTGCAGAAACTGAATCAATAACACCTACTGCTCTACGAGTTAAAGTAGTAGTATTTGTTGCTCCCCATACTCCGCTAGCGGATGGCGAAAAACCAAATAAAGTATTATCTGCATTACGTGCTTCAATTCTTCTAACTCCATTTGGGTTATTTGCCCCAATTGGAATAACAGCAGGATAATCACCAATTACACTTGGAACTGCTTGTAGATACACTTCATTAATTTCTGTAGGTAAATCCGATTGATTTGCATTTGTGGCTGTTGCAGTTCTTATTTGGTAAGAAAATAAAGGATCACCTGTTCCTTCGATGTTATCAAATAATAAAACATATTTGCCTGATGTAGCCACAACTGCAGTTCCTTTAATAAAGCAACCGTCATCGGTAGTAGCTGCTGTTCTTTCAACAGAAGCTATATCTAAAGCAGTAAGAATTTTTGTACCTAAAAAACTAGGTGAACCGGGCATTGTTCCACCGGTTGTTATTACACCAACACGAACATTATGCTGCATTCCTGCATCAAAGCGTGTACCATTTCCTGTTGGTTGAAAATAAAACCAAACTGGTACACTGCTACCAGCGGCATCTGTTGTAAAAGCATTTGTTACTTTTGAACCGCTATATGCAGTTCCGTCCCAAATGTTACCTGCTCCATACGAAGTAATTGCATCTGTTAATAGTCCTATTTGGAATTTAACATCATAAGCAGTACTTGGAGTTAGTCCGTCAAATTTCAAACAAATAGCAATAGGAGTACGGTTTGTATTTGCACTAGCACCGGATTTACTTCCAAAATACTGTGGTACAACTAATTCCGTCATTGTTTGAGCCATTATTTCAGTTACACTTAATAATATTAAAACCGAAACAAATAAGTAAATAAGTTTTTTCATTTTTCACCTTAAATTATGTTAATTATTTAATTTAAAATAAGATATTTTTTTAATTAATGCTATTATTTTTTTGTTAATTATGGGTAAATATTTTGCACCTCTATTAACATTGCATCTCTATTGGATTTAACTAATAATCTCTATGCCCATTTATTTTCGGATGGATGTGTTGTTTGTTTAATATTTATTCCCATCCATAAATGAATGGGCTATTGAACTCTTTTTTCCCTATTTCAATACACTATTTTGCTGCAATTTACATTATCGTCTTTTATGATGTTTTTTTCCATCCGGAAAGGAATAGCTGATGAACTCTTTTAGCCCAAGTTTATTAACATTTTTGCTGTGTTAACCCTGTTAAGGGTTACATGTCATTAGCCATAAAACCGCAGAACAAGAATACAACCCCAGCGTGGGTTGCACTAGTTGTATTAAGTAAGCGATAAATCATAAATTATTTTGCGCCAACGATAGCATAAGCCCATTTATTTACGGATGGGTTGATTGATTTATTTATTTTTATTCCCATCCCTGAAGGAATGGGCTATTGAACTCTTTCAATCCGATTTCCATTAACGTTTTTGCTGTAATTTACATTATCGTCTTATTTAGCAGTTTACAATATTTTTGGTGCGTTTTGGCTGTTAGACAATGGTTACTGAATACTACAAAAAAAACCGCAGCTATTTTATTAACCACGGTTTCTTTTTAAAAATTATTTCTTTTTATCTTTAGCTAATCACTAATTTGTAGTCACTAGTTCCTATTTTGCAAGAATCATTTTCTTAACACTATTAAAATTATCCGTCTCTAATTTATAGAAGTATATTCCACTTGAAAGTTGAGAAGCATTAAATTGTGTTGAGTGAAATCCGGCTTCCAAATAGCCATTTAATAATACTGCCACTTGCTGACCTAAAGTATTATAAACAACAAGTTTTACAATCCCTGCATTTGGCATTGTAAATTTAATTGTAGTTTCAGGATTAAATGGATTTGGATAATTTTGCCCTAATTCGTATTGATCCGGATTTCCGACAACTACTTCAACCGCATTAAAATATTCAAAATTACCATCATTATCAATTTGTTTTAATCTGTATTGATAATTTCCGTTTCCGCTAAGTTTAGAATCAACAAACGAATAATTACATACAACATTGCTGTTTCCGTTTCCTGCAACTGAACCGATTGTAACCCAATTATTTCCGTCAATTTTTCTTTCAACTTCAAAACTATGGTTATTAATTTCGGTAGCTGTCTGCCAATCTAATACAACCGTATTATTAATATTATTAGCGGTAAAAGACACTAATTCAACAGGAAGAGGTTCAGAAGAACTATTAGGAAGCTCTGCAATATTTGCCGAAAGTGTATGTGTATATTGTAAGTTGGAAGAATTATAACTTGTTCTTGTGTAAGTAGTACCATTTGGAGTTAAGGAAATCATTCCATCACCCGGCCATGGAGCAGCATCAGTCATGCCAGCAGTGTAAACCGAAATAGTTCCCCATGCGGCCGCAAAAATTATATTGGCCGTGTTACTGGTTTGACGAAGGACTAATTGACCACTTGGAGCCATGCCGGAAGCCATTACTAAATCACGAGTCACACTTATAGAACCAACCGTAACTGTAGCATTATAAGCAAGAAGCAGATATTTACGAGCGGGGAGAATTACAGAAGAATTAAATGAATATAAAGTAGCACCCGCTCCTCCTGTAGCTGCAAAATATTTTAATTCATATCCATTTAGGTCTAAAGGTGAATCCGTATTATTAAAAAGAACAACAAATTCATCACTTGAACCGGCATAATCAGCTGATAAATGTGAGATCATAACCTCTAAAGGCTGTAACTGAGTTACTGCTGAGATAGTACTTGAAACTGCATCAGTTAAGCCGGCTGTAGTTGCATTAATGGTAAAATCTTCTTTGGTATTATATTGTACATCTGTCCAAGAATATACTCCGGCAACTAAATTTTGAGTTAATCCAGTAGCTGAACTTAAAATACCTGTACCGGTTGCTTTAGCTAACACTATTTGATTAACAGCATCCAAATCTCTATTATTATTAATATCGGTTGCATCAACTTCAACATTAAAATCAGCATTAACTGCAACCGTTGCAGGAGGTTTATTTGTTGTAAACCTTAGTTTTGTAGCTTCTACTTCAATATTATGATCGTTGGATAAAAAATCACCCAAAGTAAGAGCCGTAACAAACGAGGATCCGGTAGCATCGGCAGTAAAACCATGGCTTGCTGCAGTTATCGAAAATCCTAATACAGTATTATCAACAATAAGAGATGTTCTCAAGAAAACACCTAATGTAATATCAGCCGAACCACCTTCAGCAATATTTAAATTACCGGAAACTATTGGAATATTTATTTGTGTATCAGTAATTACAGGTGTTCCAATTGTAATTGGATCAACACCATTTTTTAAAGTAACACCAATAATGGAATTAGACCAATCGGCTGTATTTGAACCCGAGGGTTGAATTCTGACATTTGTTACTTTTGTTGCTTCGCCATCAACACCCATATCTTCAATTGTAAACTTAAAAACATCAACAGCAACATCAATAGTATTAATAAGAGATTGAATTGTAGAAGTAGCAATTTGTGGTGTAAATTCATAAACATCAGTAGTATTTGCATAAATTCCCGTACCGCTTAAAGCCAAATCTTTTTGTGCAGCATCTGTACTTATATGTGTTATATCTCCACTATAAGCAGTAACAACAGTAGGGTTAAATCTTACAAAAATAGTAGTTGGGTCAACTGTCCCCGAATTTGGAGTCAAAACAATTGCACCAGTTGTAAACCCAGCACCGCTTGATTTAGAAATTTCAAAATTGGCAGGAGGAGTAATAGTAATATCATCAGTTAGATTTTCTCCCGATACATCATAACTCATTTCTCCCGAGGTTGTATTAATGATAACATTCCCAAAACCTAATGATGTAGTACTAATTGAAATAGTTGGATCGCCGGATGAATTTGTAAGTTGACTACTATTTGCAGGTGAAGCTATAAAATAATTACTGCCTGTACCGGTTCCATTATATTCATAAATATAAACATAATAAGTTGTACTGGCTAATAAGTTTGTAACATCAACAGTGGCAGCGGAACCATTATACACGCAATAATAACCAGAGGCACCTAATTGAGTACCTTTTGTATTCCAGTCATTACTTGCGGTATATGCAACTCCATCAGTAGGATCAGTTATTGCACCACTCCCTTCTTTCATAAAAACTACTCTATTAGCTCCATCACCGCTTGTCCAATTAATTGTAAATCCATCAGGTGCCAAATTAGAAAAATTTATGTCTGATGACTGAGTAGTTGGTTCAGCAACTGTGGCGGCTGCTAAAGTAATTGCCCCAATTCCAATATTGCCATTAGATTTTGAAGTATAATTCCATTTAATAAATCTTGTAGCTGCATTAAGCGTGGTAAATGTTTCAGTTTTAACCGTTCCATTTGGCAGTGCTGTTCCTGTTGTGCTATTATACATTTGAACCTGAGTATAAGTATTACCATCAGAAGATTCTAAAACTTCAAAATCTCCGGGAAATCGAGCTGCTGAAGAACTTTGATTCCATTTTATTGCAAATGACAAAGTCCCCGGAACACCGGTAAAATTCAGTATTAAATTATCACCTGATGTATCAAACTTCATCTTTGGAGAAGAACTATAATCTGAACCCAAACCGGTATGTGTTAGACCTGTTACCCCAGAAGGTTTCCCCAGGTCATAAGCAAATGGTAAAGCAGCCTGCCCAAATGAGGACATTGTAAAACCAATCAAAAACAAAAGAAGTAAAACGATCTTTTTCATAATTTACCTTATATTAAGTTATTAAAATTTGCTAGTTCTAAAATAAATATTTATTCCCCTATTAATAATTAAAGTATTGTTAAATAATTATTAAGGAATTATTAATTTTTTCAATAATTCCTTAATAACTACTATTCCCCATAAGTGATTAATAGAATATCTAATAAATAATTCCACATCTTTATTTTTATAAAGATGTGGAACATTAAAACAATGAACATTATTTACTTATCAGTTTTTCAATATCAAACAAAATATGTGTTTGGTTAAAAAATTGTAACCAATAATTATTTTATTTAATTAACATCATTTTTTTAGTTTGAACAAAATCATTGGCACTAATTCTATAAAAATAAGTTCCGCTTGCAAGATGGCTGCCATCAAAATCAACAGTATAATTACCGGCTTCCAATTGTTCGTTTACTAAAGTTTGTACTAATTCACCTGTAATAGAAAAAATAGAGATACTAACTTTACCGCTAATTGGTAATGTATAATTAATTTTTGTAGTAGGGTTAAAAGGATTAGGATAATTTTGAGAGATTGAATAAGTAGTAGGAATTCCAACTTCAACTTCAACTACATCACTAAATTCATAAGCACCATCATTATCAATTTGTTTAAGTCTGTAATAATATTTACCGCTAACTACACTAACATCTGTGTATTCATAATTTTTTACAGAGTTAGAATTACCGGCAGCATCAACATCACCAACTGTTACCCAATTGTTATTATCACTGCTTCTTTGTACTTCAAATAAATATGCATTTATTTCAGTTGCCGTTGACCAGCTAAGATTAACCATATCATTAGAAGAGGATGCTGTAAACGAAGTGAGTTCTACAGGAAGCATGGTTAAGATACCATCTGCACTTATATTAACACCATCTCCGGTACTATTAAATACAAATTCGTTTTCTAATGTTTTTGGAACAGCTCCATTAACCGGATTGGTTATTGGAACTCTTCCCCACATATAATTTCCACTTGCGTTATTATTCCACATAACAATTCCAAGCTTTGTACCTGCAGCAGGTGTAACACCTAAAGTTGCCCAAGATATTCTTAGACGGATATCACCGGGGCCATCAGTAAAAGTAACATACGAATTAGTATTATCGTTACCATCAGTACGACTTACCCAACTCCATGCACCGGCATTAACGTTATAGATTTCATATGCATTGCCGGTAGCAGCAGGAGCACCATAAAAACTAGAATTATTTTCATATACAACATAAAAGTCCGGATTAGGATTTCCGGCTAAAAATCCAACACCTTCAATAGCATTATTAGTACCGTTTGTACCATCAGGGTCTGTATCAATTGCAGCATAAAACAAATCAGAGGAATAATTTGTTCTTCCACCGCTCCATCCTAAATATAAATAATTTGCATCCCAATGTGTATAATACTTGGTTGTACCATCTGAGCCTAATAAACCGTTTGCACCAAATGCCACTTCGTTTGTATAAGAAGCAGACATTGGAACTGTTCTTGGAGTAGTTGCGTGTAATGGTGATTCTGTTCTTTCATCAGCACCCATATAAGGGAAAAGTAAGTCTCTTGTGTCACCATCCAAATCGGTAAGATAAGCATTTGGAACACCGGTTAAATCATTATCACCAATTGATGCACCGGCAAGATGTAAATCTGTTGCAGATTCAAAAGTAACTTCTTTTGATACAGAATTTGCATCTTTAGAAGAGGCTGCCTGCCAATCTGATAACAAATTACAGTCCACTCCTCCATAACTTCCTGCTTTACCGTTTGATGGATAAGCAAAATTATTATGATCAGAAGTAAGCGTAGCTAAAGCTGTATTACTCCAAAAAAATGAATATGAGCTAAAATCGTTTTCTTTAACCGAAAGAATATTATTTTCTAAGTTTGCAACTTTTGTACCCGATGCACCACTCATATTGAGAACAAAAGCTTTTGGTATTACTATTCCTGCCCCTAGTGTAATTGTTAAATCAGGGATAACAACCGTATTATTTTTGATAGTTGTAGTAATTCCATTTACAGTTGCAGCAGAAACTCTAATTCCCTCAACTACACATTTGGGGTCTGCAACAACAGTTGTCATATCAAAACCGGTAATCATATTGTTATATATTTCATAAACACCTTGAGTGCCAATATATATACCAACAATTCCGTAGTCTCCGGTAGTTGCATTTGCTGTTGATAGCTGTTTGAATTGATTATTATAAATATTAATTGTTCTGGTCGAATTTGCAACAGAATATGCATAAATACCTTCGCTTAAAGTACCGCCACCTATTTGGACTATATTAATTTCATTGCCTTTAATTTCAGTATTTCCGGTTCCTGTACTTAAAAATATACCACGTGTTCTTGCGGTTATTGTATTATTATAAAATTTAATACCCGAAGGATAGTTTGGACCTAAGAGTGTACCGGAAGCTCCAATTGAAAGCCCTTGACAAGCATTTCCACCGGTTGCCTTAATTTCGCAGTTTTCAATAGTAATATCATCAGGAATGTAATCGGTAGCTGATTGATTTCTTGGAGTTACCAAAATACCATACGTAGAACCTGTACCTGTTTCTGCTAAAATTACTTTTAAGTTTTTTATAACTGTGTTATTAACATCTCCAACAATACGTATTCCATAAGTAAAAGTTGGTGTATTATTTGTCTCTGTTATTGTAAGATCGCGTGATGTACCACCAACAGTATTTGATCCATCAAAAGTAACATATTCCATAGTTGATAAAGTGTACGAAGCTGTTGTATTACTGCCTAACACAATTCGTCCTGACGGACCGGCATTATCAGCTAATTGTGTAAAAGTTATTATTGTTGTAACACCGGTATAAGGCTTAAATAAAATCGTATTTATTGCGCTTGTACCAGAACATGCTAAAGCTAAATTATTGGGTTCAGTATAGCTTGCATCCAAAAAATAAAATGTGCATGCTCCACTTACTCCCGAAGTATTTAAGGCTGTAAAAACCTCACCAAGAGTAGCATAATCAGGATCGCCGCCACCAGGGGCTGAACCGGAAGTTGCACCAATATAATAAGTGCCACTTAATTGCGCAAAAACATTAAAACTAAAAAACAAAAACATTACTCCGAACAAAACAGAAATTTTTCCTTTCATTTTAGTAACCTCATTAAATAATTATATTATTAAATACTTACATTTTTGAAACTACGTGTAAAATCACAAAAAACATAGAAACTAATACAACACCAATTAAACTATAGAAAGTATATTTATATACTTTGTCGCGTTTAATTATTTTATTGTGCTGCATTTCGTAATCATCACACTGGGATAAATAGTCCCCATAGGCAATTGTCCAATTTTTAGGTGAAACATATTTTTTATTTTCCATTATCACTCCTTTATATATTTATAATTGTTTTTATTTTTTGTTTATTTTTATTCCCATCCCTTAAGGAATGGGCTAATATTTCTATTAACGTGTCATCCCGCTGGGATTACACCAATAATTTGAATTTAATGAACAGATTGATTGAATGATTTATTTTCGCATCCCTAAAGGAATGGGACAATTATTTATTAATTTTCATCTCCTTAACAATTGCATCGCTATGTTTTGCAAATAAAATCAATGGAATAGTCATAAAAACGAGGAATAAATCCAGTACAATAGATTTGTTATTTGCGTAATACTCTTCCATCTCAATTAAGTTAACAACGCCTTTATTTCTATCTCCAAAAATTTGCCAATATCCCGAAATTCCCGGTTTAATATTTATTTTATTCCTTCTATTGTACAAGGCAGGTTCTGTTTTTAAAATAACAGTTAAATCTGAAACGGATAAAGGACGAGGGCCAATTAAACTCATATCCCCTTTTAAGATATTAACTAATTGAGGCAGTTCATCCAGACCAGTTTTACGCAACCATTTACCAATAGGAATAACAGAATCATTTAATTCGTTTTGGATAAATACATTCGAACTAATTGAATGCTTGTGTTTATTTGGATAAAGAGTACGCAGTTTGAATATTTTGAAATTAAACTTGTCCAAGGAGAGTCCCCTTTTTTGCACATAAATGGGATTACATCCGGTTTGGAAATATATAATAAAGCTTAAAAATATTATCAACGGGGAGAATAAAAAAAGTAAAACTAATGAAAAGACAATATCAAATAATCTTTTAATAAATAAAAATATCGAATCATGGAGATTAATTTTGCTGCTTATTATCAATTTATTATAAATTAAATATTCTTTCATCATTATCCTATTAAAATTATTTAATCTAACTACTAGTTATATTGCTGTTTTATTAATTAAAAGATGTTCAGATATTGCAAGAGTATTGTTAACAAAAGTTATATTTTCTAATATTTCTTTTATTGTAAAATTAATAATTGATTTATTACGGAAAAATATATTTTCCTCTTCCGATAACCGATTCATGGATATAACCATCAAATTTAAAGTATATCCTTTAAATATTTCCTTTAATTCCAATACAGCATTATTATATAATTGAATATCGTCAAACAGAATGGCCTTGTTTTCTGAAAATATCTTAAATAGTAAAATTTGTTTTTCTTCTTTACTGATTAAGCACATCTCAAATTTGTGTTTTCTACTCCAAATAGGACCAACTTTTGAAATTGAAAAAGGGAAAAATCTTTTTACAAATAATTCTTTATTTCCGTAAAAAATTAACTCTTTAATTAACGAATAAAATCGTTCGTTCAAATAGTTTTCAACATTAGATTGAATAATGGATAATAAATTAGCGTAAGCTCTAAGTTCAAAAAATATTTGATTTGGTTGAATAAATCTGAACCAAAAATTTTCGAAGTAACTATTAATAAAATATTTGCCAAATTTGGAATTACCTTCATTTTCGATATGTATAGGTGTTTTGCGGCTAATAATATTTTTAATATAAGCCAGCTCGTTTAAGTATTTCATTAATGTTGTTGCTTGAACCTGTGTGTCTTTTGCAATTTCAGAGACAGTACTACTACCTGAAGCAATAGATTGAAGTATCGAAATATATGTTTTATTAGATTTGGAAAAATCGTTTAATATTAACTCCTTAAATTCAAATCCAAGAGGTGAATAATCTTGGAATACTAAGTTTTGAAGAACCTCAAGTAAAGACTTATTCCATAAATTATGACTGTCTATTAAAAAATAATATTTAGGCAGACCACCAAACACTAAATATATTTTAATTATTTCTTTTATGGGCAGCAGAGAATGATTTTCTTTATATAACCCGCAAATATTTGTCAAGTTAAAAGGATTAATTTTTATTTCAACGCTGTTAAGCATATATAATGGCGAGTTTGAATCTTTAAAATTTTTACGAATTGAAGTAAGATTTGATGAAATAAAAAGTAATGTAAGCTTTGAATCAGAGTTATGAATTTCAAATAATTTCTTAATTTCAGAAAAAACACTTTTTTCGATTAAATCAAAATTATGAAATTCATCTAATGCTAAAAAAAAATTTTCTTTTTTTGCAATAAAATAAAAGAATTCAAATAATTCGTACCAACTGCTAAACCTTGGGATGTAAAAATCGAATTGATTTAATGAACGCAAATAAGTGGAAATATCTTCAAGCTGTAATTTTGAATTATTTGAGCTTATTGATATATAGATACCATTATTTTTAGTTAAAAATTGTTTTACAAATTCTGTTTTACCAACTTTTCTATTTCCATATATTAATACAGCTCCTACTTTTGTATGCAAATTTGAAGTAACTAAGGATAATTGCTCTATTTCTCGTTCTCTAAAATAAAATTTCATTATTATTATCTTTATAATTATTATTAATGTAATAATTTTTGCTAAATATAAATTAACGTTAAAAAACACAAAAGTCAAGTATCTTTTTTGTTAAAATTTTATATTTAAGGGGCAATTCCATTTAGTATTAAATAACGGAATTTGAAGGATATTAGGTTAATAACAAAAGTGAGTTTTATGCATAACTTTGAGGTATTGAAGTGCTAGATTTATTTCTATTATCTTTCAGGGCTTACGAGCTGAGCTCGAGCTACAATTAGGCAGAATTTGAATTTTTACGAATACCTACAAAAATCTTGTTAACTATTTTTGTAGCGCGTTCTGCAATAGCGGAAATCTCGTAAGCTTTTAATTTATTAGGACTTACGAGCTAAAGCTCGAGCTACAATTAGGCAGTATTCATTTTTTTATGAATATCTGCAAAAATAAACTTGTTAACCTTTTTTGTAGCGCAAGATTTATCTTGCAAGCTTTATAATCTTCCATGGCTTACGAGCTGAGCT
>JAZDHY010000106.1:0-17834 GCA_043805435.1 bacterium
GCTCTGAACCAACTGAGCATTTATAAAACCTTGACTGATATGCAAAAATAACAATTTCTGTTTAAAATGAAAAAAGCCTTGAAAAATCAAGGCTTTAATCTTGGTGGGGGCTAATGGATTCGAACCAATGACCCTCCCGACGTGTCGGGATACTCTGAAACAACTGAGCATTTATTTCTTAATCAAACTTTCAATGTATTTTCTACTTTTCTGCCGTTTAATTTCATATTCGCGTTTTATTGCTTCTGATTTAGTATCGTATTTTTCTGAGTAAACTAAAACCCAATCTTTAGCTCTTGATGTAAATTTTGAACTACCACGTTTATGACGAGCAAGTCTATCCTCGATATTTTCTGTACTTCCAATGTAGTATTTATCAAGTGTTTTGGAATAAATAATGTAAGAATAAAACATGCAAACCTCAACGAAAACATATTTTCTGTTTAAAACAAAAAAACCTTACTTTCGTAAGGTTTCTTTTCTGGTGGGGGCTAATGGATTCGACCATGTCCCTCCCGATTATATCGGGAATGTTTACCTACCGTTTTTTGGTAGGCTCTGAACCAACTGAGCACTTATAAAACCTTGACTGATATACAAAAATAACAATTTCCCTTTAAAATGAAAAAAGCCTTGACAAATCAAGGCTTTAATCTTGGTGGGGGCTAATGGATTCGACCATGTCCCTCCCGACCAGTCGGGATGCTCTGAACCAACCGAGCACTTATAAAACCTTGGCTGATATACAAAAAGAACAAGACTATTTAAAATGAAAAAAGCCCTGCATATTCTGCAAGGCTTTAATCTTGGTGGGGGCTAATGGATTCGAACCAATTTATCTCCCAGAATTGGGAGATGACCCCCTCTTTTGATACCATAATTATGCTTAAAATATGCGTTTTTAGGGGGTTTTTGATGGGTTTTGAGTCTATTCCGGCTTATTCCGTGTTAACTTTTGTTACAAATTTGCTACAAAATAATGTCCATAGTTATTTTTTATTATCCCCATCAATACTTTATGCAACATTCTGCTCGTATAAATATTTCTAAAAATCAACGAATAATGGACTAATATTTGCAGTCTCTCCTAACACTTGTTTGGCAGCATCTGCAAGAGATTGATATTTATTAGTTAATAAAACCAGCAATTTGTCTTGGTCTAGTTCATCCACACCCGATTCGATATATTTACTTAATACAAATTTTATAATTTTTTTTGTTTTATAGTTTTAAGCAATTTTAAGTATGATAATTTTTTATTTCCTCAGAATGCACAATAATATATTTTTGTTTTTATGTAACATATAATAACCAATAGCAACAAATACTTTTCCTTTTAAAATTTTGGTATAAGAATATTGGGAAGGCAGTAAACTTTCTTTTCACCTTCGAAAAACCATCAACAACACCTAAACAATCCACCAAATAAACTTATGCCTAACAACTGAATAAAGTCCATGACATATGAAGAATTTAAAAGCGTTAATAAATTCAGATTGAGCCACACAACTCTATTTATTTTAGTACACGCTAAAATAAACAAAAAAATAATTTTCAAGCAAATGGGGGTTGGTAAAATATATGGGGACCTCTTAATTACCCTCGTTCAAATTTGAGGATTCGCAACCAGGGTCTTCTACTCCACCGGAGGGTTTACCATTTTCTGGCAAAAACGAGTTTGGGTGGTCTTCTTTATGACTTAATTCGGGAGCTATGTTGGGCCCTCTTTTGCTCAAAGAAAAGTTTGCCTTAAGCGAAAACAGGGAGACCAACCCAACTCAAGCCCATTTACAATTTACGATTCTTTTTTTAACCCTCTCACTTTTTCTGGTAGCAATATAATGTTCTGCATATCTTTTCAGTTGCTTATTTCCACTGTATTGGTTTTTCCATTTTCAAGTATCTTTACAGAAGTTGACTCTATTTTGACAATCTTAATCCCCTTGTATGAATTCCCTTCATGAACAAACTGTGTGCTTCCGGATTCTTTATCTTCAACAATTACAAGTTTTTCGTTTTTGTTTATTATTATTCCTTTAATAGAATATGAAAGCGTCAATACCGGTTTAATGGTTACTGCTTTTATTGTGCTTGTTTTAATTACAATCTGTTTTTCTTCAAAGCTAAAAGGATCATTATTTAATTTAATATACTGAACTTGAGGTGATTCTTGTTTTTCTAATAGCGAGCTCATTTCACCGGTCATCCCGTTTTTGTTAAAATCAACAATTTCAGTGTCCTCTTCAAAAAAATGATCTAGGGCTTGATAAATAATTATATTCCAAATTAGGATTACAACAACTGCAAGCGTGGCAGTAATAATTGGATTGTTTTTTTTCATAGTTTAAAGATTTATATATAAATCTGCTATAAAGGAAATTTCTAAAATTTGGTTACTTGAAGCTGATTGTTCCATAATTATTTCATTAATACGGATAACTTTCTCAGAGTTCTCAATAAATCGAACAAAATTGTATAGTTGTTCATAGTTGCTGTTTAGTATTAATTCAACTCTTTGTACTTTTAAATCTCCCTCCTTGGATATTTTCCCGGGCTTTAGAGATAAAATATCAACCATAGATTTTTCGGCATACAAATTAAAGAGACTAATGATGGAGGATAGTCTATAATCATTATCATCATTAGTTACCATTTTATTGATTGACTCTTTTAGTAAGCTCTTTTTTGTCTGAACTTCAATTAGTCTTGTATCGGTATCGCTTTTATTATCAACAATGCTTTTTTGTGAAAGATATTGGAAATAATTGCTGATTAAGCTAATTGATCTTGGAAGAGTTTCAATAACAACCACCAATAAAAACAGTGATAACATGAGTAAAATTATCTTCTTAGATTTATTGTTAAGTGTCATCTGATTCCACAAGAATTATGTATTTGCTAATATTACTTGCTTTATTGTCACTAACTTCCAACGCTTTTTGATCAGTTATTGTTTCTGAAGAAAGAAGTTGAATATTGTTAAAAAGTTGAGTTGACTCCAAATATTTCAAAATGTTAACAATTGTTTCTTCACCTTTTGCATACCCTTCAATCACAATTGAAATAGTACCTTTGTTGTTTTGAAACTTTAATTTAGAGATTTTGCTTTCTCCATTAAAAGTATTACTGAATGAAAATAATATATTGGAAAATGTTGAATCACTATTTTTCTTAACTGACAATTGTTTTAAATAATTATACAGCTCAACATTTTCATTTTGTGTTTTCTCAATTAAGGTCTCTTTCTGTTCTTTCCCGTAAAATGCCTCTTCATATTCCGCAATGCTTTTACTTGTTAAAGTTTCACCCATATACAAAAAGAGAAGCCAAAATATCAAAATACCACCTAAAACAAAAAATAATCTTTGTATCAAATTCTTTTGAATTGGTTCAGTTCTCTTTTCTAATTCTTCCGGCGGAAGAAAGTTCATGAACTTGGAATCATCATAAATAGAGTTTGCTAAAAATAGATTACTAATTTCATCCGGTTTGTATTTAGAAAATCCGACATTAATTTTTACGTCTTTAAATTTATTCTCAATTTCCGATAAGGTGCTGCTGTTTATTTCTGAACTTCCGTAAATTAAAATATTATTAATTTTCTTTTGAGTTATCCGCTCAACTTCTAATAATATTTCCTGAATTGATGCGGAAAATTTTTCTGCAGACTCTATGTTATCATTATCCGTTTGATAAAGCGCTTGATTATATTTAGTTGAGCCGTCATTGTATAATAAATAATCAATTCTATTTGGCGATAGATTAACAGCTAAAATACCATCAACCTTATCAATCCATTGTGCTGCAGATAGGAAGTCCGGTGTAATTGCAATTATATTAAATTGTTTAAGAAACTTTGAATGAATCAGACTTTCTATTTCATTCTTTCTAACAATAGAAAACAAATAGGTTGAATTATTTACTGATTTGTTAATTAACTTATAATCAGATTGAAAATCATTTTTTAATCTACCTTTTGGAAAAATCCCCTGTGTGTTTTCTAATATCCACAACTCAATATCTTCTATGTCATTTTGGGCAATTAAAATAGCGGCTCTATAGTTTTGAAGAGTAAGTACTGAAATATAATTATCGAAATTATTTTTAGATAAACCATTTTTTACTTTATCAATTATACTATCTAAATCATTTGAATATGTGTACGTTTCACTAAATACAGAATCAAAGCACCTTTTAATTAGAGGCGTTTTACTTGCACAAGAAGATAGCTTTAAACCATAAACCCTAACTGAGCCTTGGGTTAGTTGAAAAACAACTATCTGCTTAATTCCCGAGAATTTTAGTAAGCTAAAATTAAATGATAAATAGTTTATTTTAAATAAATTCATTTTTTGCTGAAATGATTGATTGAAGTAAAAAATTTAATTGTTATAAATAGAATGGAGAAATGTTTTAATACAAATTTTAGTTTATCTTTTTGTCATGCTTCTAACTGTAAATATATGTTATAGCACAACCCAAGAGGTTACGACTTATAAAACATTTCGGGGTAGCTGTAATACGAATAGTCAACATAGGTCATAAATAAGCTAAGCAAAAACACTTACCCTATTTTTTTAAGAGCTTTAGCGGCCTGTTTTCTAACAAAACTATTCTTATCCGATAATAATTCTGTAATTTTACTTTTTGCTTTCTGCGATTTCATTTTCCCTAAAACTCCAATCACATGCGACACAACATCAGTATCATCTAACAAATCTATTAATAAATCTTCCGCTTTTTCAGCGTTTACTCTTTTTAAAGCATAGACAAACATTTGACGAGAAGCCCCATATTCTTTCTTCTTAATTATTTCAATTATGTCATCAACATCTTCTTGACATACAACTACCGCCATAGTATTTCCAATTGCCCAAAGTAAAAAGGTGTTTTCTTTTGGTATTCTATAAAACTCCTTAATTAAAACTTTATTGCATAATCCGCGTGCTTCTTTTACAGCCAAAGACCTAACGATACCTTCTATCAATATTTTATCAGATAGTTCTTTTTTTAGCGCATTAATCAAAATAGGAATTGCTTCAGGATACGGTTGAGGAGTATTTACAAAATCGTAAATATCATCTATAATAATACCGACTTCTCGAAGTTCCATTTTTAATACATTAGATTCATTATTCATAATATCATTGTCCGGGTATATGTTTAACATTTATTAGACCTTTATCAATAAGATCTCGCAAAGGCTTTGAAAAAATCGTTGATGGACGAGTAAATAAATCAAATGTTAATCCTTTTTGTTCCGAAAACATTTGGAAATCTTTGATCTGCCGAGTTAGACTTAAATTTTTTACATTTTTTACTTCAGTTAGTGTGGTTGGGGTAAGTCCATCAGGGATGCGATAATCTGCAGTTTTGGTAAGAGAACGAATCATTGTCTTGGGTCCTAAAACACCAACAGCATCTTCTCCTGCTTTCCCTATCCTTAATGCATCTTTTGCCATCCACTTAACTGCCCCTGAGCCAATTTCTACTGTTCCAATTTCAGGTAATAAACTATAAGTCTTGGAGTCTATTTTAAATGCACTCCATAAACTCTTGCCAAAATTACTTAGAACTCCAAAAACATCGCCTTCATCAAAAGATTTCCCTAGGTTTTTGAGGTTTTCTTTATGTTCTTGTGCAAGTTTCTTATCTTCCTCTGTAGGCTCAATACTATTTCCATCTGGGTCAATAAATTTAAGAGGATTGTTAAGAGTATAATTGTAAGGCGACCATCCCGGATACTTATCCGCTAACGGATCAACACTATTCCAAAGACCAATTTTACTGTTATAATAACGTGCTCCAAAATAATCATAATTTGTTTCAATGTCACGTTCTTTTTCAGTAAATTTATATTTTTCATCTGGCGTACCGGCATTGTATCTTCTGCTTGGAATAATCTCTCCGTAGGCGTAATAATCTTGTGCCACTACTATTGTTCCGGCTTCATCAATAGTCTGCCTAATACTGCCCAAATGGTCTTTAATGTAATAATAACTTTCCATGCCCATTATTGTTATTTGAAATGTGTCAATCTTTCCATATTGTCCGTCATTATCTCTGTACAGCACTGCTACTGTGTAAATGCCCGGTTTGGTATAAACATGCCATACACTTGAATTATTTGGTGAAAAAGCGAGTGCGCCTCCATGGTAATCAAAATCCCATAACCATAAGGGTGTATAACCCCCATTCTGGCTATCGTTGTCGTGACTGGTTGACCCGGAGAAATAAATCGTACTATTTGGTAATAAAGATCCACCGACGTAATAACCATGACTTGTTGGGGGTAATTTATGCGGGGATATATCATTAAAGATAAGACTTAGCATAATTATTATTAGCATCTTTCCAATAAATCTCATTTTTGCCTCATTTAATCTTTTTTGTAATTTATTTTTATTGTTTGAGTTTCAAAAGTGGCTTAGTTTTTTTTCTCATCATCTTCTTCGGCGTAATCGAAATAAGAAAGTCCGGCTTCATCTTCATAAAATATGTGAGGAGTAATATAAATTAACATTTCAGATTTTTTGGACTGTTTGTAAATATTTGTGAAAAATTTACCTATCCAAGGAATATCGCCTAATATTGGAATTTTTGACTCTTTTTTCGATTCTATTTCTTGTATTAAACCACCTATTACAATTGTTTCACCATCATTGAGCCGTAAAGTAGATTCAAGCCTTCTGGTATTTATTGCCGGAATTAAATTCTTATCAGGAGAAAACTCACCTACCGGAGTCTGAAAATCCGGTAAAACTTCTAAGGTTAATTGATTGTTTGGTCCAACCCAAGGGGTAATTTCAAAGGAGATACTTGCTTCAATTTTTTGGATTCTCTCTTGTTCTATATATGTAGAACTTGTTTGACTCTGGACGGGCATTAAATCAGTTAAAATATAATTCTGAATTGTTCCAATTTTCAAGCTTGCTTTATTTCCATTTAACGTTGATAGAATTGGTCGTGATTTTATATTTGCCAATCCATTTTCTTCAAGAGCTCTCATGTTAATATAAAAATCATCGGGCAGCTGCCCTAAATTGCCCACATCTACAGATTTCCCAAAAAGATTAATAGTTCCAATATCCTTTAATAGTTTATTAATTTTCTTACCACTAGCTGTTACATCTAAACCGGGCAGCCATTTGTCTTTCCGCGTTGTAGTTGCAGAATCACCAATTCCCGCAGTTAATCCAAATTCATAAATATCATCAATATTATAATCAACAACCAAAGCCTCTATAAGAACCTGGGGTACCGGATGATCTATTTCTTCAACATATTCACCAAGCTCAGTGATATTATCCAGGTCACCTTTTGCAATAAGTGCATTGTGTTCCGGCGAAACTTCAATTGAAAGCTGGGTAGAAAATACCTTTGGCAATTTGTTATAAACCAGTTCCGCCTTAAGATATTTTAGCCTAATAAGTTTAACATCTTCTATCTCTTTATCAATAGCTTTGCCAAAGATAAATACGTCACCGTCCATTTTATAGCTATAACCGGTATTTTTAAGAATATAGTACAGAGCTTTTTCAAGAGGAATATTATTGCATTTAACTGTTACCTTAGCAGCTGCGGGGGCAAGTTTAATCATTTGCAAATCAGATTGAATAGCAATATCTTCTATTACTTTATCAACATCACCATCTTTAACATCAACGGTAACTTTTTTGTTTTTTACACTAACCCAATATTGTGTGGAATTCTGCTTTGATTTTTCATCACTTGAATAGTAAGCTGAACAAGTTATGTAATATATAGAATCGACCAAATGCATATAATAACCATTGTTCTGAAATATATTTCTCAGTCCAAGTTCAGTATTGATGTTAGTTAAAGTCCCGGAAATTCTGCCGGATGAACCATTTGAGATTAGAAAGTTTAATTTTGTTTCATCGCGTAATTTTTCAATAAATTTGGGGAGCAAAACATCATCGATATTTAAATCAATTTTATCAGTTTCCGAATGAAATACTATATACGGCTCAGCCTCGTTTTTGGGCGGTGGTACTTTTTCTTGTCTGGATTTTAGAAAAAACCTATTATTATCAAATGAAAAGAGCAAGTCATTATCTTTAGCTATCATTTCTATTGCCTCAAAAACATTAACATCAAACAGAGCAACCGATACGTTTTTATTTATGCTGTTTTCAATAACAATATTTGTTTTATATTCAAGGGCTAAACCTCTTAACAAATCTTTCATATCTACATTTTTGAAATTTAGAGTATGGATTTTTTCGTTATAGTTTGGTGGATAACTTGTGCTATCAGAAACTTTAGCAGAAATACTATTCTGACTTAAAACTAAGGTTAACAATAAATAACTAAAAAGAAGTTTCACGAATGACTTCCTCATATGATGTTTCTCCATTTTTAATTTTTTCATAACCCGAATCTTTAAGAGTAAAAAAACCGCTTGTACTAAGTTTAGATTTAATCTCATTTTCAGTTTTTCTACTTGAAATCATATCAGAAATTTCATCTGTTACTTCAAATAGTTCAAAAATAGCTTTACGCCCTTTATATCCAATTTGATTGCATTTATTACAACCCTTTTTCATATAAACTTTAGTCCCTATTTCAATCTGTCGTTCAGTATCTTCAACTTTACAGTCGCACAATTTTCTTACTAACCTTTGCGCTGCAATTAACTTAACCGAAGAAGCCACCAAAAAGGGTTCAATTCCCATGTCTATCAAACGAGTAATACCGGAAACAGAATCATTTGTATGTAAAGTACTAAAAACCAAATGTCCGGTTAACGCTGCACGAATAGCAATTTCAGCAGTTTCTTTATCCCTTATCTCACCAACCATTATAACATCCGGGTCTTGACGAAGGAATGCTCTTAATGCATGGGCAAAATCATATCCTATTTCTTGTTTTACATTACTTTGGTTAATTCCATCTAGATTATATTCTATAGGATCTTCAACGGTCATAATGTTTTTGTCAATAGTGTGAATATTTAAGAGTGAGGAATAGAGCGTTGTTGTTTTACCACTGCCGGTAGGACCCGTAACTAATATTAGACCAAAAGGGAGCTTAAGTTTTTTAACCAACAAATTTTTCTGAGTATCGTTTAGACCTAAATTATCAATACTGAGTTGCAGGTTACCTTTATCTAAAATTCGAAGAACAACTTTTTCTCCAAAACTAGTTGGCAGCGAAGATACCCTAATATCTATCCCTCTCTGGTTATATTGATAACTTATTTTTCCATCTTGCGGCCTGCGCTTTTCAGAGATATCAAGGTTGGCAAGAATTTTTATTCTACTGATTATTTGAATGCCCTTTTGAGATGGGACTGATGTCATTTCTTGAAGATGTCCATCTATTCTGCATCTAACTCTGAATGATTTAACCAAACTTTCAAAGTGTATATCACTGGCTTTTGATTTTATTGCCTCATCAAGAATATTGTTAACAAAGTTAATTACTGAAGTATCATTCATTAACTGTTCTTTACTTTCTGCGGGAGTATCGTTAACAATAATATTTATATCTTGATCGTAAAACTCATTTAGTTTTTGCTTTAATGCTTCTTTTGAAACTTCAACTATATTAATTTCAAAACCGGTTTCAAAGTTCAGATCATATTGAATTTGATTATTATTTTTGTTGACCATTCCAATAGTAAGGATATTATTTTCAAGCCTTAAAGGAAGCACATTGTTTGAAAAAGCATATTCTGCTGAAATTATTTCTTTTAGATTCATATTTGATGATGTTTGCAATTAATAAAGCAGCTTATAATACTGCATGATAAGATAATCTTGAAATATTAGACATATACCAAATGATATATTTAAAAATGGCGCAAATGGTAGTTTTTGATTAAAGCCAACTTTGCTTATTTTTATATTTATTAGTGTAAAAATAATTCCCAAAACAGAAGCACCCCACAATGCAAACAGTGAGATTTCTGCCGGCATTAAAACAAAAAGGATTATTATTAGTTTAAGATCCCCCATGCCTAAAATATCTTTGTTTTTTCTTAAAAGGTAATATTGTCTCAGCAAAAGCAATATAGCCGCAACCAAACCGCCAAAGGCAATATTTATTAACATTATGTTATTAAAAAAAACAAATTCAAAAATTAGCAGCCCAAATAACACAAGCAGCAATTTGTTAGGAATACGAAAGAAATAAATATCTACAACTGCAATCCATATTAGTACTGTAAGGAACAAAAACCTAGTTAAAAAGAGAATGGAAAACCCTTCCATTAAGTATAGAGGAACTCCGGTTAAAATTGTTGTAATTTCTACCAACAAAAAGCGGATTGGAATCTTTCCTTCGCACGTTCTACACTTTCCCTTAAGCAAAATAAAACTTAAAATGGGAATATTGTCCAATATCTTAATTTTATGGTTTTCATTTAAATAACAAGTTGATTTTATTAAATCTATATTTTTACTTTTTAAAAAAGCACTAATCACATTATTTGAAAAGCTTGCAACGGCAAGGATAAATAGAATTACAGCAACATCAATCAATTGAGTCCACCCATTTATCAGCAATAACTGACATGCTATTCCACAAAGAATCAGCTTCTTCTTCATTATATTTTAGATCAATTGAAACAAAACTATAAATTTTGGAATCGCGTGTTGACAAAACTCGGAAACTTAATTTTGAAGGATACTGATACTTTACGGAAGAAGATTTAGTAAGACTCCCCAATAACAGGTAATCGGCATTAAGTTCGCTTTTAAATAAACTTATTTGCTCTTTTGTAAGTATAGCCCCGGTAATAATTTTAAGTTCTCGTTGCAAATCTCTAACTCTGCTCCTATCGACAACCATTTTATAGCCATGGTGAAATAGAGCTTCTGTAAGAGCATCACCTATCTCAGTACTAAGTTTTCTATTCTTATACTGCCCAATTATATCAAAATCTAAAACTGCAAGAGTTAATTGCTTAAATTCTTTATCTGTTGATATTTTAACTACAATTTTATCTGAGGAGCATCCCAAAACGATGAACCCAAATAAAAGGAATGTAAGAAATTTGTTCATGCTTTAATCCGGTGTTGTTTCTTTGATTTTTCCATTTTCACTTACTTCCCAAACATTAAAATTCCCGTCGCCATCAAAATCTACAACTGATGTTGCTTTTGCAAGAAAGTCTTTAGTATCAGCTTGGCTTATCTCAACTAAATATCGTGCTGTTCCATCCTGTGTTATCAATGGTTCTTGTTCGTAGCCAATATCAGAAAGACTGTTTGAGTATTTATCATACTCAAATCTATAAGCTTTTTGCAGCATATACACTTGTCTAAGTGCCAGTTTGGCTTCTGTGGCTTTTGCTTTATTTACAACCGGCATTAGCCTGGGCAGTGCAAGAAGCACCAGAATACCAATAATAACCAATGCAACAAGTAATTCTGTAAGAGAAAAACCGGCTTCTTGTTTAATTATTCTTTTTTTATTATTAAAGACATCCAACATATTTAATTTCCTTATACAATATTTGGTGGAACTTTTTGAAACCTTCACATTCCAACGCTATTCATTATTTCAAAAATTGGAAGATATAATGCAATCAATATTACGGCCACTATTGAACCGACAAATAAAATTAATATTGGTTCTATTAAAGATTTTAGATTCTCAATTTTGTAATCAAACTCTTGTGAATAAAAATTACTTATTAAACTAAAAACCTCACTCAACTCTGCGCTTTCTTCCCCCGCAGAGAGCAGCTTTGTAAATGTTAAATCGAATAAAACAGATTTTTGAAGGTTATTGGAAAATGCTTCGCCCTTGACTATTTTTTTTATTACTAAATTTAATTCTTTTTGATAAATAGAATTATTAGATATTTTTTTAGATATCTTTAATCCATCCAAAAGAGTAACACCACTTTTAAGCAGTATGGACATACTTAAAGAAAACCTTGCAAGTAAGTTTATCTTAAATATTTTATTGGCTAATGGCACCTTATAGATAACAACATCAAGTATATTTTCCTTTATATGTTTGTTTTTTACAAGGCTATAAATCAGATATCCAAACAAAACCAACCCTCCCAAAATGTAATAGGAATACTCAAAAAGAATTTCACTCAAGTATAATAAAAATGCGGTTATTGGCGGAATGGTTACCTTTACCGATGTAAAAAGAGTTTCAAATGTTGGAATTAAAAAAACAAGCATAAATAGAACCACAGCAACAGATATGACCAAAACGAATAGAGGGTATCTTGCAGCTTGTGATATTTTCTTTTTTAGATTATAAAATTTTTCTAAGTACTGCGTGTACTCAGTTAATATTCCGGAAATATCTCCAGTCTCTTCTGCAATTTTTAGATTTGCTAAATAATCCTCAGGAAAAACTTTTGGATATTTAGCAAAACTTTCGGAAAGAGTTTTCCCATTTGTTATATCACGAATAGCAGATGTTAATATTTCTTTGAAGTACTGGTTCTTAGTCTGCTTAGTAATAAGTGACAAAGCGTCAATAATCTGCAACTTGGAAAAAAGGAGTAATCCAAAAACTTTATTAAACTCCAGGAACTCTTTGTTTGATACTCTCTTAATCATTGTTTGTAATATTTATAAACCTTCTTTTACTTAGATATGGGGTTATATACCTAAAGGAATATTTTTTGCTCTGCTTTTCAAATGAAATGTAAATTGAACTAATGTTTTCTGATTTAATTATTTGATTTTCCATAAATTGATATTTTTGAGAATTAAGTTTGCCCGTAACAGACTCCCCATTTAATAATTGTATAATATAAGCAACATTTTTAATATTTTTAATGGAGTAACCATGCACGTTAGCCAACAATGTATCACAAATGGAAATAGTATCTATTTGTGATATGGGAATAATAATTGAATTTTGAGAAATATTAATTTCATATTTTTCTAATCGTTCCAGTTTATTTTCAAACTGCAATAATAATTTTGAAACTTCAATTTCCTCATTAAAACTATTTGCAAAGTTAATTGAAAACTTAAAAACAAATAGATAGAAAAAAAGAGCAATTACAATTATTATTGAACCGATGTTAATGCTGACTAAAATCTCAATTAGTGTAAAACCGGAGTCGTTGTTTTTCATAGTTTATAGCTTTAATATTTAGAGCGGCCGAACCCCTATTTTATATACTTAGTGGAAAGTTTTACTAAACTCTTTTCTGTTTTTTCTTCGGTCACATCTACTGATATAACAACAATATTATCATCTATTTCAATTTCTCTTTTTAATTTCATATTTCCGCTAAAGTTTAAGTAGCTTGTATCGGTTGTGGCTTTATTATTTTTTGAGTTGTTTATTTCGGAACTTGCCATTGATAAAGCCTCTCTTTTTAAGAACAAAGCCGGTTTTTCATAAATGGATGAAATGAACATTGTTGTAATTCCAACCATAACACCAAGAACAACCATACTTGTTAGTGCTTCAATAAGTGTTGTTCCATCTTCGTTTTTTAATAAATCCATTTTTCATCTATTAGTTGATAGTCAGGTTTCCCCTCATCAAATCCCACGGGCAGACTAAACCACTGACTTAGATTTTCTCTATTTATTTTGAGATCAATTAACCAATTAACAAACATCTGCTCTCCCACATAAAAAAGCAGCTTGTAAGTATAAACTGATCCTATTATTTCTCCATAAATTTCAGAATAATTTTCGGAATACACCAACCCTTGTACTTTACTTAATGAATCAATTTTTATTTTGCTCTCATTGCTCTCAACTCCAACGCCGGAGTTAATTAAAATGATTGAACCGTTAACAATAGAGCCAATTAACTCTATTTTATTATCAAAACTTGTGCTGTCTTTAATGTCAACATATACTCCAATTGTTGAAGGAAACATAAATTGAGAGTTGGTTATTTTAATATTTTCTTTTGAGTAGATTTGAATATTTTCAAATTGATTATTTTCTTCTATGGTTATATCTTTTGGTGAAACCAACATTGTGTTTTTTAACACTAAATTTTCAGCAATTGTAATACCTTCAGTACTAAAAAAACTAATCCCCGATAGAGTTTTTATATTTGAATTAATCTGCAGCTTACCATTAACATGTATCTTTAGATTGTTCAGGTTATTTAGGTGTATTTCCTTATTAACTGCTAAATCATCATTAATATAAATATTCCCGGAACGGCTTCTGTTCAACAGTTCATTTGAAAAATCATTTGCGCCAATTACTGCGGGTTGGTCTTCGGTCCCTTCTGTTATAAATTCATCATCAAAAATATTGGTCAAAACCGTTTCATTAAATAATTTTCCGGAAACGGTATTTAGTCTATTTAACACACCATGTAAATAATCTTTGCCGGCTGATTTAACAGCATGGATTTCACCTCTGGTTATTTCACCTGAAATACTAAGCGCGCCATTTATTGTTGTACTGCCGGTAACGGAAGCATGCAGTTTTGGCTGTGTAATTGTTAAAGCACTACTCATAAATGGTTTTTGCTTTTCGCCAACAAAAAATAAAACAGCGCTTGAATCATTGTTTAGTTTTTGTTTGGAAGAAATTGTCTTGAAGAGTCCATATTGCGAAACATTGGCTCCTTCCGGCTCAGCTGATTTATTATCAATATTAGCAAAAGCCTCAACCGCAATTTCGTAAGTTTTTAGTCTAACCTTTTCGCGTTTTATTTCTTTTGAAAGTATAATAACATTGGAGTACAATAGAAAAAGCATCCCAAATAATATACTTGTAATTAATAAAACCAGAAATAAAATATAACCTAAAAGGTAGCCGGATTCATCATGGATTGGTTTGATTTTCATAAAAAATAACAAAAGTTAACTATAATATTGTTTGTTATTGTTATTTCCATTTGCAAAAAGATTAAACATCTGAATACAAAATTTTATTTATTAGAATTATGTAGGATGATATTGGAATTAAAGATGTTAATTTCAGGTAAATCTTTGTGGAATTTACTATTTGAGCATAAAAATTTTGCGCATTATCACCAATCATAATCTGTCCTTATATTATAATATTATATTTTATAGTTCTCATAAAAATGCGAATTATATTGCTATAAAAGTTATGTATTTTGAATTTATCTAAATCCCTTGGTTGCAGTAGTCATTGCAAACATAATTATAAAGCCAAGCAAGGAAAAAAATATAATAAAATAAAAAGTTGAAATCAGGTATTTCTTCTTTAAAAAGAATTTTACTGCGAATACTCCTGTTAATATTGTAGTAATAATAAAAGAACCACAGATAACTAAAATACTTCCATCTTCACCTAATATATATCGTAATATGCGGAATAGAAAACTAAATAATTCAATGATCCATTCACCAACTACCTCAAGCATCTTTTTTAAGAATTCCATCATAATCGCCTTTCCTTTAAATTGTTCTTTTACAATTCTTGCTTAGTAAATTCTTATTGGTTCCCAATAATTTAGTTAAAAAAAGACTGTTTTTAACCATTATTTGCCACATTGCTATCCCGTCTATGTTCGGTGATATTTTTTGCTATTTACATAAACCTTCCGACACACCCTATTGTAGATCAGGATCACCTGTCTTTCTTTGGGATTCTGGTATCGAGTCTTCAATTAGGTTATTTTTCTTCTCTTGTAGCTTTAGTTTTTCCAGCCGTATTTGTTCTTCAAACCAATCAAATATTGATGATGGCAGCCTTAATTTTGCGTCCATTTGGATAACACCAGAACCAATAAGTATTTCTTTAGCAGTTTGACCACAATTATTAGTCGATAAATTATATTTTTCTTTATCTTCTTTCTTTGCATTAATAATGCGAGATACTCTATTATCCATTTGTTGATTAGTTATAAAAGTTGCTTCTTTTATATATCCTTTATGTTGTTTAAAATAAGCATTCATTTCAGTATCCGTGTATTGATGTCCTTCTACGTTTTTTAATGTTAGAAATTCATAGCGACTCTTTGGGCCAAAACTCCAAGTTGCTCGAACTTTTCCAGTCACATGGTCAACAACTTGTATAAAAATATGTCCGGCATCTAAGCCTCTCCAAAAATAAAATGTTCTATAAAACATCTTTATATCTTCTCCTTTAGCATCAACAATAACTAAAGGATTATTTGCACAATAAGTGTAGGGACTAATACCCGGGTACTTATCCGCTAACGGATCAACACTATTCCAAAGACCAAGTTTACTGTTATAATAACGTGCTCCAAAATAATCATAATTTGTTTCAATGTCATGTTCTTTTTCCCACCTAATAAAACGGTGGACAGGCAGTAAACTTATATTTTTAGTTCTATTGCAGGGAAGTTATTATGCATTTAAATGACAACCACGTATAAACTTTAACTTTAGGCGGCAGTTATTTTTATAACTTGATAACTATTTTGTTAAGCGGATTATGTAAATTCTTACTAATTATTATCTGTTATAAAATTATAATATTATAATTTTATATCCTGTTATTCCCGCAAAAAAGTAGGAATCGTAATAATATTAAATAATCTTCCTTTTGGACTGGAATGATAAATTGAATATATCGAAAATTTCTAAATATCATTTTAATTTAAACGGATAGCACCCTTCTACTATTTTTCTTTTTGTTAAATTGACACAAAGAGCCTGATAATTATCATAGAAATACTGACTTGTTCTAAAACAGACTCCCTTCTCCCACTTGCCCTCATATGCTTCTTTAAATTCGAGATTACTAAAGTTAAATAGAAATATCGCAATTTTTTTTTCATTAAAGCTATTTTAAAACCCCCAATACTGTCTGTAATAACCTCTAAGTTTTAAATCATACTCTCTTTTACCAACTATATCGTCCTTATAATATAAAGTTGCTAAACTATCCATGAATTTTTCAACTTCTACAACATCTTCTTTATTAAGCAAAATCCTCTTGTCCGTACGGTCATGATATACATTAAAATTCACATCTCTTCCAAAAATAACACCTTTACCATCATAAAACTCTCTTAGTTCTATAATATATGTGCTGTCGCTTTCTGTTTTTTTATCTTGAGCAGAATTGTTATTCAAAAACAAGATAAAAATGAATAGAATAATTAAATATTTCATGTTTATCATTTTCATAACTCACCTCTTTTTTGGTGGAAAATTATAATTAGATATTTCTCCCTGTTTATCGATACCATAATAACCTCTTATTTTAAGATCGTGTTCTGCTCTAATAAGATTTTCAATTCCACAAGCTGTATTTTCAGCCCGCGTAAAATCAAAAGGTAACCATCGCCAAAGGTTAATTGTTCCATTTACACCATCCCAAGCATGCCCTAATTCGTGGGCTAAAGCTATATTCCCAGAAATAGTCATTTTTTTCCCATCTGCATCCCCACCATAAGCTTCGGCTCCATATTGCCAATAAATGCTTTTTTGATCAGGGTCGTAGTTATCAATCTTATCAACTCCATTCAGTGTAGAAAAATCCCGAACAAGTATAATATCTGTAGATTCAACCAAATCTGAAATTAATCGGTTGCCGTTAGAGCCTCCATTTTCGATTGATTGCAGATATTCAAATACATCGCCAACATATCCTTTATAGTTATTACCAAAAAATTTTGCTATTGAATCCCAAAAGCCATCTCCCCTCAGATACCCTGTATATTCTGATCCATCAGAGTTCCACATTTTCCCATCACTATATTTAAATTGATGTTCTCCATAACTAACAAATATTTCTTCACCATTAGGATCAACCAATCTCAAAGGATTACCTACACAATAAGTGTACGGACTAATACCCGGATACTTATCCGCTAACGGATCAACACTATTCCAAAGACCAATTTTACTGTTATAATAACGTGCTCCAAAATAATCATAATTTGTTTCAATGTCACGTTCT
>JAZDHY010000107.1:0-61358 GCA_043805435.1 bacterium
TTTTTAAGAATCTTATGAAATATTTTATATAATCAATCTTGTTTGACCTAAAATCTACCTAAAGTTCATCTACACTATTTATATTTAAACTATATTAACTGTTTTCTATAAATTATTGACTATCTGAGGAAACCCTAATTAACAATTTATCTCTTTACCTCCCGCACGAAGTACGTACGCCATTTGTTTCTATTTTAGGTTATACAAGTTTAATTTTAGATGGGTCGGTAGATTTTACAAAAGAAGAGTTGATTGAAATTATTAAGGACATTCATTATTCCGGTAAAAGACTTCACAAAACAATGGAAAAGTTCCTTTTGTTTTCATATTTAACTACACTGGAAAACGACTTTGCCGAAAAGAAAAAATTTGACGATGGATTTGTTGAAATTGATGAAACTATTATTAGTGGAATTATCGCAAAACACTTTCAAGGCCTTGATTTTACTAATGAATTGATTTATGAGATTCAACCGGCTACCATCATTATTAAAAATGATTTATTTAATTTTATTCTTGAGGAATTAGTCGAAAATGCTTCTAAGTTTTCTAGCAATAATTCTGAAATTAAGATTATTTCTTACATTAAGAACGAATATTATATTTTAAAAATCACTAATACGGGACGTGGAATGACTAACGCTCAAATTAATTGTTTAGGTCCCTGCATTCAGTTTGAAAAACAAAAACACCAGCAAATTGGTAATGGGCTGGGTTTGGCAATTATAAAAAAAATTATGTCTATTTATAAATATAGGTTTAGTCTTGATAGTGTTGTTAATGGTGAGACCACTATTACAGTTTCCATTAAAATAAAATTATTGGGCCATTAACTAATTATTTAGTTTTAATCTCAAAATAAAATATTAAATTGATATTCTGTCTTTTTTTATTCCAAATAATATTTTTAGATAATATATATTAAAAAATGAAAAAAACTTTAGTGGAAATATTAAATAATAAAAATAAAAAAATTAGGATTCTGATTTTTTTTGTTTTATACTTTTGTTATTGGTTTTTTTTTCCTCAAATATTCTCTAAATTAGGAGAATCTTCCGGTTTAGTTTCCACGGTAATAATTGCATTGTTTGGTTATTTTTATGGTAAAACTTTTGGTCTCGGTTCCGCTTTGTTCTTTTTTCCGCTTAATTTTTTTCTTTATTCTAAAATGCCAACCACTACTGATTTTTCTATTTATACAGTCGTTTTCCGACAAGGAAGTTCTTTTGCCATTGGGTATTTCACCGGATCGTTGCGTTCTTTAATTGATAAAAACAAAACTCAAGCTGCATTGTTAGAGGAAGAAGGTGAAATACTTAACTCCGAAGTGGAAAACCGAAAAACTATTGAAAAAAAATTAATTGTTTTATCCAATAATCTTGAATCGATTGTTGAAGAAAGAACCACAGAGTTAAAAAAAACAAATAAACATCTTTTAGAAGAAATAAACAAACGTAAATTTGTTCAAAACAAACTTGAAAATCATATCAATTTCGAACAACTAATTTCCTCAATCTCAAAGCGTATTTTTTATTTTAAAAACAATATTGAAGAAGATATTAGTTTTATATTAGAGCAAATTGGCATATACACAAATTGCGACCATTGTTATGTTTACAGATTAAGTAGTGATAAGAAAAATTTAATTAACACTCATTTTTGGTCAAAAGACAATACTCATTTATCCGGTAAAGTACATAATATTTTTTTAGACCGATTTCTTTGGTTCAAAGACATTCTTAATTATTCCGGAAATGTTTTTATTAAAAATATTAACGAATTGCCGGTGGAAGCTTACAGCGAAAAAGATTTTTTTATTAAACGTTCCATTAAGTCATTTATTGCTGTTCCCTTTTATTACGACGAGAATTTAGATGGTTTTATTGGTTTAGACTATGTAACAGATACCTCTTTTTATGGTGATGAAGAATTAAATTTGTTGGTCACAGTATCCGAACTTTTCAGTGTTGTTCTTAAAAACAACACAATTGAAAAACAATTACAGGATAATGAACAATATTTAAAACTTCTTCTTGATTCAATTCATACCGGTATTGTTATTATTGATGCTGAAACACATACTATTATTGAAGTTAACGAATACACCACTAAAATGTTTGGGGTATCCAAAGATGAAATGATTGGCAAATTGTGCCACCAATATATTTGCCCTGTTAATCAGGGAGACTGTCCAATTACCGATTTAGGTTATAAGGTTGATTTATCGGAAAAAATAATGATTGACAGCTTTAATAATCGTATTCCTATTCTTAAAAGTGTTATTCAAGCAAATAGAAATAATAAACCAATACTTATTGAAAGTTTCACCGATATCGGTAATCTCAAAAAAACTGAAATTGCTTTACGAGAAAGTGAAGAAAAACTTAAAATAATTTTTAATTCTCTAAGCGATGTTGTTTATTCCTTAAATAAGGATTTTATTATTGTTTCTATCAACTCATCAGTTGAAAGAATACTGGATTACAAAGTATCTTCGATTTTAGGAAAAAATATTACGAAACTCGGAATTCTCACACCCGACTCGTTATATAAAGCAGTAGATTATGCAAACAGAATATTTGCAGGCGAAATATTGCCTAGTGTTACCTTAGAATTTATTGCGCGAGACGGGTCAATTAGAATTGGAGAAGTTAACAGCACACTTGCCAATTTAAATTCCGAACCTATTAATATTTCTGTTGCACGAGACATTACGGAAAGAATTGACACAGAAAAGAGATTAAATCTTGTTAATAGCCAGCTGATTAGTTTAAACAATAAATTAAATATTTCCACTAAACAATTAAGCGAATTAAATGCCAGCAAAGACAAATTCTTTTCTATTATATCACACGATTTACGTAGTCCTTTTATGGGTCTGCTTGGTTTAAGCGACCTATTAAAAACCGATTATAACAATCTGATTGATTCGGAAAGAGTATTTATTTTTGATAGCATAAATAATTCAATAAAAAAGATATATAATCTTCTTGACAATCTTTTACAATGGTCTAAGATACAAACGGGAAGAGTTCAATACAATCCGCAAAAAGTAACCCTTAAAAATATTGTAATAAAAACAACCGAACTTTTACAGGCCAATATTTATCAAAAAAATATTTCTTTAAATATTGCTTTTGATGACACGGTTTTAGTTTATGCCGATATAATCAGCCTTGAATCAGTATTTCAAAATTTAATTTCTAATGCTATTAAATTCACTTATCCTTATGGTAAAATCAGTATTAATGTAGTCAAACTTGACGATATGATCCAAATAGAAATTTCCGATTCAGGTATTGGAATTAACGAATCTGAAATTACTAAATTGTTTAAAATTGATGAGCAATTTACTACACATGGAACTAATGAAGAAGTAGGCAGCGGACTTGGCTTAATTTTATGCAAAGAACACATTTTGAAAAATGGCGGGAAAATATGGGTAAAAAGTAAAGTCGGTGCAGGTACAACTTTTTATTTTACATTAAAAAATGCCGAATTTATTAACCAATCAAATTAAACGTTAAAGCTTCCGTTTCTTTTCCATTTAAAACAACACTAATTTTATGTTCGCCTAAATAATGTTTTCTTGTGGTAAAATCCATAAAAGATTGCTCTCTTTTATAATTTAAGCTTTCTTTTGGTTTTAACGTATTTTCAGCTATTTTAAATAATTTTCTATTTTGTTTTCCGTTCGATTTTTTATAATAAATTGCATATTCTAAACGTAATTTTTCTTCTTCATTCCCCGGGTTTTTCACTTTAAACCCAAATGGTAATTTGTCACCAATCTTTAGTGTTTCTTTTTCAATCCTAAAGTTTTCAATTGTGCAATTCGAATTATCGATTAATCCAAAAAATTTATATGTTTTTTCATCGGCATTTTTTAATAGTGTTCTGCAGCCGTGTTTTATTATCCAATCTACATTAGGGCTTGTTCCTTTCCATCTAGTTATTAATTCCAAAACCACCTTTGGGTTATCTTTTGATATATCATTAATGTTATTAGCTACACTTTTTCTTACAAATTCTACTTCGTCATCCTTTAAATTTTCTAAGATTGGCAATATTGGAGCCGGGTCTTTTTTTAACTCCTGCAAAGCAACAGCCCAAGGTAAACGGGGTCTGCATCCTTCACTTGATAAGCGGCGTACATGAAAGTTTGGATGTTTTGACCATAAAAGCATCTGCTCCATCATTTTATGGGGATATTTTATAATATATTGCCTTACGGCAAATTCACAACTCATTAATTGTGTTATTTCTTCCATCGCTTTGACCGATATTTCATAATGGTCTAATCCAAACAACTCAATAAATTCCGGAAAAAATAAAAATCCAATTCCGCTTGATGTTATTTTTTTTTGTTTTACAATATTAAGCACATTTAATAAAGTTTTAACATTATTTGGGTATGTATTATTTAGCGTAGTTTTTAAAGCCAAAGCAATATGTTTTGTACGATCCTTTAATTCTCTGTTTTGCCAGGTTTCATCATAAACAAGGCTCATAAATTGTTTTTCATCAAAGTTTTCTACTGTTTGTAATAAAACAGAATTGAGATATTCAAAAAACTCATTGTTAATTAAATTCTTTAATGGCTCAGGCATAAATAACCTATTATAATTTATTAATTTTATTTAACATTTTTGATACTCTTTTTTTCTGAGTATCTTTTTCTAAATTTTCAAATCTTTTTTTTATTATATTAATAAATGGCTGCACATTGTTTTTATTAATACACTTTTCCGATTTTTCAATATACATTGGGAATTGTTTTATTGGACAATTGTCAAGTATTTTAAATAATTGAAATAAACTTTCTTTTTCGTATTGTGGAATAACTGCCAATTGTGAATATATTCCAACTCCGTTATCTATTGTAATCACAGATCCTTGGTCAACAGCTTTAATTATTAAATTTAAAAGCTTATAAACCCCTTCAGGATTAAATGCTGCAATTGTATTTAAGGCGGTAACCGCACCCCAAACCAAGCGATTATTTTTATTTACCAATAATCCGCCAAAGTTTTCGCAATACTCCGCTATTAACCCTCCGCCACCCATTTCACCAAGTTCGTACAGAGTTTTGATACAGTTACTTTGAATTTTTTTGTTTTTATTGTCTAAGTTTATAACAAGTTCTTGTATTTCAGTCTTGTTTTTTGTCTTAAGCAACTCCGCGGCTAATTCTTTTTCCAATAAATTATTGTTTTTATTGTTTAATGCCGAAAGCCTTTCTATTACACTCATATTTCATTCAATAAATATTATTAATTTAACAAATTTAAGTGCATTCTTTGAACAAAACAATACAAAAATAAAAAATATAACTTGACATTATGTCTTATTTAAATTATTTTAAACTTAAACATTATTAATTATTAATATACTAAATCTTACTATATGAACAATATCTCAGATTACGAAAAAACAAAACTTGCCTTAAATACATGGGTTAAATTAGCACGGGCATTTAATACTTTTAATAAAGCCGCTAACGAAGAAATCAGCAGTTATGGTTTAACAACATCGCAGTTTGGAGTTCTTGAATCACTATTTCATTTAGGACCAATGACAATTGGAAAAATTTGTGATAAAATTTTGGTCACCGGTGGAAACATGACCGTTGTTTTGGATAATTTGGAAAAACAAGGATTAATTAAGCGTGTAAAAACATTAAACGATAGACGTGCCTTAAATATTGAACTTACTGAAAAAGGGGAAGAATTAATTAAATCCGTTTTTCCTAAACACGAAAGATTTATTACTGCTACTATGGAAATACTTACAAACGATGAACAAAAACAGCTGGGTTTGCTGCTTAAAAAAATTGGACTTAACATAACCAACAATAAGAGGTAAAAAATGAAATTACTATATAAAAACTTTTTAAACAATTCAGTTTTAATATTATTACTTAGGATAATTTTAGGAGTTGTTTTTTTTGCACACGGCTCTCAAAAAGTATTAGGCTGGTTTGACGGATATGGTTTGGAAAAGACAATAGCCGCTTTCCAACAAAATTTGGGAATTCCTTCGTATTTAGCAATAATTGCTTCTTTTACTGAATTTTTAGGAGGAATTGCATTAGTTTTAGGGCTTTTTACACGACCGGCAGCTTTAGGAATAATTATTACTATGATGGTTGCAATGAGTGTACATTTTTCGGCCGGATTTTTATTACCGGCAGGATTTGAATATGTTTTAACACTTCTGGTTATTTCGGTTATAGTATTTTTAAATGGGCCCGGCTGTATTAGCTTAGACAAAATAATTTTAGATAAGTTAGAACCACTAAAGAATAAGGAAAACTAAGATGTTAAAAGTAAATAAAAGTTACCAAAGGGGTAGCACAAAAATTGACTGGCTGGAAAGTTATCATGGGTTTTCTTTCGGCAATTATTACGATCCGGCTAAAATGGCTTTTGGTCCAATTAGAGTTTTTAATGATGATTACATTTCAGCTTCCGGCGGGTTCCCTACACACCCGCATGCAAACATGGAAATAATTACTTACGTTATTTCGGGTTCACTTGAACATGCAGATAGTACGGGTACAAACCAAATAATTGAGGCAAATGAGTTGCAAAAAATGACGGCCGGTTTCGGTGTTCAACATTCGGAATTTAATCCATCGGATAAAGACGATGTTCATTTATTGCAAATATGGATTATGCCTGATACAAAAGGACTTACTCCTTCTTATCAAAAATTAAATTTCGCCGATACAAATATTAATAACCAATTAGTAAAAGTTGCCGCCAAAGAAAATCAAGACGGGGTTATTTATGTAAGTCAAAATATTGAAGTTTTTTTATCAAAACTTTTAGAAAAAAACACTCTTTTATTAGAAAATAAAAATAGACAAGGGATATATATTTTTTGCATTGATGGAGTTCTATCAATAAACGGTCATCAAATTGATAAGGGTGATTCTGTTGAAATAACCTACGAAGAAATTTTAGAAATTAAGGCAAAAGAGAATTCTCATTTTATTTTGTTTGAATTTCCATTATAAATATATTTATACGTTTTAAGGGAATAATATTTTAGAGATATTATTCCCTTGTTTAATACTACTTTTCAATTGCGGGGCCGGAAACTGTTTACAATAATCTACAAACTATTAAACCACTTTCCGATGCTAACAAAATAGTCTATTTTTTTAGTATAATCCGAACTTGAAATAAAAACTTCCAGAGGACCAATAATACTAAAATAGGAATATTTAACTCCCCAGCCATAAAAAAGTTCTTTAGACTGCCAATCCTTAAAGTTAGTAAAATCAGTACCCACACTAAATATTCCGCTTAAATACTGCTCGTTGTTAATGCGCAGCCTTAATTGTAAATCACCCATAATAACTTTATCTTTAACTATTGTACCTCTATTTATTCCTATAAAGGGCATATTGTAATCAAAAAATTGAACTGCTTTTGAACCACCAATATAGTTACTTTTAAGCGGTTCTTGGTTTTCGTCCAAAATTAACCTTCCATAAAATGCCGGCAACAAATGAACATCACTTCCCAATCTGATTGCCGATTGCATGGAATAAGCAAAAACAGCCGTTTTTGTACTATTAAACAGGTTGCTAAATTTGTTTGAAAAGTAATCTAATTCAAAAAATATATGGCTTCCTTTTTGGGGAAGGTATTTTTTATCCATGTTATCAAATTTTATTTTAGCATACAGACTAAAAAAGTTTTTATGCACATTTTCAATATTGTTATTATAATAAGCATCCGCCAAAAAAGGAGTAAAATTATAATATTCAATTCTGCCTCCCGCTCCCATTAAATAATTATTACCCATAACCCCCAACACGGATAACGATCCTCGATAATAATTCATATCAATTGCACCAACCTTGTTCCCTTTTTCATAAATTTCAAAATCAAGTTGTTTATATTCGGCTTCAACGTTCAGTTCGGGCATATTTGCCTGTATAAATTGGAAAGAAGATTTAACTGTTGTGTATTTTGAAAATATCACATCAACGGAAAGGCGCGCACCACCAAACATTTGGTTGCGTAAGGTTAAATTTAATAAAATTGCAGATTTGTCCATCGAATTATAATTAAAACCAGCATTAATATAATCTGTCGGTTTTTCCTCCAAAAACAACTGCAAAACATTATTCTCTTCCCCGGTAAGTTTGTAATATATTTTTTTATATGTATTTGTACCGTATAAATTTTTGATTCCTTCGTTTATTTTTTGAAAATTATATATGCCGGGAAACTTGTAATTTGTTTTTTCCAGCACATATTCAAAGCTTGTTGCTTTAATTCCCGTTACCGCAAGGTTATTAATACTAATAGTGTCATTAAATTCATATCCCGGGTTAATAATTGAATCGTTGGTTTTATAATTGGCAATTAAGTGTTTAATTGTATCTATTTGTTTTAGGGCAGCTTCCTCACCACGCAATATTAAAACCGATGCAGCTTCTTTATTAAAACTTGCAGTTCCAAAACCTGAAATGTCAGGTTCAATTATAACATTGCAGCCATTTTTATTAACAAGATATTTCTCATTTCCCAATAACGTAGTTAACTGCCCGGCAACATCAGTAATATCTTCAATTTGTTTCCTGTCAAGTAGTTTTGTCTGAATATCTACTCCAATAATTATATCAACACCCATTTTTTTCATTACATCAACCGGAAAATTGTTTACAATTCCTCCATCAACCAGCAATTTATCCTTCATTTTAATTGGTGCGAACACAGTTGGCATTGCCATGCTTGAAAACAAAGCTTCAGGTAAAAAACCCCCAATAATTACAACTTCTTCTCCATTTACTATATTACTTGCTAAACAAGCAAATGGAATTGGCAATTTACTAAAATCATCAACATTATGAAATTTTGCGGTAAGCCTGCATAAAAGATTCATTATATTTTGACCTTGAATAAATCCTTCCGGCAATTTTACACCCTTACCTTTTTCAACCAAAAAAGAAAGCAGGTACCTATCCTGCTCTTCTTTTTCATAAATATAAGTATATTCTCGAGGAAAATAATCTGATAAAAGTTCATTCCAATTAAGTGTTAAAACTAATTCTTCCAGCTGGGCAGGTGAATAACCGATAGAATATAACCCTCCAATAAGACTTCCAATACTTGTGCCAACAATATAATCGGGTTTAATTCCCCGACCTTCCAGTATCTTTAATACACCGATATGCGCAAATCCTTTAGCCCCGCCGCCCGAAAGAACTAATCCTATTTTTGGCTTATCTTTTGCCCCTAAAATATTACACCACAAAATAATTAAGGCAAAAATAGAAATTAACAGGACGGAGTTTTTCTTCATATAAGGTTTAATATTGTTAATTATTAATTTTAATAAACACAATAAATGTAATATTTTTTTGTGAATTGTTAAACCCAAATATTCATTATACTAATTGTTAATTTGGGGCTGATAAAGAATAACGGGAATTTTGTACAACCTTTATCGGTTTTATTTTGGAATAAGGTTATTATAATATTGTTTTGTACAGAAGAGTGTTATTTAGCAATAATGTTCAAAACTATTATACAAAATAAATAATAAAATCATCAATTTATTTTATTAATAAATCCAAATAATCTGTTTGAACGGGATGTGTTTGATTAATATTATTATAATCGTTTTTTAAATCAAACGAAGCGGGTTTAAAAGGTGCCCGGTTTATTAATGCATCGTGAACGCACCATTTGGCAGAACATCCGCAGCCCGATACATTTATTTCAATTGATTCGGATTTTGGGTTAAACATACTGCCAAGCAGTACCATATCGTCATAATTGGGCGAATAAATTTTAATACTGTCATCATAAGCATAAACAGCATAAATTTTTGCAAGTTTATCTGCAATTACTTGGTTTATTTCAAACCCGCAATCACCGCCGCCAATTCCACCGTCCAAATTAAAATAAATAATTTTTGGGGAAGTTATATTTAGCGAGTCTAATTTTTGATTGCCATATAAAATTTGAAATAGCTGATGCGCAACAAAAGCACCGCTTGAATGTGCGGCGACTATTATTCTATTTGTATTTGGCCCTTGTTGATTTTTTAATAAAAAAAGTAAATTTTTTGCAAGTTTTAAATTATCAATTTCTTTTTCTGCATAACACGGCGTATCGGGGCCCTTAACTGAATAAATATATTTTATACCCAAATAATTTAATTTTTCAAAATATAAATTACTACACCAATTATTTGCCCATTCCTGTTTAACAGACCAGCCCCCAAAACCAATAAAAATATCCATGCCGTTATTATCGGTTTCGGTATAATTTACGCCGATTCCAATATTTACCCAATTAAATTTACTAACAACGGTGTCTTGTTGAGCATAAAAACAGTTGTAAACAAATATTAAAATTAAAAAAAACTTTTTCATTATATTTATATTGAACTCATTTCTATTTTATTTTTTATGCTTTCAACAACTTCTTTAATATTGGAATCTTCTTGAATTAACTGATTAACACAGTCAAAAGAATGAATAACGGTCGAGTGATCTCTTCCGCCAAAATGCAAACCAATGGTTTTTAAGGACGACTTTGTAATTATTTTAGATAAATACATTGCTATTTGACGGGCTTGAACAACTTCTTTTCTTCTGTTTTTTTCACGCACTTTGTTTTCATCAACTCTTAAATAATCACAAACCGCTTTAGTTATTTGATCAATAGAAACATTAACCTGTCTAGTAGTAGAAATATCTTTTACAATTTTTTTAATGGAGTTCATGTCAAGTTCTTTTGACCCAAGGGATGCAATTGCAAGCACTTTAATTAAACAACCTTCAAGTTCGCGGATATTAGAAGTTACATTGTAAGCAATATATTCAATATGTCCGTGCTGAAGCTGAATACCAAATTTTTCGGCTTTGTTTTTTAATATAGCCATACGGGTTTCAAAATCGGGTGGTTGAACGTCTGCCGATAACCCCCATTGAAATCTTGAAATTAACCGTTCGTTTAATCCTTTTAAATCTTTAGGCGGTTTATCGCTGGAAAGAATAATTTGCTTGCCAAGCTGATGTAATGTATTAAAAATATGGAAAAACAAATCTTGTGTTTTTTCACGATTTACCAAAAATTGTATATCATCTATTATTAATACATCCATTCTTTTATAAAAGTTGCTAAACTCATTTCCTTTATTTAACTGAATTGCATCAACAAATTTTGAGGCAAAATCGCTTGAAGGAATATACAACACGTTTTTTTCTGGATATTTGGTTATAATTCGGTTGCCAATTGCCTGTATTAGATGAGTTTTACCTAAACCAACGCCGCCATATATAAATAAAGGATTAAAAGAAGTTTCACCCGGATTTTCACTAACGGCAAAAGCTGCGGCACGCGCAAGCTGGTTGCTTTCTCCCTTAATGTAATTTTCGAACTGATATTTTGGTTTTAAATTGCTGTTAAAAACCAGTTCTTCTTCTTCGGCATTGTTTTGCATAAACGAACTGTTAGAATTTGATGTCGGTTCCTCTATTTTAGAACTTTTAGGTTCAATTAACACAACAGGCTGACCGTTTTTTGTTAATCCCGCATCTTCTCCATCATCTTCGTGCGATTCTAAAATAATATAAATTAAATTACCGTTATCACCCAAAATTGTTTTAACAGCTTTGTTAATTATTGAATTATAATGCTCCTCAATCCACTCAATAAAAAAATTATTTGGGACCTGTATTTTTAATGTCTTATTGGTAAGCCCAATAGGTTTTATTGGTAAAAACCAAGTATTGTATGTAATTGCCGGAACATTATCTTTTATAATATTTAGGCAATTTCTCCAAATCGTTTTGGGATCGCTATTTAAGTCTAAACTTATTACTCTGCTACTCATTTATTACAGTTATCCACATTTTAGATTGTTTATTTTTTTTTAATAAAATATAAAAATTAATTTGCTTTTTAAAAAAGTGTTGTTGTTAACATTTTATTAACATTAAAAAAGTCGACTTAACCTGTTGTTTTATAAAGAGATAAACCAGTTTACCAAACAAAGTTAACAAAGTAACTCATCAACACTCATTATTTCAATCATCATTTAGACCGTGAAACGTTTCACAACAAAAAGTTATCCACATGTTATTAACACAATTTTTACAGTCTTTCTGAATGTGAAAATAGAATTATTTTTGCTTGCTTGCAAATTAATTTTGCATTGTTTCTGTAAGTTATTATAATCAAAAAAGATAAACTTTAATAGGTTTTTATGTCTTAATTACAAAATGGCAATATTTTCCCCTCATCGTGTCTAATATTTATTTGGGACAACATATCGGACTTGATTTTAGTCTTTGGGTGGTAAATTATATTTTATTAACACATTATGCAATCGTTTACAATTATTCAGTAAAAACGTGTTTTTATGCAATTTATCTCCACAAAACCATTTAAAATGTTTTGTATTTGCAGTCCGGAAATTTGTTTTGGGAAAACTTCTACCTAATGATATGTAAAGCTTTCAGTATTATTACGTCTGGAATAATCATTTGCATTTCAAAAACAATTCATCTATCTAATTATTAAAAACCATAAAATGGTTTCATATCATTAGTAAAAATTTTTGCTTTATTATTTCTACAAATATAATCTTTAACGCAAAACCATCTAAATTTCAAACAACCTAAATTTTATCAACTCAATCTGCACTATTCTGTTAAATCGGCGTTATCTCCGTTCTATGCTTTTCTTCTTTTGTGTTTTCCCTCACCTTCAAAATTTCTCTGTTTTTTATTTTGTAAAAAAACCGCATATTACATATATTAAAAGATATAATTAAGGAGTAATTAATGCAAAAAGTTGTTGTATCCGGCGGTGCGGGATTTATTGGAAGTCATGTTGCACAGCATTATGGTAACAAAGGTTATAAAGTAGTTGTAATTGATAATTTAAGAAGCGGAAAAATAGCTAATTTAGAAGTTATTAACAATTTACAGTTTATTAACCAAAGTATTACAAATAAAGATGAAGTTTTTAAGGCAGTTGAGGGTGCAGATTATATTTTTAATTTTGCTGCTCTTGTTTCCGTACCGGAATCGATTGAAAAACCTTATGAATGTGTAAATATTAATGTAAACGGTATATTAAACCTGCTTGAAGCAGCAAAAACACATAAAGTAAAAAAAGTTGTACATATTTCATCAGCCGCTGTTTACGGAGATGATCCCGAACTGCCAAAACGTGTTACAATGAAACCCGCACCAAAAACACCTTATTCTATTACAAAACTTGACGGTGAATATTACTGTAATATGTACAGCGAGCAATTTGGACTTAAAACCACAACATTACGCTTTTTTAATGTTTTTGGTGAAAGACAAGATCCCAAAAGTCAATATGCCGCAGCAGTACCAATTTTTATAGAAAAAGCATTAAAAAACGAAGATATTACCATTTTTGGTGACGGTCTGCAAACACGCGATTTTATTTATGTAAAAGATATAGTACAGGCGTGCTCTTTGGCTGCCGAATCTCCCTTACCAACCGGCTTGTTTAATGTGGCTTACGGAAGAACTATTACAATTTTAGAAATAGCCGAACTTATTATTAAACTAACCGGTTCGCAAAGTAAAATTAATTTCGCCCCCCAAAGATCCGGAGATATAAAACACAGCTATGCTTATGTTCAAGAAACATTTGATATATTAAAATTTAACCCAAATTGGGATTTAATTAAGGGATTAGAAGCAACCATAAATTATTTTAAATAGTTAAGGTATATTTTATATGAAAAATATTTTAGTAGTATTTACAGGCGGCACCTTTTCAATGAAAATTGACGAGGTTTCCGGCGGTGCGGTTCCTTTTTTCCACGGTGATGAACTTATTGGCAAAGTGCCCGAAGCGGATACTTTGGCCAACATTCAAATATTTGAATATGGGAATTTTCCCGGTCCACACATGACACCGGAAATAATGCTTGACCTTTCGCAAAAAATTAAAGACTATATAAATAAAGATAACGTTGATGGTGTTATTGTAACACACGGAACAGACACGCTTGAAGAAACGGCTTATCTGCTCGATTTAACAATCCAAACAGAAAAGCCTATTGTAGTTATTGGTGCAATGCGTACCAGCACGGAGCCTAATTGGGACGGTACACGCAATCTTTTAGATGCTATACATATTATAAACAATAATAACAGCAGAGGTCTGGGGGTGTTGGTGTGCCTTAACGGCGAAATTAACGCAGCAAGCGAAGTTACAAAAACACATTCCGAAGATGTTGAAACATTTCATAGTCTGGATTTTGGCGCGCTTGGGTTTGTTGATAGAGGCAGAGTGTTTTTTAACAGAATGCCAAAAAAATTAGAACAAATTGAAACCACTAAAATTAATAGTAATGTTGATTTAATAAAAGCTTATTCAGGTATAAACGAAAAGTTTTTTAAATTTTCGGCAGACAGCAATGTTTCGGGATTGGTAGTTGAAGCAATGGGAGTGGGAAATGTACCACCGGCAGCTTTTAACGGAATACAATATGTACTGGATAAAGGTATTCCGGTTGTTTTAGTCTCCCGGTGCCCTGCCGGAGAAACACTTGATATTTACGGCTATCCCGGCGCAGGTAAATGGCTGCACAAAGCCGGAGTAATTTTTTCCGATTATTTAAACGGTCAAAAAGCACGTATTAAACTTATGCTTGCGTTAGGAAAGACGAACAATATTAACGAATTAAGAAAAATATTTGAAGATTAGCTATGCAGTTATATAATACCGAACCTTTTTATAAAAAACTAAAACCTTTTTACGGTTCATTTATTTTAACTCCCTTAATGCTTTATTTTGCTTTAAACCGCGGAAAGTTCTTTTTTATTGATTGGTTTAATCTTTTAATACACGAAGGCGGGCACGGCGTATTTATGTTTTTTGGAAGGTATATTTATACCATGGGCGGAACTTTAATGCAGATAATTTTACCCACTTTGTTTATTGTTTACTGTATCAGGTTTAATAAAAAATTCAGTGCACAGCTTGCAATAATTTGGCTTGGCGAAAATTTAATTAACATCAGCGTTTACGCCGCCGATGCTCGCGCTCATAAACTTCCTTTACTTGGCGGTAAAAACGTTTATCACGATTGGACTTACCTGCTTAATACAATTGGTATTATTCAGTACGATATTGCGGTTGGTTATTTTTTTTATTGTTCTGCAATAGGATGTTTTATTATTGCGTTTTTGCTACCGTTATTTTTAAGTAATAGAAGCAATGTAACTGTTTTGGACGATTTATAATATTCTACGTATTTTTATTTTATTTGTTTTTTATACATTTTTGTTAATTAACGTACAAAATTATAAAATTGCCAAACTTTATAATTCTAAATATTCAACCGACTAATTTGATAGTTGCTTGATATTGCGTAATTGAATGTAAAACGTTATTTTCTATTTTCCGTAATATTTTGTTTAAATAAAACAATAAATAAAAGGAGAAATGAGATGAAAACAGACGTTAAGTTAATTGATGTAATTGAATTAATTAAAAGAAAAAACTATTCTCTTTATACCGAACCTAAAAGATTAAATATAACCGGCATTAGAAGTGTTAACAGAACAGTTAATCTTTTTAACGATTTGTTTTGGGTGTTTTGGATGGAGGGAACAGAGCAAAAAAGTTTTTCAATGATTGGCACTACCGATCCCGGCCTTACTTACTTAAAAAAATTATTAAACCCAAAAGGAACAGGTATTTTAGTCCCCGGACAGTACGATTATAAACTGGGTTTGCATAAAGGCAAAATTAAGGCTTTTGTACAAGACGGCCCCGTTAAATTATACCGTGATAAAAACAAAGACGATATAATGGATATGAACCCCAATACAATTGACAGCGGTTATTACGGAGTAAATATTCATCCAACAAGCGTGTTTAACCCCAAATTTATTGGCCCATGGTCTGCAGCTTGCCAAGTACCGCAAAACAAAGAAGAGTTTGCTTATTTAATTGCTTTGGCAGAAGAACATAAAAAACTATACGGTAATAAATTTAAATATACATTATTGCTTGAAGAAGAAATAAACTTGTTTTTTAAACCGGAAATATAAAAAAGGAAATTTTGTTGGTTTTTTTGAATTTGCACTTTTACCGGTTATTTATTGTTTTTGGGTAACATTAATTTATAAAATAATGAATTTTTTCTTAAATCAGGGTAAAATAAAATCTAAAAGATCAATAATATTTGCACTTTTTTACAAAATATATTATATTATTCCCATTATATTAATGTGTTTATTTAATTATTTAAGTTGTATTTATAACATAGAGGGGTTGTAATGAAAACATTAAAATTATTAGCATTAACATTTTTTTTAACTAGTCCATTATTTTCACAATTAGACACTACAAATTGGTATCCTTTGCAAACAGGGAATAAGTGGCTATATACTTATGGATTAGAAGACGTTTATTATTATACAACCGAAGTAATTGGTGACACAATTATGCCAAATGGTATAAGTTATCAAATTTTAGATATTGAAGGAAATTTAAAATATCAACGTAATTTAGATAACAAATATGTTTTTGAATATGCGGGGGTAGATACTCCCGAAATATTATTATATGATTTTATTTCACCTGATAGAACAATTTGGAAATCAAAACAGAACTACGATTATTACGGTATTTTTCTAACAGGAAGTGAATACGGCTATTTCCATAATGTTCAAACTCAATATAAACTTTTTGATTATGTGCAAATTGATTCATCATTTACTCCACCGGATACAATTTTTGGAGCAATAATTGATGTTTTTCCAACCAAAATAACACAAGGCATAGGTGTAATATCTTATGGTTATAATAATACTCCAGGATTTCCGGGTTTGGCTGCCGCAATAATAAATGGAGATACATTAGGAACATTTACAAACATCAAAAATCAAAATTTGATTCAGAATTATTATAATATTTCTCAAAATTATCCTAATCCATTTAATCCAACCACAACTATTGAATTTGTAATTCCAAAAACAGAGTATGTAGAAATTAATATTTTTAACTCACTGGGGCAAAAAGTCCAAACACTATTAAATAAAATAATCTCAAGTGGTTTTCATAACATTCAGTTTGATGGCAAAAAATTTTCAAGCGGAATATATTTTTATCAAATAAAAACCGAAAATTATTGTGAATCAAAAAAAATGATTTTGCTAAAATAGTGTCCTATAACCACTGGAGCAGTTAAGCTATAATAAAATAAATAATCACAAACAACCACGCAAACCAAACAATAAATTGATTATTAATATGCCTATTTATTGTTTTGTTTCAATAAACCCTATTTTGTTTTTTGGCTTTGATTCCTGAATTAGCAAACTTTTTACTAAATCCCTTAGTGCTTCAAATCCGTTTTCCAAACCTTCAAGTCTTTCAAATATTTCTTTATGCGTACTTGCAATTTTTCTTAGCCGAACAAAGGTTCTCATTATTGCAATGTTTACTTCAATTGCCTTTTCACTTCTTAGTACGGTTGATAACATTGCAACTCCCTGTTCGGTAAATGCAAAAGGTAAAGCACCACCTAATTGTTTAATTGAAGCTATCACAGATTGTGATACCAAAGCTTTAGCCTCTTCTTTTGTTAGTTGAAACATAAAATCTTTAGGGAAACGATTTATATTTCTTCTCACAGCTTGCTTTAATATTCGCGTTTCGGTTTCATAAAGCGAGGCTAAATCAAAATCAAGCATTATTTTTTCGCCACGTATAAAATAAATACGTTCAATTAGGTTTTCTTCATTAATAACTAAGTTTTCCATAGCAAAAATGCTCTTTTGTTTTTTTAATGGTTATATATTAATAATACTATTCAAACTCTTTTCAAATTTGTTATTAATCTATTTGTTTTTTTTATATAGAAATATTAAATATAACGAGCATGAAATTAATATATAAAAACAAAAAATACTGTTTATTACAAATAGAAAATTATCCTTTGTTGCGGAATTAAAATCGTTCCACAAATTGCTTAGTATTAATAAAATAAAACAAACGGGAAAAATTATTTTATAAGTAAAACTTATCCAATCTGAAAATACCGGATATTTATTAAGATAACTTGCTCCTTCTCTATTGAATGACTTATTATCAAATTCCTTTGCTAATAAGACTTCCTGCTTATGTATGTAGTTGTATAATCTTTCTATGTTTATTACATACTGAAAATATTTAGTTGATGCTGCTAAAATTGCAAACCACAAAATGCTATTAATAAAAAAAGAGTTGACCCCTTTGGTTATACCTAATTTTTTTGAAACAATTTCTGGAATTATTATATTAAAATTATCCAGAGAATATATTTTAAATAATATCAAGGCACAAAATACCAATAACAATAAAAACATTTTGTTTCTATTGTTTATTTTATCTTTAATCTCACTAAAAGTATCGTTATAATGATCTTTTAACAATTCTATTTTTTTGTCATCACTCATGTTTTAATTAACTCCTTTAAACCAAACTTATTTAAAATAAAACATTATTTAATATTTACAAACAAAATTCTTTTAAAAACAAAAAACCCTGCAAGTTTGCACTTACGGGGCTTAACAGTGCGCCTTGAAATATATTAAAATTTATTATTTCGATAGTAATAAGTGTTTGTCAATTTGTTTTTTAAAATCACCGGCAATTTTTTCGGCAGATTCTTGAAACAAAATTTTGCAATTGCGTTTATTTAATTTTGCATTTGCAAACTCTCTTATTTTATCTTCCGCTCCGGCATAAGCCAAAAAATATAATATTAAATTATCTTCGGCACCTTCCAACTCCTCAGTTTTACCAATCCATTTATATATTTTTTCTTTCTGAATTTTTACTTCTTTAATGTCTAAAGATAGTGGAGTTAAAACATGATATTTGTCATTTTTCCATACAGAGTCAAACTCAAACGAATCGTTTTTTGTAGTAAATATCTTTTTAGTAAAATAACCGTCAATGCCAAAGTTTTTAAAATAGTGTTTATATGTCTGCCAGGTTTTATCGTCATTAATTACATTTTGATGTTCTTGGATATCAGTATGTTTTAGAATATAACGCTGGTATAATTGCTCGAATGTAGCGTTAACATCTAATGTAAGCTCTTTATAAGGGTGACTAAATTGATAAGAACTGTCATCCTTAACTAAAATACTTTCTGTAATTGCTGTAATGGAATTATATTTCTCAAAAATTCTATTGGTAAAATCATTCGCAAAAACATCAAACCTATTTTGTAGGATTTTTAAATTGTTTTTAATTTCTCGCGTATTATTATAATTAAAAAAATGTGCCGCACGATTTGTTTGTGTATCAAATCTTGTTTTTAATGTATTCTCTTCTTTGCAAAACAATACGATTCCAACATTTACAAATTCTCCGGTAACTATATCCGGACGATATTTTAATATCTGATATTCAACTGTTTTCATAATAACACTCCTTTTATCACATTCATAAAAGAATCTAGGTTTGATATTATATAACCAATATATTATTTGTTGGCTTGTTACAAAACAAGATTCGTCCTCTCTTTTGTACAACCCATATTATAAATATAATAATATAATTAAAATATCAAAGACTTCGATAGATAAAAACTAAAGATCGAACCAAATCATATTTGAAGAACCTTTGTAATGCATGATTCTGCCCACACTCCTTATTTGCACATCTTTCTTTATGCAAATTTTTTTATAGGTTTACTTAAGTGAATACGGATATTTAATTAATCTCACCTAAATACAATGCAACAAACTACTAATTGGACCGATTAAATAATTATTTTAAAAATTGTCAATATTTCAGATGGACAAAACAGCTTGAACTGGTATAGTTATTAAAAACTTTTTCGTGTTATTATCGATTAAAATATTATGAAATAATCTTAATTTGAATGATTTATGGTTTTTGTTAGTTGTTCACTTATCTCTGAATTATAAATGGTAATATTATAAACTGTCGCTTAATTTGGAGTTAACAAAAGCAGACTTGAACTAATAAAGGTATTTATTAAACTATAGAGTATCTGTTGTATTAAATAATTTAGTTGCTGTTTATGTATTTAAAGAGGAACTCTTCTGAAAAAAATCGCAATTCCGCAATATTGTGGGTGTTTATAAATAATTATTGCAAAAACGAGAATAAGGATTTAAGACAATTTAATTCAATACTTTACAATTAATTTTGGAATGGATTTAATAATTAGATATGGAGAAAATACTATGAGAAACAGTAAAAACTTCAAATTTTTGCATAAACCCATTACAGATTTCTCAAAATTTTTGTCAAAAAATAGGGACATAATTACAGCAATCATTAACTGTATAAAAGTGTTTTTTCAGATATTTCATGATAACTAAGTATAATTATGAGGCTACTTCACATCTAGAAAGTGTCACCATATATTAAAACGATTTATCATTTTCAATTATTTTAATATCCCGCAAGTTTGAACTTGCTAGATATTTAAAAGTGTTCATTTTGAACATTGGAATAAATCTTAATTATTCTCGGTTGCAAAACACTTCACAAATTTATTTTGAATTGGTTGCATCATTTAATGAATTTACTGCTTAATTTTATAATTAAATAATTTATATTGCATTTTTTTATTAAATATTGTAAGTTTATTTTTGATATCATTAAATCTGAATTTTTACTCAATTAACTATTTTGATTAACTGAGGGTATGAATTATTATATGAATAGAACTAATTATTTTGATTATATTGAAGAAAAGCTTAGTGTTTTAAGTAACAGGATTAATAGCAGGGGAAAGTTAAATATACTAGATTTACATTTGCATTCTGAAAATTTTTACGCTTCTTTTCTTAATCAATTATTTAAGTGGAGCCTAGAAAATCTTAATAACGTTAAACAAAATGTCGAGTCTATTGATTTAATTGACAAAACGAATAAATTTCTGATTCAAGTTTCTGCAACAAATACTAAACAAAAAATCGAATCATCTTTAACGAAAGAATTTATTAAAAACTATCCTGATTATATATTTAAGTTCGTATCGATTTCAAAAGATGCAACAAATCTTAGAAAATGTACTTTTAAGAACCCCAACTTTATCTCATTTAATCCTGATGATGATATTATTGACAATCGTTCAATCTTGAACAAAATTTTATCGCTGACAATTGATATGCAAGTTGAAATTTACGAGTTCATTAAAAAGGAGTTAGGAGCCGAAGTCGATCCTATTAAATTGGATAGTAATTTAGCTTCAATAATAAATATTCTTTCAAAAGAAGATCTTACCATTTCCACAAAAAGTGCAGGAAAAGGATTTGAGATCGAACAAAAAATTAGGCATAATAAACTTGATATAACAAAACCAATAATTGATGAATATAAAATTTACCATTCTCGTTTGGACAAAAAATACAAAGAATTTGATATTTCGGGCTCGAATAAAAGTCTTTCTGTACTCCAATGTATTCATTCAACTTATATTGAAACGCTGGTTAAATTCGATAACAAAGACTCTGATTCCATTTTTTTTATTATTCTTGATTTAATTAAAGAAAAAGTACTTAAAAGTGCGAACTACGTTAAGATTCCAGTTGACGAACTGGAATTATGTGTAAAAATTATAGTGGTTGATGCTTTTATAAGATGTAAATTGTTTGAAAATCCCGAAGGTTATAGTTATGCTACTACCCGATAATGTACATCCCGAAAATACAGTTTATTTTAACGGCTCTATTGTATTAGAGGCACTTCAAAAACAGAATATTCAAGAATTATTTGAACTATATCAAAATGTTAGGTCTCAACGAAATATGTCGTTTCCAATTTTTATTCTTTGTTTAGATTGGTTATATCTAATCGATGCTGCAGAGATTAATTCAGAAGGAAAAGTTAAATTATGTTTATAAAATCATTGATAATATCATCAGGGGAGCAAATTATTCGAGAAGTTTCTTTTCACAAGGGGATGAATCTAATAATTGATGAAACGCCCGAACAAGAAGTTTTAGATAAAACCAAGACCGGTAATAGTGTTGGAAAAACAACCGTATTACAGCTTATTGATTTTTGTTTAGGAGCAAATCATAAAATAACCTATCTTGATCCCGATTCAAAAAAAGAAGAAAACATACTTGTAAAGGATTTTTTAAAAAACAATAAAGTGCTAATTACTTTAATATTAAAAGAAGATTTAGATTATCCCAAATCCAAGGAAATAAGAATTGAGAGAAATTTTTTATCTCGTAAAGAAATTATTCGGAAGATAAATGGCAAGGATTATACAGAAGAAGAATTTGAAATAGAACTATTGCAACTGCTATTCCCTAATCATAATTACAATAAACCAACTTTTAGACAGATTATTTCACATAACATCCGATATAAGGATGAAAATATTAATAGTACGTTAAGAACACTAGATAAATATACTTCGGATGCCGAATATGAGACTTTATATCTTTTTTTGCTTGGTATTGATTTTAGCTGGGGAAACGAGAAACAAAATATTTTAATTAAATTAAAGCAGGAAGAGACATTTAGAACTAGATTAGAGAAAAATCACACAAAAATTGAATATGAAACTATTTTATCGTTGTTAGATTCTGAAATTGATGAACTAAATTTAAAAAAAGAAAATTTTAATATAAATGAGAATTTTGAAAACGACTTGGATAAATTAAACAATATTAAATATTCTATCAATAAAACTAGTTCAGAATTGAGTAGTCTGAACATTAAAAAAGACTTAATTGTTGAGGCAATAAAAGATTTAGATGCAAATCGTACCGATATTGATTTACAGCAACTAAAGGCGATCTATCAGCAAGCTTCACCACATTTGCTAAATATTCAAAAAAGTTTTGATAATTTGGTAAAGTACCACAATCAAATGATTTATGAAAAAATTAACTTCATTAAAAAAGAATTACCGGAAATCGAAAAAAACATAACGAATAAATCCTCTTATCTAAAGCATTTGTTAAATGAAGAAAAAGATCTGTCATTAATTATAACCAAAAGCGACTCCTACGAAGGACTTGAAAGTTTAATTAGTGAATTAAACACAAGATATCGTCAAAAAGGAGAATATGAAAATATTATAAATAATTTAAATGAGGTTGAGGAACAGACTAAAGGCTTAAATAAACAATTAGCTGATATTGACAATATTTTGTTTTCTGAAGAATTTGAACTGCTTGTAAAAAAACAGTTAGCTAAGTTTAATAGTTTTTTCGCAAATACTTCTAAAATTTTATATAACGAACAATATGCACTTAAATATGATAAAACTCAAAACAGTAAAGGTAAAAAATTATATAAGTTTAGTGCGTTTAATACAAATTTCAGCTCAGGTAAAAAACAGGGCGAAATTTCCTGCTTTGATATAGCATATATTTTATTTGCTGATAGCGAAAATATTCCGACGTTGCATTTTTTACTTAACGATAAAAAAGAATTAATGCATGACAACCAACTTGTTAGAATTAATGAACTGGTAAATAAAAACAATATTCAATTTGTTGCATCTATTTTGAAAGATAAATTACCAAACGAATTAAATAATGAAGATTATTTTATTCTAAAGTTGTCACAATATGATAAATTATTTAAAATTGAGTCTTTTAATTAATTTATAAAATTAAATTTCATTTTCGAAGAGTGTTGTCCTGCCACAGAACAATTCTTTGCTTTTAATGTAGTATTATTTCGAAACAACTTTATTAAAAATCAAAAAGCCCTGCAAGTTTGTACTTACAGGGCTTAACAAAAGTGCGCCTTGGGGGACTCGAACCCCCGACCTGTTGATTAAGAGTCAAATGCTCTACCAACTGAGCTAAAAGCGCATTGCAAATATACTACTTTATTATTTACTTACAAAAGTAATTTTTTATAATTATATTGGGTATTATTTATTTTTATTAAGTGTATATATGAAATTATTATTTAAAGTAACAGCCGTAAGTTTATTATTAATATTTGTTTTTACAAATTGCAGCAAACCGGCCAAAACCAAAGACACATACAAAATTACATTAACTGACGATTTAAGCAACAAAATAAACTTTACAAAAAAACCCCTACGAATTGTTAGTTTAGCACCAAGTATTACAGAAATGATTTATTTTTTAGATTTGGGCGATAAACTTGTTGGAAATACTTTATATTGCGACTACCCCGAAGCAGCCAAAAAAGTTACAAAAGTTGGTGACCTGCTTTCAATTGATGCCGAAAAAATATTAATGCTTAAACCCGATGTTGTATTTGTTTCGGTTGAAGGAAATACAAAAGAAAATTACCAAAAACTTATTAAATTGGGTCTTACGGTTTTTGTTTCCAATCCTCGCAATTATGAAGGAATTAAAAAAACATTAAGCGACCTTGGGAAAATGTTTAATAAAAAAGAGAAAGTCGATTCGGTAACTGCAAATTGGGATAAGCGAGTAGAAAAATTACACCGGCTTTCTGCAAACATTACACCGCAAAACGTAATGTTTATAATAGAATTAAAACCATTAATTGTTGCCGGTAAAAACACTTTTTTGAATGAATATATTAACATCTGCGGCATGAAAAACATTGTTGATGACAGCAAGCTTAATTATCCTATTTTGAACCGCGAAGAAGTATTAAAACGTAATCCGGCATTTATTTTATACGCAACCGATAAAAAAGACATTAAAAAACTTTTATTGGAAATGTACCCTGAGTGGAAAAATATTGACGCAGTAAAAAAAGACAATTTATTTATAATTGATGCTAATATATTTTTTAGACCCGGCCCGCGGTTTATAAATGCTGCCGAGCAAGTGTTTAAATATCTTCATCGGGAATAAAAACATCTTCGTCCGAAGCAATAAACAATTTAGAACATTCTTCGCCTTTAAACTTTCCGGTTTTTTTGCAGTTCTCAAAATTCGCTTTAACCTCCTCTACATGTTTTACTCTTTCAGACATGTAAAACTCGGTCAAGTCATCGCCACATTCTGTACAGAATTGTTTTTCTATAAGGGGAGTTTCTTCTTTAGTCAATGATTTTTTCTTTTTCATAATTGTTTAACTCCGGTTCCCAATCTAATCCTTCACATGGCAGTTCATCTTTTGTTGGGTATTTATCGTGCTTTACACAAAGAACCGCTGTCTTATCAAAGTGCTTGCAGGATGAACAAAGTGTATTGTCTATAATTTCTTTGTTTTTTTGCATAAATATTTGATATTGGATTATTGCCGGATGAATAATAACGCCATAAACCGACATCATTCCCAATATCCACCACGATTGATATTCCATTATTTTATATTCAAGCATAATCCATAAAACAGGTATTAAAATTGCACTCCTGATTATGGCCCAATATACAATTGCACCCATAATTTTATTCTTTTATTGCAAACTAAGTATAGTGTAATTAATAATCAATATATAAATTAAAGATATACACATATTATAGCATAATGTTTATAAAACAAACATTGGATTAATTAAGTTCATTGATAAATGAAATAAAGCACTTTTGCAAACATCTTTATTCTTTTATTTTACAAAATATCGTTCCCGTATGCAACTTACAAATAAAATTGCATACGGAATATTTTTATATTATTTTCGGAATTTTCTTGAAAAACAAATATTGAATAAAAAACACCTGCTTTATTTAGTTTCTTTTAACAATTCGTCAACGGCTTTTTTAAGTTGTAAATCTTCACCTCCAATACGGTAATCTTGGGGATTTTCAACAATAAAATCAGGAACGGCAGGATTATTTTCCATATTAGTATCTGTTGCTTTAACAAACCAACCTCTTCCGGGTGTTCTAATAGTACTTCCATCAATTAAGGTAAAAGCACCTGTTGATATAACCGCACCAAAAGTTGGCTGGCCTACTAATTTACCAAAATTTAACGATTTGTATGCATGCGAAAATATTTCGGCATTGCTGTAACTTGACGAATTACACATAGTAATGGTTGGTTTTGTCCATGCAGGAAACGGAAGTCTTTCGCTATATGCATAAGTATTGCGGAATTTTAATTTATCTTTTTCCAAATTTTCAGCAGCACCGCGAGGAATAGTATAGGCGTGTTGTTTTACCGATAGAATTGTTAATAAATAATCAGTTGTCCATCCTCCGCCATTATATCTAACATCTATAATTAAACCTTCTTTTCCTTCGCCTGTTTCGGTAATTTCGCTTTCAAATCTTTCAAACGATGGCCAATCCATTCCCTGTATGTGAATATATCCCAATTTTCCGTTTGAATATTTTTCAGTTAATTTTTTACGTGTATTTACCCAGTCTTCATACAACAAAGACCTAATTGAACTAACTGGACGTATTGTAACTTCCCTCATATCTCCTTTTTCATCTTTTACATCTAATAATATTTGTTGATTGGCTGTATTTGTAAACAAAGAATAAAAATTGACCTTATCATTCACGGGAGTTTGATTTACAGAAATAATAGTTTCATTAACATTTAATTTACTTTCTATTCTATCGGCAGGCGAATTAGGAATAACGTATAAAATTTTAACCCCTTCATCCAAAGGTTCAATTTCAACACCAAGCAAACCCGTTGTTTCTTTTTGTGTTTCGGCCCTATCCGATCCGTAAATTCCCATATGGCTGGCGTTTAATTCTCCCATCATCATATTAATAACATCTCTAAAATCATTTTCCGAAGAAGCTATTAACGCAAGAGGACGGTATTTATCTTTAAGTTTTAGCCAATTGGTGTTATGAAAGTTTGGATCATAAAACGTAGCGTTAATTACACGCCAAGCTTCATCAAACATTTGTTCGCGTTCTTTAACGTAGTTTATTTTCATAACCGCACTAATTGATAAGGCTTCTTCTTTACTGGTAGAAACATCTATTTTAGAAATTGTACCTTTTTGTTTCAACAAGAATAAACTTTTTCCGGTCGGGTCAACAGTTATACCATAAGGTTTTTGATTACCGGTAGTTAACGATTTTGTTTCGGTTCCGTCCCATTTAACACTATACAAATCCTGATCGGCTTTATATGTTTGATTTGAATTTCTATTAGTTACATAATAAAAAGTTTTACCATCTTTTGAAATTTTAACGTCCGATTCGTTTCCCGGCAAAGCAGTAACCTGTACTAAACGATCGTGTATGTTTTCAAAATCAATAACAACCGGTTCGGTTTTTACGCTATCTTTTGATTTTTTTGAATCTTTAGTCTCCTTTTTGGGCGTATCGTCATCGCTGTCGTCCCAATCTTGTTTTGTTTTTTCCCAATCCTTCTTTTTAAGCCAAACAAACCATACATCACCATTCCCGTTATTTCTGTACGAAATAAATCCAAGTTTAGAACCATCCATACTCCAAACAGGGGCGCTGTCTTCCCGCGGATGAACAGTAAGGTTAAATGGTTTTGCAGAATTATCTGCCGGCTGTATATAAATCTCGTCATTAAATTCCAAGTTGCTTTTTGTATAAGCCAGCCATTTACTATCAGGCGACCAGCATATTCCATACGGAGCTGTCCACGAATTAACTAAAACTTTTTGATTGCTTAACTTACCCGAAGTAGAAATATCACAAACTATTAAATCACCTGCACCTTTAACAAAAACAATTTGTTTTCCGTCGGGCGAAATAATAGGGGAAGACTCTTCTTCTTCCGTATCGGTTAGTCTAATTGTTTCATATTTTAATGTTTTCATCAAATTAGGTTTCAATTTATCGGAGGATTTTACCAAATATAAATCTCCTTGTCCTTCTCTATCCGACACGTAAATTAAAGTTGTATCATTCAGCCAGGTTACATCTTTATCACGGTAAGGATTATCCGAAACATCTATTGCTTTACGTTTATCTTTTAAGTTTTCCGTAACAAAAACTTCGCCGCGGATAACCAAAGCGGTTAGTTTAGCATTAGGTGAAATAGAATAATCTGTTATTCCATTTGTAAAAGTTTTATACTCAACAGGATCAAATCTATAATCGCTTGATATTTTGATATTAACTTTTGCTATTTTACCGCCATCGGCCGATATTGTGCAAATTTCCGTCCCTTTTTCAAAAACAATTGTTTTTCCATCACTGCTTAAATCAAAGTGACGTATTCCGTCATCGTCAAAATCGGTAATTTGAACAGGCAGCCCAACAGCATTTCCGTTTTCATCCATACCTTGCTTAAAAATATTATAAACTCCTTTAAGTGCACTCAAATAATATATTGTGTTATTATCTGCCCAACGTGGTAAAAAATCATTTCCGTTAAATTTTGTAAACTGACTATATTTACCGGATTTTATATTATACAAATAAATTTCTCTGTTAGCCGATCCTCTATACTTATATCTATCAAAAGGACAGATTCCGTCAACATAAGCAATATATTTACCGTCCGGTGATTTTTGAGGCATAACACCAAACGAATTTAAAATTCTTTTTGGCGTACCACCTTGTTCATTTATAGAATAAATTTCATTATTCCACTCTACTTGGCGAAAGTTACGTGATGTAATAAATAATATTTCCCCGTCTTTTGAATAACCGCCCATAACATCGTTTGAGGATTGAAATGTTAGTCTATTTGGTGTTCCTCCATCGGTTGGAATAACAAAAAGATCATCGTTACCATATCTATCGCTTTGAAAAGCAATATTTTTACCATCATAACTAAAACGTGGTACTTCATCGGTTGCCTGGTGTATTGTTAAGCGTAAAGCATAACCACCTTTGGAATCAACTGTCCAAATATCACCTTGATAACAAAAAGCTATTTTGCTTCCGTCATTATTTATTGCGGGGTATCTATATAAATGAGTTTCTTGGGCGGTTACCAATTGAAAACCGACCACTAATAATAATGCCAAATATTGAAGTTTTCGTATCATTACTTATTCCTTATTTTTAGAAAAACAGAGTTATAAATTAGACGTTTTAAAAATACACAAAGTTGCATTAAAATTGTATAAGGCGGCTTAAATATTGTACTTTTATTTACTTTTAAAATAATTAAAAAGATATTTAAACTTAATTGCAAGTAAAAACAAAAAGGCACAACCTATTTGAGGAAATAAAAAACTAAAATTACAAAAAAAATATTAATAAAATGTTATTTTAATTCAGTTTAAATTTACAGTTTAATTGTAGGAACAGTAAAATAAAAAGTACTACCAATGTTCTCTTCACTGGTTACCCAAATTTTTCCGCCATGTTTTTCAATAAATTCTTTGCATAACAACAACCCTAATCCTGTGCTTGTTTCGCCTTCAGTTCCCTCTCTTCCAACTTTTTCATCAATTTTAAATAATTTTTAGTATTGTTCGTTTTAAGTCCACAATAATTCATTTTCAATAAATAAAAGCACCTTTGTTAATAAAAAAAGCCATCCAAAAGTGCTGGACAGCTTTTATTGCTTTTCCCCGTCATCATTAAAATGATTTTTTTGCAATTTTTTTCTATTAACTTTTTAACGCTTTTTTTATTTAAGCTAATTTACCTCTGTAACATATCTATAATTTTTAACCAAATATTTTTATCCTTAAATCACTAACGCCAAAACGGCAATCCATAGTTTTTAACATTTAACCAAATCAAAAAAACGAAATATTTATAATAAAGCAAAAACCACATCCAAAATGATGTTTGAATATGATACGATTAAAAAATCGACAGTAAGTGTTCCAAAATCTATTATATTAATTTGTTTTTTTATGTTTTTGTTCTAAATATTTAATAAGTTTGACTTTTTAATTTAACAATTAAAATCATATTGGAATTTCACTTTTTTTAAAATTACTTGGATTTTTTTGACTAGTTTATGAAAAATAATTTTACAAATTTTAACGGACTCTATTTACAGGACCAAGATTATTTATCTCCGGATTTTATTTTTTCCGAATTAATTGAAGCAAGGAGCAGTTTGTTCGACTGGAAGGTTAATAGCCACTTGCACACAAAACTATATCAATTCTTTTTTATTATTAAAGGAAAAGGCGTTTGCTTATTGCCAAATAGTGATCAAAAGTTTAACGATCATACCATATTGATAATACCACCCAGCTATTTACATGGTTTTGATTGGCAGCCCAATTCTTTTGGACATATTTTAACAGTGTCTTCTCGACTTGTTGAAACATTGCTAAAGTATTCACCTTTAGTACTGGCTAAATTTAGCCAACCCAATATAATTACCGAGTTAAATAATAATTTAAATTTTGATAATTGTATAAATCTGATAAATAATATTAATATAGAGCTAGCCAACCAAAACACAGAACGTTTCCCAATGTTAAAATTTCAGTTCGGTCAGCTTTTATTAAATATTTTTAGAAGCTGCCCTAAAATAGATACGTTTGTTCCAAAAGGAAATCATACAACTCTGAACATTTTTAACAATTTTCAAAAAAATATTCAAAAAAGTGGTTTTACTCAAAAAACAATTATGGACTATGCAAAAGAAATAAATGTTACAAGTGTTCAATTAAATAAAATATGCAAAGATATAGCCGATAAACCTGCTATATCTATTATTAACGAACATTTTATCTCCGAAATCAAACTGAACCTCATTCATACTACCCTTTCGATTTCCGACATCTGTTATCAGCTCAATTTTAACGCCCCTGCTTATTTTACTCGTTTTTTTAAAAAACATACCGGTTTATCACCCAAAGAATATAGGAAATTAATTAATACAAAAAATTAGTAACTTAAATTAAATTAACTAAAAACATGCAGATAAAAGTTTATAAATTTAAAATTCTACTTCTTAAACAAAATATTAGAATAGTCGGTTAAGCATAAATTTTCTTATAATTGGTTCAAGCTAAACAATAAACTAATTTGAATAGACCCCGGCGTTTTATTATGAAATATTGTTTTCTACAAATTTTATTTGTTTTTCTTTGGATAAAATTGGTAAAACCATTAATTGATATTTAAAATAAACTTTGTATATTACATACTCAATCTTCTTAAATTGATATGAATTTTACAAAAAAAATTGCGCTGTTTTTATTTGTTTGGTCGGTTTTACTTTCGCAGGAGAAATCAAATTATACTCTCAAATTTGAAACCGCATCAATTGAACGAGTTAAAACCCATTTGGAATATTTGGGAAGTGACTTATTTAAAGGGCGGGGAACAGGAACAATAGGAGGCAACTTAGCGGCTAAATATCTTGCCGGAGAGTTTTCCAAATACAATTTAACTCCTATGGGCAATAATGGTACATTTTATCAATACGTTCCTATTCACGGAAGCACGCCGCTCAAAAACACAAAATTAATTCTTGAAAACGATGCCGCCACCGATACTTTGGAACTTTCCAAAGATTATTTAATTATTAAGTCCGGGCAAGATTTAATAACAAACACTCCGCTTGAAATGGTTTTTGTTGGGTATGGAATAATTGCAAATGAATACGATTACAACGACTATCAATCGGTTAATGTGGAAGGTAAAATAGCTGTAATGTTTGAAGGCGAACCAATTTCCAACGATATTAATTATTTTAATGCTCAAAACGAAACTATATACAGCAATTTGGAAGCCAAACAGCGAATAGCCCTTTCAAGAGGAGCAAAAGGCTGTATATTTATTGTTAATCCCAAAGATCAAACCGAAAATTATTGGAAAGAGTTACAAAAAACTTATTCTTTTGAAAACTTATCGCTGGCTTATTCTGTAAGCGGAAGTTTATGTGTATTAATAAATGCAAATAAAGCACCTCTTTTATTTAATAACGTCAAAAATGATTATCAAGAAGTACTAAAAAAACACAACGAAAGAAAAACGATAGGCTTTCCGTTAAACACAAAATTTTATTTTAAGGGGGAGTTTAAAAGACGGGATTTTTTGGCCCCCAACATTATTGGGATGATTAAGGGAAACGATCCTGATTTTAATGATAAATATATTATAATTTCAGCTCATTACGACCACCTGGGAATTGGTTATCCTGTAAAAGGAGATTCGATATACAACGGTGTTTTTGATAATGCATCGGGAACGGCAGCATTATTAGAAATTGCAAAAACATTTTCAGAAACAGTTAATAATTTTAGATATTCAATAATATTTTTACTAGTTACGGGCGAAGAAGCCGGACTTCTCGGCTCAAGCTATTATACAAATCATGCAATTGTACCACTTTATAAAACCATCGCCAATATTAATATAGACGGAATTGCGTCTTTTGATAGATTTAAATCAATTTCCGGCATAGGATCGGAACTTTCTTCGTTAAATAACACATTATTACAAACAGCAGATTCTTGTAATTTAAAAATTGATGAAATTCCTGATATTTTTATGCAAACCGATGCTTTTAGAAATTCCGATCAAATTAGTTTTGCTTTAGCAGGTGTTCCGTCTATACTTATAATGGAAGGATTAAATTACGAAAATCTTTCATATAACGAAGGATTAACTAAATTTATTAATTACAGCACCAATATTTATCATACACCATTTGACGATTTAACCCAGCCAATTAATTACAATGCATTTATTCAGCATGTTTCGGTTATTGCCAAATTTATTACAATACTAAATAATTTGCCAAATGAACCGGAATGGAATACCGGAATTCCTTTTAATATTGAAAGATTACGAACCAAAGCAGAAAAAAGATAACCGCATGAAAAAACATTTTGTATTACTTTATATATTAATATTGTTGGCAGGCTGCACAACAGCACCCATAACCAAACCTCAAGTAATAAAAATTAAAGGCTCCGATACAATGTTTAACCTTACTTTACTTCTTGCCGAAGAATATATGAAAAACAATGCCAATGTTTCAATTTATGTTGAAGGCGGCGGGTCAACAGAAGGAATTACAGCACTTATTCAAGGACAGATTGATATTTCTACGGCATCACGGCTTCCATCCGGAACAGAAACAAAATTACTTGCCGATTATTATGGTTCGGTAGGTATGTTTTATTTAATAGCAAAAGACGGAATAACAATTTACTTAAATCATAAAAATAAAATTAAAAACATTTCGCACCAAAATTTACAACAAATTTTTACAGGTAAATTTACCAATTGGTCACAACTTGGAGGTGATAATTCCGCAATTATACCTGTTACACGACCACCAAACTCGGGTACATTTTTATATCTAAAAGAACATATTTTAGAAGGCAGCGAATTTAGTGCCGCCGCCATTGTTAAATATACTACAAAAGGAGTAATTGAAGAAGTAAGCGATAACGTTTTTGCCATAGGTTATGGCGGTATAGGTTTTAAAAACAATGATGATATTTTTAGAGTATTTGTTGATGGTATTGCACCAACCGAAGAAAACGTTAGAAACGATACTTATCCGCTTACTCGTTATCTCCATTTTTTTACAACCCGCACTCCCGAAGGGGCGGTAAAAAATTTTATTGACTGGGTATTAAGTCCGGCCGGACAAATAATTATAAAAAAAGCAGGCTTTATTCCTTTGTGGGAAATTTCGTTTTAAGAAATTATATTTGCCTTTAGCAATTGGGTATGTTGGGTTAATGGAACAGCTAATATAATTGTTGTGCCATTATTTTTTTGACTTGTGATATCTATTGTAATATTGTTTAATTCGCAATATTTTTTTGTAAGTGCCAAACCAAGCCCATTGCCATCATATAAACGAGTATATCCTTTATCTTCTTGATTAAACGGAAGGAATAAATCTCTCATATACTCCTCGTCCATTCCTATACCTGAATCCATAATAATTATAACAAGCGAAGTTCCTTCAGCATAAAGTTTAATTTCAATTTTACCTTTATTTGTAAACTTATTTGCATTATCAATTAAATTAACAAATATTTGTTCAACAGAATATTTATCAAGCTCAACAAAAAACTTTTCCTCTTCGTAATTTAATTTAAGCTCAAGTCCTTTATTTTTTATCTTTCTTTTATAATTTGCTATTACTCCAGTTAATACATCCATAATATTAAATTTTTGCATTTGATAATTATATGAACCGGTATGCACTTCCGACATATTAAGTATTAATTCAATAGTCCTAATAATTCTTTCGCTTGATACATTAATTTTGTTAAAATCGGTGATTAAATTTGTAACGCCTTGTTCTTCCAATTCCATTTCAAAACAAGAAATAGCTGTTATTATTCCATTTAACGGAGTTCTGATTTCGTGCGAAATTTGAGATAAAAACAACGATTTGACTTTATCGGATTGTTCAGCTTTTTCTTTGGCAATATTTAATTCTTCAATTGTTTTGTTAAGCTGTAAAGTACGTTCAACAACAAGTTTTTCAAGATTTGCTTTATAATTATTGTTTTCATTTATTAAAGATACTCTTTCCAGAGCTTTAAGCACACATAATTCCAACTCTTCAAATTGTAAAATTGGTTTTTGAACAAACTCCCAAGCTCCTAAATTCATAGCCCTAACTGCATCCTTAATTTCTCCGGTACCGGAGACAACAATAATTGGCATATCGGGGTTATTACGCGCAATGCTTGTTATAACATTGTGCCCTCCAATTCCCGGCATATGCAAATCAACTAAAACAATATCAGGTTTAATTTGCTCATAAAGTTCAAGCCCTGCTTCACCTGTTGTTGCCGTTGTAACTATACAATCATGGTCTTCAAAAAAGAATTTTAAACTTTTGCATAAGCCCTCATCGTCATCAACAATCAGCATCTTTATGTCTTCAAGGCTGTAATATTTATTATTTGAGAATTGATTGTTCAAGGTGCACCTATATTCTTTATTAATTAATAACCTGATAACCACTGTTAAAAATATAAACAAAATTAATAACAATTACCATTACTTGTAACAAAGAAAAAAAAACCTATAGCTCCAATTTTTCCATAATTCTATATAAAATAACTTTCATATCACTTATCGGTTTTAAAAAAATATCTTTTGGGGTTAACCCTATTTTTTTTAATTCTTCTGATAATATGAACTCATTCGATCCGGTATAAAAAAAACAAGACATAGCAGGGTCAATTAAATTTGCTTTTAGAACAAATTCAACTCCGTTTATTCCGGGTAATCGCAAATCAACAATAGCAAAACCAAATCTGTTCACCTCAATAAGTTTTAATGCCTTCTCGGCAGTATCAACTGCTATACAATCAAATCCCTCGTCATCAAAAAATAACGAAAGATTAAATCTTAGTTTTTCGTCATCATCAATTATTAACAATTTGCTGTTTTTCATATAAGTCTAAATTGGTAATTTAATAATAAATTTTGTTCCGCTTCCTAATTTAGTTTCTACGTCAATAATACCGTTATGATTTGTTGTAATTATCATATACGAAACAGATAAACCAAGGCCTGTTCCTTCGCCAATTTCTTTAGTTGTAAAAAATGGTTCAAAAATTCTTTTTTTGTTTTTTTCCGTTATACCGGGACCGTTATCTTCAATTTCGATTTTAATAAATTTATCTTCTTTAAATGTTCGCAAAATTATTGTAGGAATTTTATTGGAGTCGTTTTCATCACGTAAAGCCTGAACAGCATTACGAATTAAATTAAAAACAACCTGTTCCATTTCGGTAACGGTTATTTTTATTTCCGGTAAATTTTGTTCGTATTGTTTTATTATTCTAATACTTCTAAAGTCATATTTTTTCTTAAAATCATAATCGTTATTTGCAAGTTCGTTAGTTTGATCAATAAGCTTTTCGATACTATACAAAACACGTTTCGATTCGCTCCTTCTGCTAAATTGCAGCATGTTTTTAATAATTTCAGCGGCCTTTGAGGAGGCTGTACGCATAGAATCAATTATTTCATAAATTTGACGTTGTTTTAGATATTCATCAAATTTTTCAATATTAATACCAATTTTTTGTGCAACTTCCACATTTTTAGGCAATTCGTTAGAAACCCTGCGTAAAATATTTTGGCACCCTTGAACAATTGTGCCCAGCGGATTATTTATTTCGTGCGCCATACCTGCGGCTAACCCTGCAACGCTTAACATTTTTTCGCTTTGTATCATTAATTGTTCCATGTTGCGTGCATTTGTAATATCATCAATCAATATTACACAGCCCTGCTCATTTAGCCTATCAATGGGTGAAATTACAAACTTAATGTGTTTTAATTCCCCGTTTTCATCATTTTGGGAAATCACTTCTTCAACAATTTCTTTTTTTGTAATAGATTTATTTAAAACTTTTTCCAGCTGTCCAAACAAAGGGGATAAGGCAAAAATATTTTTAGTTGAAGTTATTTTTGTATTTAAATACTTTTGTGCCGAGATATTACTTAATGTTACATTTAACAAATTATCTGTTGAAATTAATGCCAAAGGAATTGAATTAATTACATATTCGGTAAACAATTTTGCATCTTCAATCTTTTGTTCCATTAATATCCTCGAGGTAACATCACGCCACGAAGCTTGAACCTCTTTTGGTATATTATAGATATCTCTTATAATGGTGCTTGTGTATTCAATCCAAATATAAATTCCGTCTTTTTTCTTAAATCTAAATATGCCGTTATATGCAGCCTGATGAATAAGGATTTGGTTATAAGAATTAAAATACTTCTCAAGATCTTCAGTATGTAAATAATCTTGCGGGCTTTTTCCAATTAATTCCGAAGGATCGTATCCTAACACAAACGTACTTGATGGAGAAACATATTTAAACTTTCCGTCCATTGACTGAACCGAAATAACATCGGTTGCATTTTCAGCAATCAGTCTAAATTTTTCTTCGCTTGATTTTAATAGAGCTTCGGCTTTTTTTCTTTCAGTTATGTCTGTCATAACTTCTATTGACCCAATAACTAATCCGTTTACTTCGCAAATTGGAGAAGAACTGACAATAAAATCCAATTTGTGCCCGTCTTTATGTTTAAATTTAATTTCATATTGCTCGTAAATATTTTTTTGTCTGTTAATATTACTTTCTTGAATGATGTAATATTCGTCGGGGTCAAGTAAAATTTTATAGCTAATTTTGCCCAATATCTCTTGGGCACTATACCCTAAAACGGTTAAAAATTTGTTATTTACGTATAAAATTTTATCCTCATTATCAACCCTAATAACAGCCTCGTTCATGTTTTCCATTAGAGTGCGATATAATTCTTCGCTTTTTTTCAATGCCAATTCGATTCTTTTTAGGTCTGTAATATCAACAATAGTCAAAAACAAATATTTATTATTGTCTATCTCTATTTGCTGCCCATAAAATAACCCCGTTTTTTTTATATTTTCTTTAAGTACAATTTTTAGTTCAATACCGGCAAAAGAACCAAACATTTTTAATAAACTTAACAAATAATCTCTTTTTTCTTTTTCAATTAAGTTCAAATCGTCATATGTTTTGCCTATAATTTCATTTCTACTTAAGCCTATTGCTTTTAGTGCCGAATTATTTATTTCTATTATTTTATTGTTTTCTAATGAAGAAACAATAAATATATTTGGGCTGGTTTGAAATATGGTAGAATATTTACTTTCGCTTTCTTTAAGAGCAGTTGAAACTTTATATTGTTCTGTTATATCAACAACTAAAGCCAAAACACACAATTCTCCATTTATCTCCATAGTATCTGCAGAGTATCTTGAAATATGGATTTTATTGTTCTTATCTTTAAATTGAAAGATCTTTTCTTTTATTTTACCCTTGTCCAATAATAGATTTGCCATTATTGTTTTATCGTTTTCATCTACCCAAACGCCCAAATCTATCGCTTTTTTATTAATTATTTCTTGACGGGTATAACCTGTCATCTCTTCAAAAGTTTTATTAGCATCAATTATAATTCCATCACTTAAACGGGTAATATTCATAGAAACCGGACTTGAATTAAAGGCTTTTGAAAATTTTTCTTCAGAAAATTTTAATGCCTTTTCAGCTTCTATCCTTTCACTAACATCAATTCCGTATCCAACTATATAAAATTCACCTTCAACCTCCATTTTCACACCGCTAAAATAGTATGGCTGCTTATTTCCGTTTTTATAAACTAAATTTGCCTCAGTATAATTTTTCCCTGTAATAAATGCTTCATTTGCAGCCCGCAAAATTTTTGGTCTTTCTTCTTCATCAAACCAATCAACAATAGTTCTTTTGCTAATTTCTTTTGCTGTAAATCCGGTAAATATTTCATGGTTTTTATTCCATCTTTTTATATTACCGTTAAAATCATAAACGTAAAATATTCCCGGCACACTATTTATAATACTTTCGGTAAATCTTTTTTCTTTAATTAATTCCTGTTCTGCTTTTTTGTTTTCCGTTATTTCTCTTAATGTACCAATAATAGTAATTATTTTTCCATTTTCTTTTTGAAATTCTTTTTCTTTACCAATAAACCATCTCCATTCGCCATTTTTTGCTTTCATCCTGTATTCAAATTCAAACACATATTCGCTTGTCCATGTTAAAACGTTTTCATTATAATTTGCAAATTGCTTAATATCATCCGGATGAATTATTTGTTCTGAAAATTTGGTATTAAAAAACGGAATATTTGAATTATTATAACCCAGATATTTTGCAATATCTTTATTTGTATATATATTTTGTTTTATTTTAACGTCATAAACATATATAATATCAGGTGATTGTTCTGTTATTCTTTCAATAAAAAATTGCTTTTCCCTTATTTCGGTTTCAAACTTTTTCCGCTCGGTAATATCACGCCAATGAATTAAAAACAGATTTTGGCTGTTAATATTCAACAAAGTCATTGAAACTTCAACCACAAAAACTTTTCCTTCACTATTAATATGATCCCACTCAAACAAAACATTTCCCGAATGTTTAGCCACCGATAACATCATTTCCGATTTTTCTATTGAACTTTTTCCGTCCCGCTGAAACTCGGGAGAAATTGATATGGGAGTTTTATTAAAAACATCTATTTTACCGTCTAGTTTTAATATTTTTAGTGCGGCTTCATTACAGTCGATAAAAAATATATTTTCATCCATTAATAAGATGGGGTCAATTGAACCTTCAAATAATGCCCTAAAGCGCCCCTCTGAAATCTGAAGCTGTTCTGCTCTTAAACATGCCTCCTTTTCACTCTTTTTTGTCCGCTTAAGACTATTAAGTAAACTATTGGATAAAATTCTAATCATTATTGCCGATAATAATATTATAAGAATTTTATCAATAAAATCCGTCACATTTTCTTTATTCTCATATGGATTAACCATGCCGTTAGATATACTAAACCATCCTAATACAATCATTCCAAATAACGTAAATATTGTAATAAAATAATATCCTTTTTTACCAATCAACATTCCTGCAAGAACAAAAATACCGGGGATGGCAAAAATAGCCGTATCGTGTATTCCGTTGTAATAAAAGGCTTGAAAAAATACTAGGCCAAGTAATGAAGTTAACAATAATATACTTGCCGCAGTAAGATTTTTTATGCGCACAAAAACTAATACAAAAGTGATAATTATAGCTAAAAAATAAAACGGAGTTAATAACTCATTAATATTTGCAACTAAACGCTCAAATATTAATATAATAATACTAATTAAAATTGATATTGAAATGAAATGTAAAATTTTAGCAATTCTATTTTCTTCTTCTTCAATAAATTTTTGTCTAACAAATAAGGATATAATTTGCTTAAAATAATTCAACTACAGACCTTCAATTATGTCAAAATTAAGTGTTTTGTTTTTTAAATATTAGTCTGATGTTATTATCGTAAAATATAAAAAATAGTTTATATAACTTATTATAATTAAACAATTTATTTTAATTTTTATTTCATATCTGCAAATAATGCGGTACTTTTATTTAATAAAAAAGCTTCTGTTTTTATTTTCCTTAAACTAAAAAAAAGGGGTTTTAACATAATAATCTAGCGGCATATATAGTTTTAATGTTTTTTAATTATAGCCCTATCATTTCCAATGTTAAATTTATTTATTAAGTCGTTTAAGTTTTCAGTTAAATCATTTAAATTTTCAGCAGCAGAAGCAATTTTAGACACGTCGTGGGCTGTTTGCGCGGCAACGCTGTTTATTGATTCAACATTTTTGCTTATTTCTTCAGCCGCAGAGGATTGTTCTTCGGATGCAGATGCAACAAGCATAATTTCGGAGGATACTTTGTTTGTGTTTTCAATAATGTCTTTAAGAGATATGCCTGCTTTGGCAGCCAATTCCTTACCTAAATTAACCCTTTGCGTGCTTAACCCCATTGAATCTACTGCTTCATTTGTATCTTTTTGAATTTGCTTAATCATACCGGCAATTTCTTTTGTAGCTTTTGAAGTTCTTTCTGCTAATTTTTTTACTTCATCGGCAACAACAGCAAAACCACGTCCTTGTTCACCGGCACGAGCAGCTTCAATAGCCGCATTTAACGCAAGTAAATTTGTTTGGTCGGCAATTTCATTAATTACTTGTACAATTTCACCAATCATTTGGCTGTTTTTACCAAGGTGTTTAACTGTTTCAGCCACCTGCCCAACAGCCTCAGAAATCTTAAACATTCCATCAACTGTTTCATTTACCACTTTACCGCCTTCAATGGCATTATCTGCGGCTAGTTTGGAATATTGTGAAGCAAGGTGTGCACTTTGACTTGTTTCGTAAATTGTGCGGCTCATTTCTTCTACTGCGGCGGCTACTTCATTTGTTTGCGCACTCTGTTCGTGCGTACCGGTTGAGATTCCTTCTGCATTATCTGTAATTTCTTGACTTGATCTTTTTGTTGATACAACAGCTTTTGTTACTTCAATTATCATTTCTTTAATGTTATTTACAGAACGGTTAAATCCATCAAATAATTTACCCATATCATCCATTTTTTCCACATTTACCTGGGCTGTTAAATCTCCTTCTGCAAAGTTTGTCATGGCGTGTAACAAAACATTTGCTTTTTCTGCTAAATATTGTTTTTGATCGTTAGCATTTTTTTCCGCTGTCTTTGCATTATAAGCTGCCTGATTTGCAAATTCTTCTTTTGTTTTAATTTCTGCAATTGAGTTGCTAATATTGTTTATCATAATATTAAACGAATTCGCAAGATTTCCAAGTTCGTCATTGTTAGAACTATCAACCTTAACATCAATATTGCCGGACGCAACATTTTCAGCCGCATTATTTAAAATTTTTACCGGCTTTAATATTATTCTATTTACTAAAAAGGTGATAGCTCCAATTAAAAAAAGTGCCAGCACTATTCCAAAATAAATTACCGACCAACGCGCCGCAGATACTTCGCTAAAGATATCGCTTTCAGGAAATGCGGCCACTATTTTATAATTCCATTGAGGAAAATCTAATGTGGTAAGTTCCCATTTCCCAAAACTTTCCGATTCTTTGGTGGTTATTACGTTAATACATTCTTGTTTATCAATATTTCCCGAATTAAATACAATCTCACCCTTAGTATCTAACAAAGCGATAAATCCATTTTTTAAGATTTTTGATGAAACAATTTTATCGCCAATTTCTGCAAGTGTTGCAAGCTGGAAACCTGTATAATAAACTCCAATAATTTCACCGTTATTGTTTTTTATTGGAACATATCCTGTCAAATAAGGCTTATTTAAAATATTAACCAATCCATAAAATTCGTTACCGTTAATAATAGCTTTATAAGCTTTCCCTTGAGGATCTAAAACAGTACCAATTGCACGTTTACCATCATCTTTAATTACATTGGTACTAATTCTAACAAAATCGTTTCCGTTTTTTACAAAAAAAGTTGCCGTACCGCCAACCAACATCTTAACCTTATCCACAAGTGCATAATTATTGTTTTGTGATGTTTTCCCAAATTTTAAATCCGGTAGGCTTATTCCGTTTATAGTAGTTATGTCGGCAATATTTGCTTCGCCATGTGCTTTACTTAAATCTTTTAAAACATTCATTCCAGTTTTTACTTGGTCTAGGATAAGTTTGTTTGAAAGGTCTAAATTGTCAAATATTTTACTGGTTGTTAAATTAATTTGTTCGTCCGATTTTAATCTAATCGATTTTTCTACATAACCGGAAAGCAATATTAACGAAATAATTATTGCTGCTAAAATTAAACTTGTTGCCGGTATTAAAAACTTTGAGGCTAAATTTTTATACATGTTGTGCTACTCCCTTTATGTAAATAAGCAAAAAAACATCAATAATGCACGGCTTGTAAACGTGTTCTTTAAAAAATTCTTTATTATTTAAAATATACAAAATAATTCTACTTTTTTTATCTTTATATTACAAACTTATTAAAAATAGTTTTTTTATAATGACTGAAATTTAATTTTCTGATTTTATCTGATTTGCGATAAAATATTTTCTTAAAAATTGTTTCAAAAAAAAAATTCTGTATTAAAAAAACAGTGATGGTATTATATTGATTAAGAGAGTTTTTTATCTGCTTTTATTTTTCTTGTTTAACTAACAAAAAAATGGTAATTTTTGCAAACCGTTTAAGTTTATAATAAATTAATTTATATACAATAGCTGCGTAATGGATATAATAAAAATAATAGCACTGTTATTGATAATTGTTACATCAACAACCTATCCGCAAAACAATAAAAAGACAATTGACAGTCTTGAAGCATTGCTAATAAATAATTCGAGTAGCGACATAATTGTTTGTTCAAATATTTTAGCCCCAATATATCTCCAAACAAATCCGGGGAAATGCATTTTAACTGCAAAAAGAGCATTTGCTCTATCGCTATATAATGAAGACTACAATAGCGCCACCGAGTCTTTATTATATATAGGTATGGGTTTTCATAAACAACAGGACTTTGATTCCGCAATTGTTTATTATAAAAAAGCCTTAAAGTATTATAATAAATATAGTAATAAAAAAATAATAGCAAAATTATATGTTAGTTTGGGGTTAAGTTACGAACGAATATACATCTTTCCTAAAGCAAACGAATACCATTTTGAAGCTTTAAAAATAAGCCGCGAAATTAAAGATACTGTTCAAATTTCTTATGCTCTTACCTGCATTGGGTTAAATTACTGGAGAACAGGTGACTTTAAAGGATCTGAAAAGTGTTTTTGGGAAGCACTTGAATTACGTAAAATTATTAAAGATAAAAAAGCCATTTCCGTTTCTTTAAACAATATGGGTGTTTTACATTGGAATTGGGGAAATTATTTTAAAGCCCTTAAATTTTATCTTGAAGCTATAAGTCTTAAAGAAGAAGTAAAGGATAGTACCGGATTGGTTTTATGTACAAATAATATTGGCATGCTTTATCAAAAATTTGGTGATTTGGAAAAAACGAGATTTTATTTTTACAAATCACTTGAATTAGCCAACAAGATTAATTATAAATTTGGACAAGCTTATTCAAACGAAAATATTGGAAATTATTGTTTTGAACAAAAAATCTTTAACGAAGCAGACAATTACTTCCAAAAAGCACTTGAACTTTATATTAGTATTAAGCATAAAAACGGTCAATCTAACGTATATAATTCGCTGGGTAAATTATATTACCAATTAGGGAAATATCAAGAAGCAAAAGATTTTCATCTAAAAGCATATAATTTAGCCGTTGAAGCGTTTGACAGAAAAGCTTTAGTTGGCAGTTTGAATAATTTGGCTAAAACCTACAATAAACTTGGAAATTTGGACATTGCCGAATCATATCTTTATAAATCTTTAGATTTTTTGAATAAAGATAAAATGCCTGATTTTATTAAAGATGCTTATGGATATTTATCGAACATTTACGAGAAAAAAAACAACATTAATAAGGCACTTTATTATTTAAAACTTTATAGAGGTTATAGCGATAGTCTGTACAGTGCCGAAAATTTACGCATGATTAACGACCTTAAAGAAAAATATGAAAGCGATAAACGCGAAAAAGAAAACGAATTATTGCGTTCACAAACAAACAGACAGGAATTTGAAATAAAAAAACAAAATTATGCAAAAAACATGGCTATTTTTGCTTTGCTTATTTTTGCTTCATTAACGGCTTTTCTTTTTTACTCCAATAGATTAAAAAAACGAACCAATAAACAGATATTGCAAAACAAAAAGGAAGTTGATTTACTTAATAAAGAATTAAGCCAAAAAAATAACCAGCTAATTAATTCCGAAAATAATCTTAAAGAATTAAATAGCACTAAGGATAAGTTTTTCTCTATTATTGCGCACGATTTACGTAATCCTTTTATGAGTATATTAGGGTTTTTGGATTTATTAACTAATAGTTATAACGAATATAATGATGAAGATAAAAGACAGATGCTAAAAAACACTACATCATTAGCGTTAAACACTTATAAACTTTTAGAAAATCTTCTTCAATGGAGCAGACTTCAAACAGATGGAATTCGTTTTTATCCAAGGAAATTAGATTTATCCGAATTGATAAAAGAATCTGTAGAGTCTTTACGCCATACAAGCAACCTAAAAAACATTAATCTTGCTTTTCAAAATTCAAATCAAATCGAGTTTGTTGGTGATGAAGAAATGTTGAATTCGGTATTCAGAAATATTATTTCAAATAGTATAAAATTTACGCCTGAAAACGGTAATATTAATATTGACCTTACAAAAACAGACTCTTCTGTTATAATTAATATAAACGATACCGGAATTGGTATGGATAAAGAGGCCTTATCTAATTTATTTAAAGTTGGACAAACAAAATCGCGTAAAGGTACTCAGGGTGAAAAAGGTACAGGCATTGGATTATTACTGGCTTCCGAATTTGTAAACAAACATCATGGATCCATTGGCGTAAAAAGCGAAATTGGTATTGGTACTTCTTTTATTATTACTTTACCTAATTTTAAAAATAATTAGTTTTTTTATACAATATTTTTTGCTTTTAATTATGTTAAGGAGAAATAAATTAGTGTTGGCAGAAGATATGTTTATCTTCTTTTAAGATAATAAAAAACTGTAAAGCGTCATTTGCGTGACCAAAGTTATCATTAATGCTGAACTGATTTATAAGTATAGTTAATAATTTAAGCGGCCATGTTTTCAGAAGAACAGACTTAAATATATTAATATTTATTAAACATTATTATTATTTGGTATTTTTAATGGAAACGAAAATCAAAAGTTACATTCTATTTCGTTTTATTAAAAACGCATTAACGATGTGGTTTGTTTGTAACCTAAACAAACCCTAAATAACCCCACAACCACACAATAGTTCTATGTTCTTTTTTAATTAATAGCCAACATTACTCAAGGAACGATTATTAATAACGTGGCTTTTGGTTATTATTCTGTAATATTAGTGTACTAAGTTATTTTATTTAATAACGTTATATTGTTAAAATATTAACCTTCCGGAATTCTTATTTTTTTTATTTCACCTTATTTTGCTTGTTTAACTAACAAATAAATTGTATTTTTTGTAGACAATTAAAGCACAAAATAATATTTATTTTTGCCGTAAATAATGAAGAAAATTAAAAGTACAATTTTATTAATATTACTCTTTTCCTCAGTTATCTTTTCTCAATACAATTCAAACACAATTGATAGTTTGGAAATAAAGGCAAAAACAGGTTCCGTTACCGAAATTATCTCCTGTTTAAATAAATTATCAACAGTTTACATTAGTAAAGACCCCCAAAAGAGCATTTTGGCCGGAAAAACTGCTTATACTATTGCCATTACTAACAAAGATTACAATAGCGCAAATGAAGCTTTGTTAAATATTGGCAATGGATTTAATACTTTGCAAATTTATGATTCAGCAATTGTTTACCTCAAAAAAGCAATAAAAAATTATAATAATTATAGCGATAAAAAAGTTTTTTCACAACTATATATTAATTTAGGTTTAAGTTACGAACGATTATATATTTTTTCACAGGCAAATGTTTATTATCATGACGCTTTAAATATAAACCGTTCCCTTAAAGATACTCTCCAAATAGCGTATTGTCTTTCATGTATAGGTTTAAATTATTGGAGAGTTGGCGATTATTTAGAGTCGGAGAAATATAATTTAGAAGCACTTGACTTGCGTAAAAAAATTAACAATAAAAAAGCAATTTCTGTTTCACTTACCAATATTGGTATTTTACATTGGAATTGGGGAAATTATTTTAAAGCATTAAAATATTATCTTGAAGCAATAAACATTAAAGAAGAAATAAAAGACAGCATCGGCTTAGTTTTCTGTTCTAATAATTTAGGTATACTTTATCAAAAATTTGGTGATTTAGAAAAAACGAAGTCTTATTATTATCAGTCTTTAGAAATTTCCAACAAAATTAATTATGCCTTTGGTAAAGCATATTCGGCCGAAAATATTGGAAATTATTGTTTTGAGCAAAAAATATATAACGAAGCAGACAACTATTACCAAAAAGCACTTGAACTTTATATTAGCATTAAGCATAAAAACGGTCAATCTAACGTGTATAACTCGATGGGTAAATTATATTACCAATTAGGAAAATACCAAGAAGCAAAAGATTTTCATCTAAAAGCCTATACCTTAGCCGTCGAGGTTTCCGATAGAAAAGCAGTTGCAGGCAGCTTAATTAATTTGGGTAGAACTTATCAAAAACTTGGCAATTTGGATATTGCCGAATCATATATTTATAATTCTTTAGATCTGCTCAAAAAAGATAAAATTCCCGATCTTATTAAAGATGCATATAATTATTTATCGGAAATAAAGGAAAAGGAGAATAACCATAAAGCTGCATTTTATTATTTAAAGCTTTATAGGGAATATAGCGATAGTTTATACGGCGGGGAGAATTTGAGGAGGATTATGGACCTTAAAGAAAAATACGAAAATGATAGACGTGAAAAGGAAAACGAAATTTTACGATCACAAACAACAAGACAAGAATTTGAAATAAAAAAGCAAAACTACGCCAAAAACATGATTTTGTTTGCTTCGTTTGTTTTTGCTTCTTTTACTGCTTTCCTTTTTTATTCCAATAGACTAAAAAAAAGAACAAACAAGCAGATTTTACTAAACAAAAAAGAGGTTGATAAACTGAACGAAGAATTAAGCGAAAAAAACGATCAATTAAGCAATTCGGAAAACAACCTTCAGGAGTTAAATAGCACAAAAGACAAATTTTTTTCTATTATTGCGCATGATTTAAGAAATCCATTTATGAGTATATTAGGATTTTTAGATTTACTTACAAACAGTTATAACGAATATGATGAAGACGATAAAAAACAAATGCTTACAAATACTACATCTTTAGCATTAAACACATATAAATTATTAGAAAACCTTCTTCAATGGAGCAGACTTCAAACAGATGGAATTAGTTTTTACCCGAGGAAATTAGATTTGACCGAATTAATAAAGGAAGCAATTGAATCTTTACGACCTACAAGCAATTTAAAGAACATTAATCTTATTTTCCAAAATTCTAATAAAATCGAGTTTATATGTGATGAAGAAATGTTGAATTCGGTTTTTAGAAATATTATTTCCAACAGTATTAAATTTACACCCAGCAATGGCAACATAACAATTGATCTTGTAAAAACAAATTTGTTTATTGTAATTACCATAACCGATACCGGAATAGGGATGGATGAAAATGCATTATCCAATTTGTTTAAGGTTGGTCAAACAAAATCGCGCAAAGGTACACAAGGCGAAAAAGGAACCGGCATTGGATTGTTGCTTGCCGGTGAATTTATTAACAAACATCAAGGTTCAATAAATGTAAAAAGTGAAGTCGGTAAAGGTACTTCGTTTATTATTTCTTTACCGGAACTTAAAAATAATTAATCCTCATTACTAAATCATTATTTTACTGTCTATTTTAATACTAATTATTATAATTATTTATTGTAGGCAAAACTCGTCTAATAAATAAACTGCCGTTTTGAGCAAATATTTTTAGTGCTTCTTTTGCACAATACGGAACTCCACCATGCGCCGGAACTACCCAACCACCCGATTCTAAATAATATGGTTTATTATTAATAAATACAATAATGCCAAAATGACCCGATCTTCCAACTATATCACCCGGTTGAAGTAGTTTAATTTCTTCTTCGGTGGGTTGTCCACCTTCCGGAATTGTAAAAACAATATTTCCCAAATTTGCTAATTCTTTAGTATCTACTCTAAAATTATTACTTGTATTATCTATTCCGCCACTATCTTGCAGGCCGGTTATTTCACAAAAATACTTAAATCCTTTAGAAGAAAATTGTGCGGCACTATCTTTGTTATTAATAATGCCCAAATCTACTGCAATTTCGTAAGAAGAAGTTGTAAAACCCGAACAATCTAAACCATATCTATATTCTCCTCTAAATTTTTTACCTTGAGGATCGTCTAAGTCGTTAATATCGCCCCCCCATCTATAAAAATCTTTACCAAAATAAACAGAATATAATTGATGAACCAATAATGTAATTTCGTTAATGGCGTAAGCTTTTGGCATTTTAAGTAAAGTGTCAAGATATTTAACAATATTGGGCTTTATTATTTTACTGTAAAATAATTTGTTTTCTGTAACACATCCTTCTATTTCTAAATTACCCTTTTTTAATGTAACTGCTTCTCCTAATACAAGACTATTAAATTTTAACAAATCCGCTTTTGTTGGTTCATTTATTTTTATTAATTTGTCAATTTCGGAATATTCAACCGAACATTTTTCTTTAATTGGCAAACTAACACAGCTAAACAATAACATTAAAGAAATAAATGAAAATACTATAACACTAATTATTTTTTTCATATTTTTATCTTTTTTTATTGTAATTTAGCACAAATAAAACTTTTTTCAAACATTTTAAAGGAATAATGATGGGAAGAAAATTATGTCCCAAAATAATATTGGAAGGAACACGACTAACAAACAAAACAGAAATAGCTTTTGCGTTAAATGAACATCCGAGAATAGTAGGCCCTAGGAAATACCGCTATCATTCGCCCCTTGTTTCCGGCGAATGGTGCGCTTTTACAAACTTCCCTTGGGGCAGAGGATTAATTAATTTTAATAAAGAAGAAGAACAAAAAGCAATGGTAACTTTTGATACTTGGGTTAAATTATTTGAATTATTAAAATATTACTCTTGGATTGTTGATAGATTTCACATCTCCACTCAGATGTATCAAAAAATGGCCAACTTTAGAGATTATGATTTTAAATGGCTTGAAGAAAGATTATTAAATATTGGTTTTAGAGTTGTTTTTTGCCATCGAATTCCCGAATCGTTTGAATCGGCTAAAATTGAAAGGTTAAAAGTATCCGGTAATCCTTCTCAATATAACAACTTAAATTTGTTTATTGAGGAACAAATTAAACTTAGAGATATAGTTAATAATTCCATATTACCCGTTCTTCATCTTGATGTTTCCGATAATAGTGTTGATAACGCAGTAGTAAAAATTGCAGACTGGCTTGAAGAAACCGGCGGCTTGTATGTGCCTTAAATAATTTATTGTTACCATAAAGCACACAAAAAAGACCGCAGTATAAAACACTACGGTCTTTTTAATTGAGAATTAAAAATTAAGAATTCAAAATTATTTAATCAGTATCATTTTTTTAGTATCAATAAAGTTACCGGATATTATTCTATATAAATAAACACCGCTTGGTACTTTAATTCCGGATTCGTTTTGACCATTCCACATTAAATTATATGTTCCGGCGTTTAACTCTTTATTAATTAAAGTTTTTATTTCTTGCCCTAACGCATTATAAATTATTATTTTAACATTCCCCGCATTTGGAAGACCAAACTTTATGTTTGTGTTTGGGTTAAATGGATTAGGATAGTTTTGAGTCATATAAAAATCAGAAGGCACAATATTAACATCTTCAACACTAGTAATATCGTCACCGGTATTAAAGCTTACAATGTTGGAATAATTTGAATAATTGCCGTTTGAAGTTTTTGATCTAACTCTCCAATAATAATTTGAATTATTTTCAAGATTAGTTACGTTGGTTTGTGGTCTTATTAAATTATTAACCAAAACACTACCACTCATATCCGGGCTTGTGGAAATTTCAAGCTCATAAGTTAAACCGGCATTTGGAGCCGGTAAAGCCCAAGAAATTGTTGGTGAATTAGTATTAATAATAACACCGCTTGCAGGACTGCCCGATATAGGCATTAAAGGAGCGGAAGATGAATAAACCACAAAATATTCATAAGCTGACCATGACGATGGTGTAACACCATCAAAGGAACGAACTCTCCAATAAACAGTCTGTCCTTCGGTTAAACCTGAAAGCTCGAAAGATGTATTTGTTATTCCAATAAATGTTGGAGTCCCTGTAAAAGTACTTGTTGCGCTTAATTCTATTTGATAAGTTAAACCAACACCCGAAGCGTTTACATACCAAAACAAATTTTGCGAGGTTGAATATGTTGTTGCTCCGCCAACAGGCCAAGAAAGAACCGGAACAGGCGAACCGGAGGTACCAACTACCACAAAATACTCAGCACTAGACCAATCAGAATAAGTTGTCCCAATGTAAGATCTTACTTTCCAATAATATGTTTGGCCTAAAGTTAAGCCGGATAATTCATAATTTAAATCCGAAATATTTGTAAAAGTTGCAGTTCCTGAAAAAACATTAGTCGTGTTAATTTCAACTTCATATTTTAAACCTTCCCCCGGGCCATTTAAGTACCAGCTTAAAGTCGGGGCTTGTGTATATACAGTTGTACCGCTTATTGGATTAGAAGGAACCGGTACGGAAGCAGTAACTGAAACCTGTCCATAAATTTCAAAAGACTCGGCCAAAGACCATTCAGAAGGTGTTGTGCCGTTAAAAGAACGTACTTTCCAATAATATGTTTCTCCGGCTGTAAGTCCGGTAAAAGTATGGTATAGGCTTGTTAAACCGTCAATAGTTGGTGTACCGGTAAACGTATTGGTAGTGTTTAACTCTACTTGGTATGTTAACCCAACCGCATATTCATTTAAGTACCAATATAATGTAGGACTTGTAGAGTAAACCATATTACCGCCAATAGGCCAAGATGGTACCGGCAAAGCAGGTGTTGTGCTGCCATTTATAACAAATGTTCCCAACTCCGACCAATCAGAATATTGACTTCCGTTAAACGAACGTACTTTCCAATAATAGCTTCCGCCGGGCACTAATCCGTTTATTTCATAATATAAATTGCTTATTCCTGTATATGTAGCTGTTCCGGTAAATGTTCCCGTTGTATTTATTTCAATATCATACGTTAACCCTGTTCCGGCAGCTAATAAATACCAGTATAACGTTGTTGAAGAACCATAAATTGTTGTTCCGCCAATTGGATGCGATAAATTTGGCATTAAAGAAACAAATCCGGGCACTTGAATTGTGAAACTTTCAATTGCTGAAAAGTGAGAAACTACCGTAGGCGATATTTTTGAAGCTATCCTCCAGTAAACATTAACATTGCCCGGTAATCCATTCAAACTTTGACTTAGCGTAGTGGCGTTAATATTTTGAACTCTAATAATAGGACTAGTTAAATCGCTATGTAAAGAAAGTTCAAAATCATATATCGTTCCCGGGGCATATTCGTTTAAGTACCAAGAGAATAATTGTGGATTTGTATAAGCTCCAGAGCCGCCAATAGGCCAGCTTAAAACAGGATTGATATTTCTGACTGTTGTAAATAAAAATACATTTGAATAATCACTTGTTCCGTAAATATCTGTTGCGCTAACTCTATAGTAATAATTTTTGTTGTTGTCTAATACATTTGCAGGAGGAGAATATTGGAATTCTGTAACTGCAAGACTTGTGGTTGTAACAACACCAACCGTAAAAGCTGCATTTTCAGCAACTTGCAAAGTATAAGTTACCGGATTACCGCCAACCACACTATTCCAGTCGAATAACGGAACAATAGTCTGATTGGTCGAATTATTAGCAGGAAAAACTAATACCGGAGGAGCTAATTTTGTTCTGAACGAAGCATCGGTGTATTCGCTTTCGCAGTGGCTGTTTACTGCTTTAACTCTCCAATAATATTGTGTATAGTTTGTTAAACCTGCAACTGTGGCAGAAGCAATTGTTAAACCGGTTTGTGTTGATATTATATTTGTAAATCCAACATCATCGGCTAATTCAAAAGTATATGTATCTGCACCCGTTACTGCATTCCATGTAAATGTTAACGATGTTGGCTGATGAAACGAATTATCTGCCGGAGATATTAAAACCGGAGGAGCCAGTACAGTAGTAAAAGAAAACGGGTTAGAAAAGGCCGATTGACTAACACCATCGGTTGCGTATATTCTCCAATAATAAAGTTTGTTATATAATAATGGTGACGTTAAAGTTACCGAATTGGTAGCTGTAGAAATAGTATCAAAAGTGCCAAAATTGACATCGGTGGAATAGAGCACGTAATATCTGGTAGCAAAAGTTACCGGATCCCAATTAAATGTTGGAAGAACACTTACTCCAAATGCACCGTCAACCGGAGCTGTTAAAACAGGCGTAGCAAAAACACCCGTTCCAGTTAAAACTAGAGGAGAAATACCCCATGCACTACTTACAGTAGAATAAGTAATAACAAGTGACTGCATACTTGCACTAAGTAATGTTGGGTTAAACTTAATTTGATGAGTAATATTTTGACCGGCTAAAAGAGTGTAACTAGTCGGATCGGCAATAGGTGCAGTGTTGCTAAAAGGAGCATTAATAACTTCCCAACTAAAACTTATATCACTAGTAGAACCATTGGTAATTGTAAAATTGTAAACTGCTTCATTACCTGGAACTACATCCCCAAAATTTATAAAGTTAGTAGTAAATGTAGGAGGAGTAAGACCAAAACCCGCAGCGGCAACTGTTATAGGGTTACCGGGACCGGCAAAATTAAAAACATAATCAACTGAATTTGCACCTATGTCCATTTGTGTTAATTCGATATAATAATCATAAGTCGTTGAAGCCGGTACTGTAAAATTTTCACCGGGTACTGAAAAATTATCGTTCCCAATCAAATTTACTTTTGATGGAGTTACTACAATATCTGATAAAGTAGTATTTGCAAATACAATTGTTTTTGATGAAACAGTTGTGCCGTCTGCAAAATAGTCGCCAAAAACTCCATCACCTGTAATTGTTAAACTTGGAGTAACCGGTTCGGTATAAAAAGTATAGGTTGTTGAATATGCCGGCAAATTTGATTTTACATGCCAATAATATGTTTTGCCGCCTTCAAGAGGTGAAGTTACCGTATAACTTGTTAAAAGACCTGTATTTTGATTAACAACTGTAGTTGCAAAAGTGTTATCTTCGGAAATTTGAATCCTGTAGCCCGTGGCACCGGGAAAAGCATCCCACGTAAAAGTAGGAGATAATGTATTAACTGTTGTAAAATCGCCCGGCAGCTGTAAAGTTGGCTGCGCAAATAAATTAACGGCTAATAATACAACAAAAAATAACGTTTTGTAAAGATTTTTCATTTAATTAACACCTATATTAAATTAATTCACTTATCTACAAATCAAAAGACATAACTTTACCCATATATATTTATAATATATATGGGTAGAGGTATTTAATATAAAATAAAATATTTTGTTTTGCAAATTAATTTTTAAATATTTTTCTATAAAACGTTACAAAATAATTAGATAGTAGCTCTTATTATAATTGAGGGAAGTGTGCGGTTATATTGAACTTTATTTAAAATTATACGGTTTTATCTTTTTTTTTAGTGTGTATTGGGGTTAAAATTTTAGAACTAACATACTATTTTGTTTCGCTTAATATTAAAACAAAAAAGAAAAACCAAGGCGTACGGTTGAAAGACCCATTGACCAGTCATATCCATCAGTAGGTGCTGATAAATTATCTTCATAGTATCTTTCGTAGATATACTGCATTGTTGTTTCACCTTTAGTCCAAGTTCTTAGAATTTTTATGTCTATTTCAGCAAACACAGAAAAATTATCAAAAACACGGCTTTCAATTCCCATAAAACCAATAATTCCAACCGAATAGCTGTTTTTTATTGTTTTAGAGCTGTTATACACCCGTTCAAAAGGGTAGCCATTCATATATACATAATCAGCTGTATATTCTTCAAATATATATTTATAACCATACGAAAACAATGGACCGCCGCCAACATATAACTTAGCGTATTTTTTATTAATTAAATAACAGCCTATTTCAGGTGCCAACATTACTTTAATATCTTTATTGCGACTTGAACCGGCATAACTTGTTCTACTAAAGTTACTATCAACAATATCGGCCTCAATATCAATATGTAATCTATAAAATGTATTAGGTGAGGTGTTTATTTGATAAATTGCCCCATAACCGTTTATAAAATAAACGCTTATTTTATTAATCTCATTATTATTAATGTTCCCATCTGTTTGAGAAAACAGTTTAACACTTAATATAAAAACCAACAAACTTAAAATTTTTATTTTATTCATTTTTTGCTCCTTTAATTTAATATGGGTACTGTTATCAATTTCAGTTAAAAAATAATAGAAACACCTAATTTTACTTTAGAAAACTCGTAATCCCATATTTTTATGTTGGTTTCTTTCGATTTTTGGTTATAATACCTTTGTAAGGCGTTTGTTTCAATATCTTCCCACGTTCTAAATCCGCTTATCGAAAATTCGGCAAATACCGAAAAATTATCGTTAATTTTACCTTCTATACCGGTAAATAATATTATTCCTGCTGAGTAAGTATTTGTAATATTTTTTAAATTATTATTTGAAATGGAGATCACACCGCTATCATCAGGCAGCGATATATCAGTATTTTTATTTAAATATCCATACATTAAATATGGTCCGGCACCGACGTATAAAGTGGCGTGTTTTTTATTAATAATATTTATTCCGTACTCTGGCGCAAGTTTTATCGAAAATTCTTTAGTTTTTATAATTTCCTTACTTACAAAAAAAAAGAATTCATCGAATAATTTTATTGTATTACCTGTACTGTTTTCAGAAATATCAGCGGTAATATCTACGTGCAGTCTATAAAAAGTATTTTCGGATAAATCGGATTGATATATTGCGCCATACCCATTTAAAAAATAAAATTTAAATTTTGTGTTATTTTGGTTAGTCTGTTTACATTCAGTTTCTTGCGCATACATTTTAACATTTAACAAAATATAAATCATTAATAAAACCTTAAATACTTGCATATTTCAACCCCATAAATGTGTTTTTAGAAATCGTAGAATTTTTATATTATTGGCTAATAGAAAAGAATTAAACCCATCCTTAAAAAAACCATAATATTTGTTCAAATACTGGACAACAAAAAAAATTAATTGCCTCATATACAATTTATTAAACTATTTTTAAATTGTCAATAATTAAATTTATTATACTTCAAATATTAACTTTTGATTTGCCTTATTCCGATCAAGTATTAATTAGTAGTTGGAGTGTTTAGTGTAATTATTTGGGTGCGTTTTATTTTATTCACAAGAGACTATTCCAAATAAACCATAATTATTAAATATTTAAATATAATTGATTTTGGGTAATCTGAGGTTTAAAAACACAAGAGGGACGTTTTAACTTTCAAAACGTCCCCCTTCTGTATAGGTGAATATCATAACAATAGTGTAAAAATAGAACAAATAATATTCCCACACAAGGTATAAAATTTTCTCTTTAAACATAAAAGCGGGATATTCAAAGGTACAAATATCCCGCTTTTTTATATAGGTGAACGGGGTTACATATTATTATTTAATGAGCAGTAATTTTTTTGTATCCGTAAAATTAGTTGTTGAAATTCGGTATAAATAAGCACCGCTTGTTACTTTAATTCCAAATTCGTTTTCGCCATTCCACATTATATTATAAGTACCGGCGTTTAATGTTTGGTTAACTAAAGTTTTAATTTTTTGACCAAGCATATTATAAATTTCAATTTTTACATTACCCGCATTTGGCAATCCGAATTTAATATTAGTGGTAGGGTTAAATGGGTTGGGATAATTTTGCAACATATAATAATTATCCGGTACTAAACTTACATCTTCCACGTGTGTTATATTATCAATTGTACTAAAAGATGCAATACTTGAATAGCCGGAATATGTTCCGCCTTGCGATTTTGACCTTACTCGCCAATAATAATTACTATTATTATCAAGATTGTTAACGCTTACAAAAGAATTATTTAGATCATTCATTTGTAAACTATTTTCCATTGCGGGGTTATCCGAAATTTCCAATTGGTAAGTTAAACTATTATTTTGCGCCGGCAATATCCACGAAATTGTTGGCGAGTTAGTACTAATTATTACTCCTCCCGCCGGACTTCCGGTAATTGGCATTAAAGGAGCACTTAAATTATACACTACAAAATATTCGCCTGCCGACCATGACGACGGAGTAACTCCGTTATACGATCTTACTCTCCAATAAACCGAACTACCTTCAGTTAATCCGCTTAATAAATATGATGTATTAGCTAAACCAACATAGGTTGGAACTCCGGTAAATATGCCGGTAAGACTTACTTCAAGTTGATAAGTTAACCCGACACTTGAACCATTAAGATACCACAACAAAGTTTGGGACGTTGAATAAACCGTTGCGCCGCCAATAGGCCATGAAAGTACAGGTACCGGCGAACCACCCGACCCGACAACAACAAAAGATTCCGCATTTGACCATGTTGAATAATTTGTTCCATTGTAAGAACGTACTTTCCAGTAATATGTTAAACCTGCCGTTAAGCCTGTTAAATTATAATTTAGAGCTGAAATATTTGCATAAGTTGGAGTGCCTGTAAAAACACCTGTAGAATTAAATTCCACATCGTACGTTAAACCAACACCCGAACCATTTAGGTACCAGCTTAAAGTTGGGGCTGTTGTATAAACTGTTGTGCCGCTTGTTGGATTAGACGGAACAGGAACCAAAGCAGTAATTTGTCCGTAAACTTCAAAAGACTCTGCCAAAGACCAAGCCGAATAATTTGTACCGTTATAAGAACGTACTTTCCAATAATAAGTTTCACCGGTTGTAAGTCCTGTTAAAGTATGATATAAACTTGTTAAACCTGTTACAGTCGGAGTTCCGGTAAAAGTATTTGTATTGTTAAATTCAAGTTGGTAAGTTAAACCAACGGCGTATTCGTTTAAGTACCAATATAATGTTGGGCTTGTTGAATAGACTATGTTGCCGCCTGTAGGCCAAGACGGAACAGGCAATGCGGGAGTTGAACTGCCATTTACAATAAATGAACCCAACGAAGACCATGCAGAGTATTGAGATCCGTTATATGAACGAACTTGCCAATAATATGTAGATCCTGCTGATAAACCGCCAACATTATAATAGAGATTATTTATTCCTGTATAAGTTGGAATTCCTGTAAAAACACCCGTATTGTTTATTTCAATATCGTAGGTTAAGCCCGATCCAGCGGCTAATAAATACCAGTACAAGGTTGCCGATGTGTTATATATAGTTGTTCCGCCAACAGGATGCGATAAATAAGGTACTAAAGCAACAAAGCCCGGAGTTTGAATAGTAAAACTATCTATTGCAGAAAAATAAGAAACTATTGTCGGGGATATTTTGGAAGTAACTCTCCAGTAAAGTTTTGTATTCCCCGGCAAACCGCTTAAACTTTGGCTTAAGGTTGTAGCATTAATATTTTGAACAGTAATAACAGGGGTGGTTAAGTCGCTATTTAATGAAAGTTCAAAATCGTATATTGTTCCGGGTGCAAATTGATTTAAGAACCAAGAAAACAATTGAGGATTTGTAAACGCACCGGCTCCGCCAATAGGCCAGCCTAAAACAGGAATTATTCTTGGAACAGTTCTAAACGTATAAATACTTGAATAATCACTTGTTCCATATATATCAGTTGCCGATACTCTATAATAATATTGCGTGTCGTTGTTTAATACAAATCCCGGTAAACTGAACTGAAATTCATCGGTAGATAAACTTGTAATTGTTTGTAAACCCAATGTAAATAAGGCATCTTCTGCTACTTGTAAATTATAAGTAACGGGAAGACCGCCAACTACACTATTCCAATTAAATAATGGAACAATGCTATTATTTATTGAATTATTTAAAGGTGCCGTTAAAACAGGTGGTGCCAATTTTGTTTTAAATTGATTATGACCGGAAAAATTACTCGTTCCGTGTACATTAACTGCTTTAACTCTAAAATAATAATCGGTAAAATGAGTAAGCCCCGGTACATTAACGTTTGTAGTTAAAACACCGTTAAATGTTTGTAAACCTACTGTAAACAACAAATCTTCGGCAATTTCAACATCATAAGATGTAGCTCCTAAAACCGAATTCCATACTAAATTTATATTTGTTAGGTTATGAAACGATAACGTTGCCGGAGAAACCAAAACCGGATCGGCCAGTACAGTTGTAAAATTAAAAACAGTATAGTTGCCGCTGCCAAATGCATTTACACCCTTAACACGCCAAAAATATTGAGTGTAATTTGATAACGAACCAACCGCTGTGGAGGTACTAAGCAAACCTGTCTGACTATCTATTATATTGGTAAACGCCAAATCTGTAGCTAAATCAAAATCATAACTGTCTGTGTTTGCCGCTGCATTCCAAGAAAAATTAACACTCAAAGGAGCATTAAACGAATTATCCGATGGACTTACTAAAGTTATGTCATCCGGTAAGGCAAAAGTAGTAAAAATATAAAAACCGGAATATAATCCTGAAAAATCATCCATAACACGCCAGTAATACGTTGTGTTTGGCATTAATGGAGTAATTACCGTATAGGTTAATACATTGCCAAGCGGTAAATCGAGCAATGTTGTTGTAAACGTATTGTCATCAGAAAGCTGGAAATTGTAATTTCCGGCACCAATAACGGCCCCCCAATCAAATGTTGGAGTAAGCGACTCATCTACCGATAGGTCAGCCGGTGATACCAATGTCGGCTGGGCAAAAACATTTGTTAACGCCAAAGCAACAAAGATAATTAGTAGATTTATTTTTTTCATAGAATTCACCTTTTAAATAAGATATTTTATCTTAATATAAAAATAATAAGACATTATGTCAAGTTATATTTGAATTAAAATTTGGTTTATTCATTTAATTACGTTTTTGAATTGATGGATTTGTAATCCACGCTTTAAACAGCCTGAGTTAAAGTTAAAAACACATAATAAAACATGCGGTAAGGCTCTGCCGTACTTGGGATTAGTGGTGGTGTGTATGATTACAAACAGGGAACTTCTCCGGTGGATGTGGAATAAGTACAAAAACCGAACTCACCCCTTGCCCCTCTCTTAAAAAGAGAGGGGAATGTCTTTTTATAACATATTGATATATAGTAGTTTATGGTTGGTCATATGTTTAACACGCGAGGATTATTGTAGCAGGGAATTTCAAAAATCAGACTTATGCAACATCCACCTCCGAAGTGCTTTTGAGGAATAATTATATGCTAAAGTACTGTATTATAATATGTTACTATGGGTCATTAATCCCGGAGGGATGAAATTATTATAGCAGAAATTTAAAAAAACCGTAAAAACCCCATCGGGGTGACATAATTTTTGATAACCAAATAGACGTAATTTGATATTTACCCCGATTTTAACACAATCTGTTAAAGGCGTGAATATTTAAAGCGTTATAAAATAGCCCGCTTTATAAGGCTGGTTGCAAAGCTCTCAAAAGGTTGCGCAATAATAAAAATATTCTATTTATTTTTTCTTAATTTTCCCATTGCATCGGCGGCAATTATTGCATTTAGTACTCTTGAAGGAGTAATACAACCTGCTTCGTGATGTATGCTTTCTTGTGGTGCGCAGGTTTTAACTGCCACTTTCATTAGGTCGTTTTTATCAATATCAATTACGCCAATTTCCAACAACGTTGTAGGAAGGCCTATGTTTTCACAAAAAGCGTATACCTTGTCTATTTCGGACGGTAACGCATCGGTAAGATGAAGTCCCGCCAAAGTACCAAAGGCTACTTTTTCGCCATGATAAAATTTATGTGTTCCTTCAAGTGCAGAAAGCCCGTTGTGAATTGAATGTGCCGAAGCAAGTCCCGCACTTTCAAAGCCGATTCCGCTTAAAAGTATATTTGCCTCAACAACGTGGTTTAAAGCCTCTGTTACAATATTGTTTTCATTTGCAATTTTAGCCGCCATTCCATATCGTATAATAGTATCGTAACATAATTTAGCTAAATTTAACGCAGTTAAAGTACCATAGCCGCCACATTCATTCATAGATAAAGCTCGATGACAAGACTCGGCTTCAAACCATGTTGCCAGCGCATCACCCATACCGGCCACAAGAAAACGGGTTGGTGCATTTGCAATTACATTCATATCAACAACAACTATCTGAGGATTCATTTTTAAATAATATACAGATTCAAAAACACCTTTGTCGGTATAAATAACCGCACAGCCGCTGCAGGGTGCATCGGTAGAGGCAATTGTTGGGACAATAATTACCGGAATTGAAGCCCTATCGGCAATTATTTTGGCTGTGTCTATTACTTTACCGCCCCCCATTCCAACAACAATACTAATTTGATTTTTTTTAATAATAGCAGATAAGCGTTTTAATTCGGATTCGGTACATTCGCCGCCGAATTCTTCGATTAGTATATTTTCTTCATTAAATTTATGAAGAAGTTTATCTAAAACAGTGTTTTTTACAGTACGAGACGTTAAAATTAGCCCTTTATTACCAAACAACTTTATCATTTCGGGTAATTCGTTTATAAGTCCTTCGCCTTGAATGTATTTTCCCGGAAATACTGCTTTTAAGGTTCTATTAAGTTTTGGATTATTATTTATTTGCTGCTGATATTTTTCCCCTTCCGATAGACTAATATCCTTGTTTGACATATATTTCCCCGCAATATAACACGTTAAGAATCTAAATTAAATGTTTTTGAAATATATGAATAAAAGTGCTGTTAAGTCAACCATGTTTTTATTTGTAAATTTAATTTTATGTGTTTTTTGTTTTTGCAGTATGTTTTACATATAAATTCTTAGGCCGGAAATTAATTTTAAGACTTTTTTAATCTATGCTTAAAATAGACTGTGCAAAAATAGGAGAGAATTATCAAACAATGGCCGCAGCATCTTTAACTAGGTTGGCTTTTTTATCTATTATTGGGTGGAGGCTGTCTCAAAAGTGGTAAATCTGGGCTTTAAACCAATAATTTTTAATTTTTACATCCCCAGTATAAATATTTGTGTATTTAGAATATTAATATATAGCAAGACAATTATTCTTTACATTCCCCCTCAATTTTTAAGAGAGGGGGTCAGGGGTAATGGCACTAGGATAAAAAATAAAATATATAATAATATCATTACTACCTCTCTCTAATTGAATATTTGGATATTTTTAGTGTTTTTAATTCTCTTTTATATTGTCTTCCTTTTCGCTTTTTTCTTTTATACTTAAATATT
>JAZDHY010000108.1:0-7776 GCA_043805435.1 bacterium
ATATATTAAAATAATATAATCTTAAAAACTTGGGAGTTTTATGTTTAGTTATAATAAAACAGTTGTTATTAGAAACTTAATCTTAATAATTATTTGCATTGCTTCTTTTTTAGTTTTTAATAATTTTAACAAAAACATTAAAACTACAGAAGAGGTAAAGGGTTTTAAGCATGCTGAGTGGAGCAATAATGCTGTTATATACGAAGTAAACGTACGCCAATATACTCCTGAAGGCACATTTAAAGCATTTGAAGAACATTTACTCCGGTTAAAAAACATGGGAGTTAAAATTTTGTGGCTTATGCCTATACAGCCTATTGGAGAGGTTAACAGAAAAGGAAGTTTAGGAAGTTATTATTCGGTAAAAGATTATTTAGCAGTTAATCCCGAATTTGGTACAAGTGAGGATTTTAGGCACCTGGTAACTAAAATTCATCAACTAGGTATGTACGTAATAATTGACTGGGTTGCAAATCACACATCGTGGGATCACGCATGGGCTACATCAAACCCTGATTTTTATTCAAAAGACAGTTCCGGTAATTTTATTCCACCGGTTGCCGATTGGCATGATGTTATTGATTTGAATTATGAAAATAAAGGATTGCGCGAAAAAATGATTTCCGCGTTAAAATTTTGGATTGATCGATACGATATTGATGGATATAGATGTGACGTTGCAGGTATGGTGCCAACAGATTTTTGGAATGAAGCACGTCCGCAGTTGGATAAACTTAAACCGGTATTTATGCTTGCAGAAGCCGAACAATTGGATTTGCATCAAAAGGCTTTTGATATGACTTATGCATGGGATTTACATCGTTTATATAATGATATTGCAAAAGGCAAAAAAAACGTTGAGGATTTAGTTGATTATACCGAAAAAGAGCAAACAACCTACAAAAACAACGAATACAGGATGAATTTTGTTTCTAACCACGACGAAAACACTTGGAACGGAACAGAGTTTGAAAGATTAGGCAAAGCAGTAAAAACATTTACGGCTTTAAATTATGTTTATAGAGGAATGCCCCTAATTTATTCGGGTCAAGAATCCGAAAACTTAAAAAGATTAAGATTTTTTGATAAAGACACAATTGAGTGGAAAAAAACACAACTATCCGTATTATACGAAAAACTTGGGGCACTTAAAATTAATAATCAGGCACTTTGGAATGGGAATTTTGGCAGTGATATTATTGTTTTACCGGTCAACAATAAAAAAAGCATATTTGCTTTTGTTAGGATGAAAGATAAAAATAAAGTTTTTTGCGTTTTTAATTTGAGTAACAAACAAATTACTGCCAATATAGAAAGCGATTTGCTTGATGGGCAGTTTACAAATTTTGCCACCGGCAAAGAACAAGCATTTAACAACTCAAGCGTATTAAAACTTAAACCGTGGGGATATTATATATTTTATAATTAACGGTATTTTATGGATATTTTTTTAAATCGATTTAAACTTTCTCATAAACTAATAATAATGGGTGTTTCTTTTTCTGTACCTATTGCAATATTATTGTATTTTATGATTACGGGTTATAATAAAAGTATTAATTCTACTCAAAAAGAGATAAAAGGAAATATTATTATAACTTCAATTGTAAAGCTGATTCCACTGATTTCCGAACATAGCAAAATTACAAACGATTTAATATGGAGCAATAATAAAAGCATTGTCCATGTTGAAATGATTGATAGAGAAATTGATGCATCCTTTAATAAACTTAAAAACGATATTACATTATATGGGGAAAGTGTTGGACTGGATAACGAAACATTAAGCAACGAAAACAACCAAAAGTTCATTTATTCGGATCTGTTAACCAGATGGCAAAATTTAAGGAAAAACTGGATTGATTTTTCTAATAAAAAAAACACAACAAATCATATAATTATGTATAACCTACTGATTGAATATTTAAAATTGGTGGGTGATAAATCTGAATTAATTTTAGATCCGGATCTTGATTCTTATTATTTAATGATTACATCTGTTGATGTTTTTCCTAATTTAGTATCTCATTTAAACATAGCCATTTTATATAATGAAGACTTGGTTAATCCGCAAATTAATAGTCTGGCTAAAATTGAACGTCTAAAAGTTTATAAATCGTTGATTTCTGAAAAGGCGTTTGATTATGCCTTAAAAAATATTAGTAAATCTTTAAGTGAAGATGAAAAATTTTATGGCAAAAGCAATACATTACAAATCAATTTAAATAAAATTTTACCCGAATTTGAACTGGTAATAAATAATTTTAACAATCTGTTAGATTTAATTATAGAAAATAAAGAACCTTTTGATACGGAAAAATACGGAATATTAAGCAGTGAAGCTTTAAACAAAACAGTTGTGTTATGGCAAAAGGTTAATTTGGAATTAAACAATCTGCTTGTTGAAAGGAAAAAATCTCATTCGCAAAACCGACTGGCAGCTTTAATTTTAAGTCTAACGGCATTAAGTTTGTCACTAGGTTCAGTTATGTTTTTAATAAAAAGTATTACACAACCATTAAGCAAAGTTACCGAAATTGCAAAAAAAATTAAAGAAGGCAAGATTTATGATGCAATTAACGATATAAACAAAAGCAATATTAAAATAAATAATACAAGCAACAAAGATGAGATTTTATTGCTATTTGGTACAATATCGGCAATGACCACTTCTTTGGGTTCTGTTTTAACACAGGTTCAAAAGTCTGAAAATTTGGTTTCGACATCCGCCTTTAAAATAACAAATTCCGTCCGTCAGCTTGAAAGTGCCGCTGTTGAACAGGCGGCTTCAACAACACAAGTAAGTGCTACCAGCAAACAAATTTCCAGTGCTTCAAACGAACTTACCGGTGTGATGAATGATGTAGTAGCCATGGTAAAAGAATCAACGGACTTAACCGACCAAGGATTACAAAATTTCTTGGAAATAAAAAATGTCTCTAATCTGTTATTATCCTCTTCATCTAATATTTCCGAAAAACTTGCTTTGTTAAATGAAAAATCCGCAAAAGTAAGCAGCATTATTGTTACTATAACAAAAGTTGCCGATAAAATTAATTTATTAAGTTTAAATGCCGCTTTAGAAGCAGAAAAAGCAGGCAAAACAGGTGCGGGATTTTCTGTGGTTGCTAACGAAATGAAACGTCTTGCTGACCAAACAGCTGTTGGAGCACTTAATATAGAAGAAATTATCTTTGAAATGCAAGATGCTGTTGAAGCCGGTGTAATAGCTATTGAAAATTACTCGCTACATATAAAAGAAAATACTGTTAAAATTGCACAATTAAGTGATAGCTTTGCTAAAGTTTTTGCAAAAATTAACGAAATTGGGCCTAATTTTAATATTGTTAATGATGGAATGATCCAGCAATCAACTAGTGCCGAATTTATCAGTCAGGCAATGATTCAATTAAATTCAACAGCAACAGCAATTAAAAACGAATTGATACAATTTAATAATATTACAAATGGTTTAAATGAATCGGTAAAAATTTTAAAAAAGGAAGTATCTAATTTTTCTATTAATTAACAATTTATCACTATAATAAAGCAAAGGGGAAATATGTTATTCCGCAATAAAAAAAACCTAGTCTTAATCTCTTTTTTTTCAATAGTTCTGATAATGATTACTTCTGCATTGTTTTTGTCTAACTATTACGTTAAAGAGAATAATAAAATAAAAAAAGAAAAAGGTCCCGATTTAAGGCCTAACGAATGGGCATGGATTCAAAGAACCTTTCCTTACTTTAAAGCCGATGAAAGCACTTATGCAAAAGCTATTGACCAAGTTAACAAAATGAAAACCGAAAGAGATAATTATTACACAAATAAAAAAGTACAACTTGCCGAATGGGAATTTGCAGGGCCTACTAACATTGGCGGAAGAATAATTGATATTGAATTTGTGACCCTTAATCCAAATATAGTTTATGCCGGAGCTGCAACAGGCGGAGTTTTTAAATCTACCGATATGGGCCAAAATTGGTTCCCGATATTTGATAATGCTGCTACTTTATCAATTGGAGATATATGCCTTGATCCGGCTGACCCAAATATAATTTACGTTGGCACCGGCGAAGCAAACGGAGGACATAATAATTTCCCCGGTGCAGGTGTTTATAAATCGACCGATGCGGGTTTAACTTGGACTAATATGGGATTAACAAACACTTGTTCCATTGGCAGAATTATTATAGACCCGTTAGACCGAAATAAAATATTTGTTGCTGCTGTCGGCTCTTATTTTGTTCCAAATAACGAAAGGGGTTTATATGTTTCTAACGATGCGGGACTTACATGGAACAAATCTTTGTTTATTTCCGACTCAACAGGCTGCATAGATATAATTATGAATCCTGCCAACAGTTCTGTTTTGTTAGCCGCCATGTGGGAAAGAGTACGCCAGCCCGGATATGCTCATCTATATGGCCCGACAAGCGGAATTTATAAATCAACAGATGGTGGAATTAACTGGATAAAAATGACAACCGGACTGCCCAATTCTAACACCACAAACGTTGGAAGAATTGGTTTTGATGTTAGTAAAACAAGCCCGGATTTGGTTTATTCAATTTTTAATGATGGAGCCAATTATAAAGGGTTCTATCGTTCAACAGATTTTGGAACAAGCTGGACAAGTGTTGACACGGATAGCGAAATTTTAGTAGGAGTAAGTAATTTTTCTTGGTATTTCGGACAAGTGAGAGTACACCCGACAAACCCGCAAATAGTTTACGCTCTGGATGTTTCTTTTATGCGCTCTACAAACGGCGGGCAAACATGGCCTATTATTTATGGTTATGGCGGACCGGAACAGTTACACGTTGATCATCATGCGTTAGCTTTTAATCCTGAAAATCCAAATTATATTATTGAAGGAAATGACGGAGGGATAAATATTTCTACCGACGCTGGTGTAACGTGGGGACAAAGGGCAGTATTACCAATAACCCAATTTTACGAAATAGGACTTGATAAAAATAATCCTCAAAGATTATACGGCGGAACTCAAGATAATAACACAATTCGAACTATGACAGGTGCTATTAACGATTGGGACCCTATTTTGGGTGGTGACGGAATGTACGTAATTGTTGATTATACAAACCCGGATATAATTTATGCGGAATCTCAATGGGGAAATTTAGGAAGATCTACAGATGGTGGTCAATCTTTTTGGTATGCTACTAATGGTATCGACTCCGATGAACCGACTAATTGGTCAACACCGGTAATTATGGATCCAAACAGCCCTAATATCTTGTATTATGGAACTAATAGGATTTATAGAACTGTTGATAGTGCCGTTTCTTGGACTGCCATTAGCGGTAATTTAACAAGCGGTTTATATAGTCCGCGTCTTGGTACGGTAACAACCATTGCGGTTGCAAAAAATAATTCCGAGTACATATATGCAGGAACTGATGATAGCCAAATTTGGGTAAGTAAAAACAATGGCGCAACTTGGAATGAAGTTTCCGACGGACTGCCGATAAGATGGGTAACAAGATTAATTGTTGATCCGGCAGATGAAAATATTGTTTATGCAACATTTTCCGGTTTAAGATGGAAAGATCCCGAATCGCATGTGTTTAAAAGTACAAACGCGGGTTCTACTTGGCAGGATATAAGCAGTAATTTGCCTGATGCACCCGTAGATGCTTTTGCCGTTGATAATAACGATCCAAATATATTATACCTTGGAAACGATATTGGGGCTTTTGTAACTTTTAACGGCGGCATTAATTGGGAAATACTTGGAAATGGACTACCTGTTGTTCCTGTTAATGACATGAAAATTCAGGAAGAAACAAACTTTCTTATTATTGGTACCCATGGAAGATCAATGTATAAAATAAATTTGGATGATGTTTACAGTTCGGTTGATAATAGTTATTCGTTGCGCCCCGAAACATTTACATTAAGTCAAAATTATCCAAACCCATTTAACCCAAGTACTTTAATTGAGTTTTACATTCCCCAACAAGGAAATGTAAAACTAACAGTTTATGATATTCTGGGTAAAGAAGTAAAAACATTAGTCAATAATAATATTAATTCCGGAAACCATAAAGTAGAATTTAACGCAACCGGACTAAGCAGCGGTATATATTTTTACACGTTAAAATATAACAATAAGCAGACAATTACAAAAAAAATGATACTGGCAAAATAATTTTGGATTGTTAATTCTAAATTTTTAATTAAAAACCGCAGTATGCAAAAAGTATCTGCGGTTTTTTTTGTTATTTTTTTTAAATTAAATTTCGATATTTCAATATTGCATTTTCTTTAGTAATTAATTATTTTAATCAAATAACAATCATCAATTAAGGTGTGGAATGAAAAGGCCGTTATTATTTACTTTGTTTTTAGCTTTTGCTTCGTGTTTTTATTCGTTTGGGCAGGTTTTAAATTCACCCACACTTGACACATGTTTTTTTCCGCTTTGCATAGGTAATAAATGGCAATATCATGATGTTGCCGAAGTGGCCGAAGGAGGAGTTTATTATTACTGCTATTATCTTAAGGAAATTGAAGTTACAGACGAGCAACAATTTAATAATTTAACCTATTACAAATATGATAATAAATGGGTTAGGTATGATAAAGAAGAATTAAAGGCATACATTTTAATAGACAGCGTCGAATCAATTTATGTGGATTTTTCTCCCGACGACATACACTATCAAAGTTATTTTGGTACAGTTTCCGTAATTGGAAAAACATTAGATATATTTGGTGACATTAATTTTTGTATTGGGTTTAACTATTCCAATTATTTTTCAAGCACTTCATACAGCTATTATTTTAAAGACAGATTCGGTTTAGTGTATTCCGAATCTACTTCAAGCGGCCCTGTGGCTTCGGGAAGCAGGCACAGCAATACAATTATTGGGTTCTTTTGTGCCGATACAAATATGGGAAGTACCATTTATGATTCCGCCCAGCCGACTATTGAATTAACCGGAGCAACTTTAAGTAGTAGTCTATCTATTAAAGCAGACATTAAGCACAAGTATTCACACGAAACACATCGGGTGGGAGTTACGCCCTATACTTCTTATGGATGTAGTTTTATTAGAAGTGTTTTTTTGGATTATGTCTATTTTAATGGAATTGACACAATACCGGGTGCAAAAATTGAGATGAATGACATCACCGAAATTAAATATCAGTTAATTACTCAAATAAACAATAATTTATTATCACAAGGATACTCCCTTTATTATAAGATTATAGCAACCGATAAAGCTGTAATTCCCCATACCGTTTCTTATCCGGCTAATGGTTACAATAAATTTACAACTGTCGGAGTTGATAATAACGAAATAACCGGCAATCCTTCTTATTATTTATTAAATCAGAACTACCCCAATCCTTTTAATCCAACTACAACAATAGAATTTTCTATCCCAAAACAGGAGAATGTGAAATTAATTGTTTACGATATATTAGGTAAAGAAATTAATACATTAATAAATAAAGAAATGGGTGCCGGAAACCATAAAGTAGAATTTAATGCAACCGGATTAAGCAGCGGTATATATTTTTACAAATTAAAATGCAGCGGATTAGAAACCATTACTAAAAAAATGATACTGGCAAAATAGTGTTAAAGGTTGAAGGTTAAAGGATACGCAGGCGGAGCCTGAACCAAAAATAACACCACAGGCTCCGACGGTAAATAACAACTCCGAAATAAAACCGTAAGAAAAAATGTATTGAGTAGGTATAAAAAAATTTATATCTTTGTAAAAACGAACCACAAAATCT
>JAZDHY010000109.1:0-36639 GCA_043805435.1 bacterium
AGTTTTTTTGTAATATAAAAACATGGACACTTAAATTAAATTATTTTTTTTCAAATAATCTAAATAATATTTCATAATAGTATTTGTTTCGGCTTTATTTGCGTTAGTAATATATGGATTGGATATTTTTCTATTTTTAGAATCGTAAATATCAAAAATAATTTTTGAATTTCTACCTATTTTCATATTTAATCTTGCTGCATAAGGACTATTTAAATCAACAATATTTGAATCAACACCTTGTATTGCTAAATATTCCGAAAATCCGGCTGCTATATTACTTTGATTTAATTTTAAATTATTTTCTGATAATAAACTTTTTAAGGGATCTTTCAGAGCACCTTCCTTAGCAAGATTATCTACAACATCGTTCCATTTATTATTGCTGTGTGCTGCCACCTTTTGAAATATAATTTTTATATTAAAACTTTTGATTGTATTTGCAAATAATATTGTAGCATCTGTTTTAGCTTTCCACATGCCGTTAACAAATTTTGCAACTCCAACATAATCATGATAAATTTTTACTTCGTTATAATTTTTATTTTTGCACCAGTTTAGTGCTTTAATTAAAGATACTAATTCCCCACCAACATTATTTTGTTCTCTAAATATATTATCTTCAACATAACCCCCTTGTTGATATACATTTTGATTGTTTTCTACAACCACAAAACCATACCCGTATCCGCCTTGGTAAAACGAACCGTCAACATATATTTCAATTACATTTGTACTAGTTTCAGTTTTAACAGTACTGATTTTTTCAATTGTTGTTGTATCTGTAAACTTTTTCCATTTCTCTTCAATTAAATTTTTCATACCAATATTTTGCATTTCTAATAGCACTAAAGAATAACGCTTTTTAGCCGGACTATAATAGATGTTTATTTTATCTTCATTATTTACATTAATTTTAATATTATACTCGCGCAAAGATTCGTTTAATATATATGAAACAATATTATTATTTTTTAAGTAAGCAACAAATTCCGAAGCTTTTGTTTTTAATTCCTTTTCGTATTTATATATCATAAGACCTGTTATTTTTTTAATTTTATTAAGTTAGATTTTATTAAATAATCTGTTGTAATCAGCATGTTAGAAGCATAATTACGCATTGTATCAGCAATTGTTTTATTATCATTTATATAATTTTTAATATCGCAAGTTTTGTACTTATATAAATATTCAACATCACTACTCATTATTAAATAATAGTTGCTGCTTAAACATCCAATTTTTTCATCACTGCAAAAATAAATATATTTACGCCGGTTATTTATCAAATCAATTCCAAGCGAATTATTAATATAAGGGACGTTTAATACTCCCATTACTGTAGAAAATATATCAATCTGCCCGCCTAAAGTTGTAAACACCTTTGGCTGTTTGAAATAATACGGGGCATATAATATAAGAGGCGAATGGGTAAAACATAACGGCAGGTCGTAAAAAGGGTTTTTATTAGTGCCATGATCGGCAACAAAAACAAATAAAGTATTTTTAAACCATTCCTTTTTTTTGGCAAGTAAAATAAAATGTTCTATTGCCCAATCAGAATACTCAACAATTTGATCGGTTATTAATTCTGTTTTTGCTTTAAACGGAATTCCCATAGGTATTTTATAAGGACCATGATTACTGCTTGTTAAAAATGATGCGAAAAAATTACCATTGGTTTTATATGCTTTATCCAAAATAGGAAGTCCAAACTCAAACATATAATGATCGGGTACGCCGAGTGTACTTAATATTTTATCGGACGGGTAATCTGCTTTAGCAATAACCGAATCGAACTGATTGCCATACATAAAACCGCCCGCATTATCAAACTGGTCGTCATGTGTTGTAAAGTATAAAGATTTATATCCTAACGAACGTAATGAAGCCGCAAAACCTCCGATATACGGAATTGATGGTAAATTCATCGGATGATTCTTAAACAACGTGGGAAGTCCATATAAAGTAGCAAAGGTTCCACAATACGTATGAATCCCTGCTGTATAAAAATTTTCAAAATAATAAGAAGAGTCAATCAATTTGTCTAAAAAAGGAGTTAAATTTTTTGTTTCTCCATTCCTTTTTAAATGCTCGGCGGACATACTTTCCATAATTACAACAATAACATTCATTTTATTTGGCAGACCATTAGGAACAATTTGTCGTGCAATAGGCGAGCCGTATATACCGCTATTTGTAATACCCAAATATTGTATAACTTCTTTAAGCGCACTTTTAGGATCAACTTTGTCCAAAAAGCCATTTTGCTTTTTTCTATCTAAAATATAGCTGTTTAATAAAGTAAACACCGGATTTAACCCAAGCTTATTTGGAAAAGGATATTGCGAAAAATATGCAGTTCCGGTACGAATAGGTGATTTTTCATCCACCCGCCCCCTAATTCCAAGAAATATTAATATGGCAAAAAATAAAAAATAACCAACGTTAATTAGGTAAAACCTATATCCTGCTTTTTTGTTAAATTTTAAGCTTTTAAAACTAATTTTAAATATTTTATTAAAAATGTACCAAAAGCCAACACATAAAAAGACAAAAACAATAATAAATATCCAATATGTCCATTCCTGTAAAATCATATTAACAACAAATCCGGTATTATCTGCCCAAATAAAAGCGGCAGTAGTTATGTTATCAAAATAATGATTAAAAAACGGAATATTTGCACTGCAAATTAAAAAGGCTAAAGTATATAGAATTCCTATAATAAAAAATGGGATTCTATTTAAATATTTATTTTTAATTTTTAATAAGTTAAAAATAAAAAATATTAAAAACGGCACAGCCAATATATAACCGGAGATAACCGTATCAAACCGCAATCCCATAAAAAAGGATTTGGCTAATAAAACAATATTATCAAAAACAGGAAGCAGCGGCATATCTTTTGTATTTGAAACAAAAATACCAAAGCGAAAAAGCAAAAAGAACAATAATCCCCACAAATATGTTAAAACAGAAAATTGAATATATGAAGGTAGTTTAATTTTTTCAATAAATTTTTTAAGCATAAGTTGTTAATCCTTAATAGCAATCATTATAGATGAGCCAAAACTGGTTTGTTTATGTTCAATTGAATGTAATCCCGATTCTTTGAACCAGCCGGCAATTTCACTTTCGGTATATGTATCACCTTTTAGTGTACTTGTAAGCATGTTAAGCGCAAACATAACTCCAATTTTTGGTTCAACTCTATTTTCATTCATAATAAAATCATTAATAACAATCTGCCCTTTAGGGTTTAAAGCTTCAACGCATTTTTTTATTAACAATCTATTCTCTTCAAAGGAATTGATGTGTACAATGGCGGATAAAAATATTAGATCATAACCGGTTCCAAAATCATCAACAAGATAATCGCCTGTAACAAACGTAAATTTTTCGCTTTTACCATTATTTTCAACATATTTTTTGGCAATTGGAATTACGTTAGGCAAATCAAAAAGTACTGCATCAATATCTTTATTTTTTTCCATAAACCTCATCGAATAAGCACCGGAACCGCCACCAACATCAAGCATTTTTTTTACATTTGATAAATCAATCATCATTGAAAGGATTTTTGCCTGTCCTGTTCCTCTGTAATGCATTGCGGCAATAAAATCTTCAAGCCATTCTTTACCCCTGCTATTAATTGATTTTTTATTTACCGATCCGCCATTTTTCACTGCTTCGGTTAAAGAACTCCACCTATCCCATAAACTGTTGGTATGATGAAGATTACCCATATAGCCGCTTTCCCCTTTTACTAGGAATTCGGAAATACCCGGAAAATTCATAAATTTATCGTTCCTTTTTAAAAGGAAACCAAGTGCCGTTAAAGCGTTTAACAGTCTGTCCATTCCCCTTGGATCGGTTTGAATTATTTCGGATATTTCCAAAGATGTTAACCGCTTTTTATTTAATACGGTAAATATGCCAAGTTCAACAGCAGTTAATAAAACTCTGCTTTCTTGAAATTTTTTGGCAATTTCTTGTATTTTATCAGGTGTAAGGTCGTTATAAGTTTCCATTAATCATCCTTAATACTTTGTTCTATTGCAAAATAAAACATTTATAAAATTAAAATTTACGTAATTAATTATGCAATTTCCAGATAATGTTTACCAAACAAAAAAACAATTAATTTAGGTATAATCTCAAAAGTAAATTTTATTAATGTGGGGCTAAACTAACTAAACAATTATTTGATACGCTTTGCTGTTCAAGCAGTCATTGCCAAAAAACTCAACCGGTGTAAATACTTTTAAGACATTTCTTATTACAATACTAAATAAATATCCCAGATTTTGCATTAGATATTATAATATTCTGTAATCTCTTTATTAATATAAGGTTATGGAAAATTTAATTGCATTTATTATACTTATGTAAATAAAATCACTTCTAGTTAAATAATTTAATAATAATATTTTTCAACCCAGGTCTAAAGGCCATGCAGTGTGGTTTTTATTCCTCATGCCTTAAAAATTGTGGTTATTTAAAATTCTTATAACTCATTATAAATATGCTAATTATGTTATTATCTATCCCCGTTTAAACAACCCTAACCTAAGGTTTAGTAAACCGGCATTCATGCCAATGCCTGGGGCTAACGAAACAAATACAACGGGCTTCAGACTTGATTCTTTTCCTCACTTATCGGCTTCGGTGGTTAGAAATATCAATTCTATTATTTTCTATTACAAAATCTGTGTTTATTACTTATATTTATAACATGTCACGGCTTTTTACTTTCATATTCAGGAAAAAGGCTTAATTGAACTTCATCCTCACCATAAATTTCTCTTTTAATTTTTCTAATTTCTTCAATCTTATTTTTTTTATTTTTGCGTCTGTAAATCTCTTCTGCTTGTTGAAATTCGCCTAACTTTACTAAAGCATCAGCAATCTTTAATTCGTTTTTCCCCTGTTGGCTGTAACATTTAATTGCATTATTATAATCTTTTAATTTAAAATAAATATCACCTGCTTTTTGGTATTTTTTAATTGAAATAAAAAGTTCTATCGATTTTTTATAATCTTTTGCAATAGCATAATAGTGGGCTGCGTCTTCTTTATTGTTTTCCAGCTCAAAATATTCAGCCATTTTTAGATATTCATTGTTTAGAATGAAAAAACGCCTTACGTAATAAGGATCTTCAAATTTGATCATCAGTTTAATGGCTTCTTCTTTTTGCGGTGAGGTTAAGAATAAAAGATAATTATTTTCTTTTAATTCAAGTTTAGTAATTATCTTTTGCGCTTTGTCTTTTTTATCTAATATATCACAAGCAATGGCCATCATTTCGTTTTCAGTTGAAGATTTGTCCAAAATTAGTTTTTTAAGTTCTTTCTTTATATTTTCAAAAGAATGTCTATTCAGATCTTTTTTCCCCTGCAAATTTTTATATAAAGCATTAAATTCACCACTTTTTTGATAGTATTCCCAAACCTTAGATAAATATTTATTTTCAGAATCAAACAAATTTAAACGTTCTGCCCATTTAAGCATCTCGGTATGTGATGAACTTTTTAGAAAATACTTATCCATAATCGAAATAACATTCGACAGGGTTTGATCCTTTATAACAAAAAACTTATCAAGTTCAATTTTAAAAAGTACTTTTGCACATAGCTCCGGTTCTTTCATCGAAACACAAAACGAAACAATTGAGTCCATTGTAGAGGATATTGTCGATTTACTCCACATTTCGGCAGCTTCATCATACTTATGCAAATTGGCATAACAGGCGGCGGCATTAAAATAATTATTATCAATTAAACTACACTGTAGTGCAATGTCATATTTTCCATCAGAAAAGAATTTTTGAACAATTTCATGTACTCTATCCGAGTTTAATTTGAGATGCATCATCCTTGAATATAAATATCCATCATTTTTATCTTCCGGTGATTGGATAAAACAAATAAAAGCCTTATCAAAGTTTCTAGCCTTCATAAATGTTTCACCGGCCATGTATAATTCATTATTCCTCTCAAAATAGTCTGCGGCTTCTAAATATTTTTTTAAATGAACGTTTGTAATTGCAATTCCTTTTTCATTTCCTGCAGCACTATAGGAAAGATTTGCCATTAAATAATTTTTAACCTTTAAATATTCTTCCGCTTGTAGTAATAATTCATCCTTCGAATAATTTTTCCTTAAAAGTTTAATTACATTAACCGAATCGTTTATTTTTGCATAATACTTTAACAGCATGGGAAAATTATTAGTTTTAGTATAAAGCTTTACTAGTTTTGCAACATTATTGGTTTTTTTCCATATAACTTCGGCTTTTTCGTAATTTTGAATTTTTTCAAATAAATCTGCCGCTTTTTCATATTTTTTAACTTTGGCATAAAGTGGAGCCGCCATATCTAATGCACCGGCAAACTCGTAATTAATTGCTGCATTTTCATATTTTTTTAATTTATTAAATAATTCCGCAGCTTTCAAATAATTTTTATCTTTAAAATAATATTCGGCAGCCTTCAAATATTCTTTTAACACAATGTACAAATCGGCCAAAGCCTTGTAATTTTTCTCCGTTTCATAAATTATTATTTTACAATTATTTATTTGTTTTGTCTTTCCAAGTTTTACCCATAAAACAAGGGCTTCGGCAAATAAATTGCATTTTTCAAAATAATTAGCTGCTTTTTCAAAATCTCCAAGCAATTCAAACCTTTTTGCAGCCTCAATAAAATTACCTTTCTTTTCAAAGTAAAAAGCTTCTGTTCTAAAAAGTTCTTCATTTGCTCCTGCATTTTTATAGCATTCAATTGCAGCCAAATAATATTCGCGTTCAAAATAATAATTACCCTGTTCAAGCCATTCTTCCGATGTTGAAATAACATTCCAAATATTATTTATAAATTCCATATCATCCGATATAAAAACTTTTTCGCCTATTCTTTTATTTTTCCAAATTACCGATGTATTTAAACCATCATAAATAATCAAATCCTTCTGTGCTCTGGTAATTGCCACATAAAGTAAATTTATTTCATGTTTAATTTTGGCGGAATGAATTGATGAATAGTTATCAGATAAAATATTACCCCAAATATCAGCAGTCTGCTTTTCACTGCAAAATTTCCAAAGAAAAACAGTGTCAAATTCCAAACCTTTTGCTTCACCAATTGTAAAAATTAATTCCGTTTCCAATAATACTTTTAAATTCTCTTTTTCTTCCTCCGTTCTAACCAATATGGTTTTTCCGGCTCCTGTTATACGCAAATTAGTAATTATTTCGGATTCTTTCATTCCTGCAATTATTACCGGCGGGCGATTTTTAAATTTCCAATCTTCCTGATGTTGATCCGAACTTAAACCGAGTAATTCTGTTTTTATTTCCAAAAGACAGTTTGAAAGTTCAACAATACTTCCCGAACTTCTAAAATTTAAATTTAAAAAACTAATTTCGGGAATTTTTAAATTTCGTTCATAAAAATGTTGTTTTAATTCCTCCCATCTAAAACCGCTTGGATTTATTATTTGTTTAGTATCACCTGTTAAAATCAAGTTAAGGGGATTTTTAACAAGGTTAAAAAGAAGTTCGTGCTGAATATCCGTAAGATCTTGAACCTCATCACATATAACCAAATCATATTGCCAATTTGACATATCTTTATCATTATATATTGTCATTACTTCTTTTGTAAGATCAAGTTCATCCCAAAGGTGTTCGGTTTCCAGTTTATCTTGGTACCACTCAAATATTTTGTATATTTCTTTTCTATCAACGTTAAAATTTGGTGCTTTCTTTTTACCTATCATTTCATATTCTAAAAAAGAAAGATGTTTTTTTTGGGTAAGTTCTTTTTGTTTTGCAAAAAGTTCAAGAATACTTTCCAAAATAGGAATTACACGTTCAGGTTTATCTCTAATAATAGATTCAAAATTTTTTATAAATTCCGGGAAATTGATTCGCAAATACTTGTTAACAAAATGTTCTATTCTACCGGCCGATTCCAGATTTGAGAAAATAATAAACTGTCGTAAAAGTATATTATTAAAACCTGTATCCGTTTTGGATGTTTTAATTTTTTGAATAGCCGTGTTAAATAGTTTAACATTTAATTGCGGAAGTGCCCCTTTAATTATAGCTCTAAACTCTTCCCAAATTAATGGAATATCGAATCGCTGAATATTTCTGTTTTGTTGTATTAACGCTGCAAATCGTTCATAATTTATTTCGTTTTCCGGTACAAATTTTTTGGTAAACCTATTTACCGTACTTAAACAAAATTCTTTATATGTAAAAAAATCGGGGTATTCATATTCTCCGGCAGATTTTTCAGAATTTAATAACCCCTTATATAATCTTTCTGCAGCAATTTTTAAGTATTTATTATATGTTATAAAAAGCTTTCGGTAACTGCCTATGGATTCTTTTAGTAAATAATAAACACCTAAGGTTGTTTTGCCGCTTCCGGCCGTTCCCGATACTAATAGAGGTGGTGGTGATTTTAGCACATCAATCTGATACGGAGTTAAATACAAATACAAATCAAAATCATCTTTAGTATATAACTCTATTCTTTCCCAATCGGTTTCATTAAGACGGTGCCATTTTTGCGAACCGGAATCATCCGATATTTTTTTTGTAATATATTCTTGTGAAAAATGCTCGTTATCCAGTTCATCAATATTCAAATCCTGCGTTTCATTTTCAAAAACAGGACTGAATTTTAAAAATGGTGCGTTTGCCGGAATGATTGTTTTGCTTTTATTTGATATATCATCGTGTGATACAATTCCCCAGATATAAATTATAATAATTTTATTTTCCGATGAAAATATTGAAGACTCGTCAAAACCAATAGTAAATATTATTCTATTCCCCTTATCCAGCCTTGCTTCAAATATTGTTTTATTATTAGGAACGCCTTTTATTTTTTTTACTCTAACACTGCTATCCCACATTCCAATTTCAAGAAATTCGAGCTGTTTCTTTAATCTTTTACGATATTGCTGCGGTTGATAAAGCAGAAATTTCTTAAACACGTCATTAATTAGTATTTTAGTAGTAATAACTCTTCCAATATTATTTTTTTTACTTATTAAATTAAGAAATATTAGGATTTATTACAATAAGATGTAAAGACCATCAATCAAATTAGTTTGAATTTGCGAGAATATATTTTTTGTTGTTTTTATATTTCCTTATATTTAGCACGGTTTATTAAATTAATTGATACATTTATTTCTAATTAATTATTTGCTATTTATAATTTATGGAAAAAACTATTTCGAATGAACTTATTGTAGTTGTAGAAAGTTCCGGTTTTAACTTTGACTGGCAATTTACAAACGAATTAATAAATGAAAGGCAAAAATTACTTCAACAACAGATCTTTAATTGGGCAAAAGAGAATAAATACCAATCACTTTTTGAATTGGGATTTGTCGATTTATCTATCCCGCTTTCGGTCTCTTTAAATTTTTTACGTATTATTTCAAACACTTTTGTAAAAAAATTATCTAAACTACCCGAAATTGATACAATTCGTGAAAAAATTGAAATTAGGCTGGAAAATGAAGAATTGTATAAACTATTAACTAATATACCTTTTTTTAACGGCTGGGAATTTGTTAATTCGGAATGGGTAAAAAATATATTTATTGAACTTAATAATATTTTATCCAGTGAACTTAAAGATTATACCGATAGTGTATCCAACTACCTGCTCTCTAAAAGTTCTGATATTAAATTGGTGGGACGAATTTTCTTTCATCTTGTAGAAAATAAAGATGCAGAAGCACCATTTGCTTTTTTAGCAACATATTCCTCCGGCATTACAAACACCGGAAAATCGAAACACCTTCCCTTAAAAAACGCCCTTGTTGAATATAAAAATGATGAAGAAAAACTGTTAATTTTACTTTCTACAGTAAATAAAGCCGCACAAAACAGCAATTTTATTTCGGAAATTATTGACTCCGGCGAGATATTTCATCCTCTAGGATTATCAACCAAAGATGCTTATGTTTTCTTAAAAGAAATTCCTATTTATGAAGAAGCCGGCATTTTATGCAGAATACCAAACTGGTGGGCCAAAAGATCAAATAGAGCAAAATTGAGTGTAAGTGTTGGTGAAAAAACTCCTTCAATTCTTGGGAAAGATGCTTTAATAGATTTTAATATTAAAATTGCACTTGGTGACGATAAAATTTCGCTAAGCGAAGTAAAACAATTGCTTTCGGAAGCTGAAGGACTTGCATTTATTAAGGGTAAATGGATAGAGGTAGACCATAAGGCTCTAAATGAAATTCTTAAAGCTTATCAACATGCTCAAAAACAGATAGAATCGGGCACCTTAAGCGTAATAGAAGCTTTACAACTTCAACTTAATGCTTCTAAAATGCTTAAAATAAATGATGATTCAATTAATGTAGAAGTTAGTAATGGCCAGTGGCTTAAAAATGTTTTGGGGAAATTGACCTCACCGGATAAAATTGATCCAATTGACATGGGAAAAGACTTTAAAGGCATTTTAAGAACTTATCAGGAAAAAGGTCTTAACTGGCTAAATTATATGAAAACACTTGGACTGGGTGCTTGTTTGGCTGATGATATGGGACTTGGAAAAACTATTCAGGTAATTGCTTTAATTAACTATATCAGGAACAAAAAGAATGAAAAAGCTTTACTGATAGTCCCTGCTTCATTATTGAGTAATTGGTCAAATGAAATTTTGAAGTTTGCCCCTTCCATTAAATTTTATATACTTCATCCTTCCGAAGAAAGGGTTTTACAAACCAACGGCAATAAATTGAATTTCGATTCGGAAATATTAAAATCGGACTGCATTTTGTATATAACAACTTATGGAATGCTTCCTAAATACGAATGGCTAAAAACATATGAATGGGATACCGTTATTATTGACGAGGCTCAGGCAATAAAAAACCCTGATACCAAACAAACAAAAGAAATTAAAAAATTGAACGCTAAATACAAAATTGCATTAACAGGTACTCCTATTGAAAACAGATTATCTGATTTATGGTCAATATTTGACTTCTTAAACAAAGGGCTTTTGGGCAGCATCAAGGAATTTACTAGTTTTACTAAAAGATTGCAGGAAAAATCGGAAGGTTATTTACAATTGCGAAGGGTAATAAGTCCTTTTTTGCTTAGACGATTAAAAACAGATAAATCCATAATTAGTGATTTGCCCGATAAGATTGAAATGAAAACTTATGCAACTCTTTCAAAAAAACAGGCCGTGCTTTACGATGCATTTGTAAAAGAATTAGTTGACAAATTAGAAAATTCCGAAGGAATTGTAAGAAAGGGAATAATACTTTCCTCTATATTAAAATTTAAGCAGTTATGTAATCATCCCGATCAGTATTTAGGACAAAAGTTTTTTGCGGAAAATGAAAGCGGTAAATATGCAGCTTTGCGCGAAATTTGCGAAACAATTTATGAAAAAAGAGAGAAGGTATTAATTTTTACGCAATTTAAGGAAATTACAGAACCGTTAAGAGACTTTCTTGAATCTATTTTCCAACACAAAGGCCTTGTATTACATGGCGAAACTGTTGTAAAAAAAAGAAAGGATATTGTTGCTTCTTTCCAAAGTTCGGAATATATACCATTTTTAGTTTTATCTATTAAAGCCGGCGGCGTAGGATTAAATTTAACTGCTGCAAATCATGTTATTCATTTTGATAGGTGGTGGAATCCTGCAGTTGAAAATCAAGCTACCGACCGTGCTTTTAGAATTGGTCAAAAGAAAAATGTAATTGTCCATAAGTTTATTACAAAAGGGACTATTGAAGAAAAAATTGATATAATGATTGAACGCAAAAGCAAATTAACTGCCGAGATAGTTTCGGCCACCCAAGAAAACTGGATTACGGAAATGGATAATAAGCAACTTTACGAATTATTTAGACTTAGCAAATAAAAGTTTATTTTATAACAATTTTATTAGTTACAATAGGATTTAATTAAATGTATTGGAATAGTTTTCCACGTTATGTTTCTGCAGCCGAAAAAAAAGCAAAGGCTTTAAAAAATATTGCCAAATTTACAAAAAAAAATCCTAATTTATGTCCCGTTATTTTAGAAAGTACCACCATTGCAAAAAACTGGTGGGGAAAGGCATGGAATAAAAATTTGGAAAGTTATGCCGATTATTCCAACCGAATTGGTCGTGGAAGATCGTATGTTCGAACAAACATGGTAATACATTTACAAATTAATAAAAATGAAATATTTAGTCTTGTTCAAGGAAGTGCATCCATACCTTATAGTGTAAAAATAAATATTGACCCATTAAACCGAAAAATTTGGCAAAACATTGTTCAAGAATGTCAAGGGAAAATTGAAGAACTGGATGAACTTTTTGCCGGTAATTTTCCTAAACTTCTTGCCGAAACTTTTATTAAACAAAAAACAGGATTATTTCCCTCTCCAAGCGAAATCGGCTTCTATTGTTCATGTCCCGATGGTGCCTATATGTGCAAACATGTAGCTGCAACTCTTTATGGAGTAGGCGCAAGGCTTGATGTTAATCCGGCTTTATTTTTTGAACTTAGAGATGTTAATATTGGTGATTTAATTACCGAAGTAATTAGGAGTAAAACAGACGAACTAATTAAAAAAGCTTCAAAAAAAGGAAAACGCGTTATAGATGATACTAATATATCCGCTATTTTTGGAATTGAGATGGAACCGGAAACCCAAATGCCCGTTAAAAAAGGAAGGAAAAAAAAGGAGAATTAGATAATTGAACATGTTTTTACGGTCAATTATCACACTCCAATTTGTACAACGGTTTTATCACTCATTTATATTTATTTCCTCTAACAAATTTAATAAATCATTTCTTAAAAATGGTTTAGCCAAATAATGAGTACATCCCGCTTTAAAAAATTCGGTTTTATCGGAACCTATTGTATATGCAGTTACTGCAACAATTGGTGTTTTATAGTAATTGGGATTATTTCTTATTTCTTTTGTAACCTGTATTCCATTCATTCCACGGCCAAGATTTATATCCATCAAAATAATATCATATTTTTTTTGTTCAACTAATTGTAATGCACTTTTAGCGTCTGCTGCAACATCAATTAAATATCTGTTTTTTACAAATAATTTTATTACGTTTTGATTTATTTCATCATCTTCCACGTATAAAATGATTGGCAGCGGTTTAATTGGTTTATCCACAATAAGAGGAGCAATAATTTCCACTTCTTTTTCAATTATTGGTTCTTGCTCTTTCATTATTTCCGTAAATACCGGAAATTTTACAATAAATTCAGATCCTTTTCCCAAGGCACTCTCTACTTCAATTGTGCCATTCATAAATTTTGTAATTTTTTGACAAATTGTTAATCCCAAACCGGAACCTTCATAACCTCTATTCAGGCCTTCGCTAACTTGCCTAAAAGCGTCCCATATAATTTCAATTTTGTCTTTAGGAATACCAATACCTGTATCCTTTATTTTTGTGTAAAATAATTTGTTTTTGTCTTGTTTTTCTATCCCAATTTCTATTGTAATACTTCCTTTATCTGTATATTTTATTGCATTATCAATTAAATTATAAATAACTCTAGAAAACAGTTGATCATCCAAAAAGGCATAAATTATATCCTCATTATTTGCAATTTTTAAATCAAGATTTTTTTGAAGTGCCTCAGCCGCAAATAATCCCGCAATATTTTTAATAATAGATACCACTTCTAACTGCTTGCTGCACACTTCTATTTTTTCCGCTTCAACATTCGATAAATCAAGTATCAAGTTCAATGTTTCACTTAGTCTTTTCCCTGAGGAGAAGATTGCAGAGGCCATTTTACTTTGATTTTCATCTTTCAACTCCTCACTTAAAAATCCCGCAAAACCTAAAATACCATTAAGTGGAGTTCTCAACTCGTGATTCATGTTTGCCAAAAAACTTGACTTTAATCTGTTAATCTCTTCTGCTCTTGCTAATGCTTTTTCTAAATTTAGTTCCATTTGTTTTTTTGCAGTAATATCTTCCTTAACTGCCACAAAATGCGTAATTTCGCCTTTTTCATTTTTTACCGGCGAAATTGTTGCCGATTCCCAAAACAGTTCGCCATTTTTTTTCTTATTGTGAAATATTCCACTCCATTCTTTTCCCGAGATTAGAAAATTCCACATTTCTTTATAATCGAGTCCTGTAAATTCACCCGATTTAAGGATGTTTGGATTTTTTCCAATAACCTCATCCATAGTGTAACCGGTAACATCCAAAAATTTAGGGTTAACATACTCAATAATTGCGTTTTTGTTTGTTATTACAATAGATACTTGACTTTGTTCGACTGCACGTGAAAGTTTTCTTAAATTTTCTTCTATTTTTTTGTTTTTTGTTATTTCAAAAAATGCTGCAACAAAATGATTAGCTTTATATCTATAAGCAACACAATCGTACCATCGGCCATTTGGCTGGAGATACTTTTCAAATCTTACGGATTTTCCTGTAAGCACAACATTACTAAAAAGTCCAATCCAATCAGAAGGATCGTTTTCGATATTAGGAAATGCCTCTGTTGCAGTTTTATTTCTTGGATCAACACCGGTTAATTCTATATATGTCTGATTCGCATCTAAAAATCGATAATCTATCGGTTTTCCGGTTGCGTCATAAACCATTTTATGATAAGCAACTCCAATCGGTCCTTTTTCGAACAATGCTCTAAATTTCCATTCCGCTTCAAGTAATGCTTCTTCAGCTTTTTTCCGATCAGTAATATCCAAAACCTGCGACATTAACGAAATCATTTTTCCACTGGGATCATTCATTACAATGTTGTACCATTCGCAATAAATCATACTTCTATCTTTACGATAATTTCTGTTGCACGAAGTTACTTGGTTATAACCTCCGCCAACAAGTTTTTTTTTAACGTCTTCTTCAACAAAAAGATCTTGTTCAAAAACCATATTCAAATCCGAACTTTTTTTTCCGATTGTCTCTTCTGCACTCCACCCAAATATTTTTTCCGAATCACCTGTCCATCTGCTTATTCTAAATTCGGAATCCCATTCGATAACTGCCATTGGCGAATTTTTGATATAAAAATTTAATCTTTCCTCGTTTTGACGCAATTTTTCTTCTGCTGATTTACTATCGGTAATATCTCTGGCAGAACCCACTATACCTATCAGCTCACCTGATTTATTAAACATCGGAGCTTTATGAACATCCAAAAAAACAAATTTTCCCCTAATATAACCAAACTCACTAAACTGCATTTCTTTCATTTCTTTTATGGTAATTTCATCGGAATCCTCGCATAACTCCCCAAAAGTATGCCAACCGGGGTTTTCCGGTTGTAAGTCTCGTTCACGTTTGGCAAAATAAAGATCGGTTTTCCCTATTGCTTCAGTAGTATCAACCGCATTCAAAATTTTTTTGCAATGAGCCTTGTTTACAAAAATATATTGTTTATTTAAATTTTTTGCCCACAACAAATCAGGCATTGTATCACTCATCAAGCGCATTAATGTATAAAGTTCGTAATATTTTATTTCAGATTGATTCAATTTTTCTTCGGCTTGTTTACGTTTGTTTTCATTTTCAATTTCTTTATTTATTCTTTTTATCACTTCGGGAAGTTTTTTTAAGAAGTACCTATCTTTTACTAAGTAATCCCTTGCTCCAAGTTTCATCATTTCTACTGCAATTTGTTCATCCCCTTGCCCTGTTGAAACAATAAAAGGAGGAATATTTTGATCTGTTTTTTGCAATTCGGCAACAAACTCTTTTCCGTTCATATCCGGCAGTCTATAATCCAATATCATTAGATACGGTTTGTTAAGTTTAAGCCATTCAATAGCTTCTCCGGCGGATTGTACGGATATAGTTTGAAATCCAAACATTTCCACATTTTCTTTTATTAATTCGGTTAAACCCGTATCATCTTCAATAATAAGTACTGTCATAATAAACTTCCTAAAATAGAGTTAATTAAAAACATTTATATTTTAACCACCTGAATAAATAAACCAAGCCGTTGTAATGTTATTGTAAATTTCTGAAAATCTACCGGTTTTGTTATATAAACACTACACCCAAGTTTGTAACAATTCTCAACTTCTCGAGGATCATCTGTTGTTGTAAGCATCATTACAGGAATCTCCTTTAATTCTTCATCACTTTTAATTCTTTTTAAAACTTCAATCCCATCCATTTTTGGCATACTTATATCAAGAAGTAACAAATAGCTTTTGTCTTTATCTTGAATATAATCTCCGGTTCCTGATAAAAAATTCCAGACTTCCTCACCATTGGCAAAACGAATCATTTGGTTGCAAACGCCGGAATCTCTTAATCCTTCCTGTATAAGTTCGGCATGTCCGTCATCGTCATCAGCAATTAAAATTACTAATTCTTTGTAGTTTCCCATATTAATGCTCCTTTTTTATTCCGTGAATTCATTTTTCTGTAATTCAATATAAAAAACACTTCCTTTCCCTTCTTCAGATTCAGCCCATATTTTACCTTTGTGCTTATCTACAATCCTTTTACAAAGACTAAGACCAATACCTTCTCCGGATTCAGACGATAAAGTATCTACTCTAAAAAACACATCCCATATTTTTTGAAGGTGCCTTGCTGCTATTCCTAGTCCTGTATCTTCTATACTATAAACAACTTTATTATATTTTTTTTGGCCGGCAATTTTAATTGTTAACTGTCTGTTTTTATCTCTGTATTTTAATGCGTTACCAATAATATTGGAAAAAAGCTGATTAAGCAGATTTTCGTCTCCATAACATTCCGTTAAATTCTCAACTATTATTTTTGCTGAAATTTCAGTAATCTGAAAGTTAAATACCGTAAGGATAGTTTTTAATAATTTATTCATATTTATTTTATGAATAATCAGTTTTATTTGACCCGTTCTTGATATTTGTAATAAACCGTTTATAAGCGTATCCATTTTTGTAACATTGGAAAAAATAAAATTTAATGTTCTAGGTATATCATCATTTGTAATTTTTTCAATACTTGTTTTGTTTTCTATATCAAGCAAGCATTCAGAAAGAATTTTTTTAATTGAATCAGTTTGTTTAAACAAACGCTGACTAAACCCCTGAATATTAACTAACGGCGACCTCAAATCGTGAGAGGCTACATAAAGATAGTTTTCAAGTTCTTTATTTTTATTGGTTATTACTTCTTGTATCTGCCTGATGGCTGTTATATCTGTTGTAATAGTCGCAAATTGATTCTTTTTTGGTGAAACCACAGAGAGCATGAAATGCTTGTCCATTGGGGCATAATAAGTAGAGTATTCACAAGGTTCACCTGTCAAACCAACACGTGTATATACCTCAAGATATGGAGGGATTTCGGTTTTAAAAACATCAGTAGCCAATTTACCTACTGCGTATTCTTTTTTTATTCCGGTAATTTGTGTAAACGCTTTATTACAATCAGTTATTCGGTAATTTACAACTTTTCCAAGCTCGTTGAACACAAGTTCATGCAGCACTACTATTTCTGTCATTGCATCAAAAAGAGTGCTTAATTTTTCTTCATTTTCCCTTAAAGCCTTTTCGGCATTTTTACGTTCGGTTATATCTCTATTACTTTGACGACGTCCCAACCATTCCCCGCTTTCACTATATACGGAAGTGCACCAATGGCTTATCCAGCAAATATTCCCATCCTTAGTTATAATTCGAAATTCAATCTCAAGTGCTTTTGAATGATCCTTGTTGTAGACTGAATGATTATGCTCAATAACTTTTTGTTGGTCGTCTAAATGCGTTATTTGTATTATTAGGTTCGGGTCATTCATAAACTCTTCTACTGTATATCCGGATATACGTTTACAAGCAGGAGAAACGTAAAGAAATGAACCATCAGTCCCTCTCCACAATTCCCAGTCATAGGTAAAGTCGGCCACCATACGATATTTTTCTTGACTTTCTTTGAGTGCCGCTTCTACGCGTTTGCGTTCAGTAATATCGCGAACAATAAATATCATTTTAGTTGGTTGTCCATCTGAATTTCTAATAAACTCGCCATTAACCTCCATGTCAAAAGAACTGCCGTCTGTCCGAAGCCCCCTGTATTCATCGGGGCCATGTTTAAGACCTTTAAACAAAAGTGAAAGATTTGTTGATGCACGTTTCCTATCATCAGGGAAAATAAAATCGTCAATTAAACGTCCTAAAACTTCCTCTTGGCTGTTAAAACCAAACATCTTTTTAGCTATTGGAGAAACCATAAGAATACGCCCCTCCATATCAGTAATTGTAATATCATCCGGGGAAGCATTTTGTATTGAACGATAAAGAGCTTCGCTTTCCTTTAATGCTACTTCTGCTCTTTTACGTTCGGTAATGTTTTCGTGCATTAACACAAACCGTTCCGGTTTTCCGGAGCTATCATTTATTGGGAAAATAACCATACGAATCCAAACGGGAACATCCGATAAATCGGGCGATAAATTATGGGCATTATAAAACAAATCGGGAAAGTGAACAACTTCTCCGTTTTTAACGCGTTCAATCAAGTATCCAAAACCTTGTTGCATTAATTGGGAATCAGTTAAAACCGAATAATTGGAAGGTGGGACAGAACCAAAAAGTTTGGTATGTGCCGAATTTACTTTAAGTGTATAACCTTCTTTATCCACAACCTGAATTGACATTGGATTTTTATCAATAATATCAAGAAACATTCCTTCCGCCTGTTTTCGTTTTGTTATATCCTGTATCACCCCGGTAACTTTTAATGGATTGCCATTATTATCTCTTATTAATTCTGCCACTGAATTAATAATTCTCCTCTCGGATGATTTATATCTTACAATCTCAAATTCAAGGTCGTAAGGTTTGTTAATTTCTATCAGATCCACAAGGGCTTGGTTAACTCTTTCTCTTTCGATAATACAATTTAGAACTTCTTCGGTAGTAAAAAAATCGCTTGTTAAATTAAATCCATATATTTTTTTCGCTTCATCCGAACCCCAAAAAGTATCATTTTTAATATTATATTCCCAGCTTCCCACGTGTCCAATTTGCTGTGCTTTTGAATAGCGTCTTTCACTCTCTCTTAATGTCTCCTCGGCCAGTTTACGTTCGGTAATATCACGAATACTTTCTATTGCGCCAACAATGTTACCATTTCTATCATGCAAAGGAGAAGCTTTGGCAAAAACCCAAGCACCTTTATTATTGTAAAGGGCATCACAAAACACTTCTACTGTATAGGAATCCCCTTCACGGTTGATTGTAGGATATTTAGAAACAACATCCTCGCTATAAGAGAAGACCAAATCCATTAACAGGGGTCGCCTTTTACCATAAAACGGTATTGTATATGTGTAATCACCTTTGCCTATCATCTCCGCTGCCGGAACACCTGTCATATTCTCAACAGCTTTGTTCCAAATAATGATGCGCTTGTCTTTATCTATTGCCAAAGTGGCATCCGGAAGAAACGTAATAATATCCGTCATTTTTCTCTGGTTTTCAAGTAATGCCACTTCTATGCGTTTTCGTTCAGTGATATCGCGAACAATAAATATCATTTTAGTTGGTTGTCCATCTGAATTTCTAATAAACTCACTATTTACCTCAATATTAAAAATACTGCCATCTTTACGCAATCCGCCATATTCTGTTGGGCCGGTAATAACTCCTTGAATTCTAAGAGCAATTTTAGAAATGGCACGATCGCGATCTTCAACCTCAATAAAATCTAATATTGAACGACCGATGATTTCTTCTTCTCTATCATATCCAAAAATTGTTAAAGCCTTAGGCGAAACCATCAGGATGCGGCCATTCATATCCGAAACAGTAATATCATCCGGCGAGGCATTAAGAATAGCTCTATAAAGTGCTTCGCTTGCACGTAGTGCTTCTTCTGCCATTCTGCGTTCAGTTATATCGGTAAGCATTCCAAAAGACCCTTCAAATTTTCCTTCTGCATTAATTATAGCTCTTGCCGAAATTAACACCCAATGTCTTTTACCATCTTTTCCTTTTAAACAACGTTCATAAACAGAATCTTCTCCAGACTCACGAATTTTCATCTGTGCCTTGTGCTCATTTAATTGTTCTTCAACAATAAAAGACTCAAATTTTTGTCCAAGCATTTCTTGAACACTATAATTAAGCAGAGCAGCCATTTGTTGATTAATAAAAGTTATTCGTCCATCACTATTTAAAGTAATAATACCCTCTATGGCTGTTTCCACAATCATTCTATACTTTTTTTCACTTTCACGCAGTGCTTCATCTGCTTTTCTTCGTTCGGTAACATTTGCCGAAAAAGCCGTAGCTCCAATAATTTCATTTTTGTCATTTAATATTGGATTGTATCTAGTTTCATAATAATACCGTTCAAAATCACCAAATTCCTCAATAGTCATATGGCTTTGGCCATTCAACGCCCTGTCATAATTGTTCTTCGCTTTTTTTCTATCTTCTTGGTTTGTAATGCATTCAAGTAAATTCATGCCTATGTTTATATTTTTGCCATAGGTTACTTCCATAACATGTTTGTGAAAAGAATTATAACAGAGATACCTGTAATTTTTATCTATCGAAAGAATAATCATATCTTTTTGGCTTTCAATACTGGCTTGTAAAAGAATCTGTACATTTTTAATTTTCTCTTCTGCCTGCTTGTGTTCCTCAATTTCCTTTAATAACTTTTTGTTTGTAAATTCTAAAGTTTTTTTTGCTTCAATAGCCGTGTCCATCATTTTTATAGCTTCAATACGAGACGAAGTAAGTTTATTATTAACTTCTTTTAATTCTTTTTTTGCTTCAATTTCTTTTAAGTTCTTTAGCCCAATATTTGCTATTAATTCGATAAATTCTTTTATAAATTCATAATAATGATTAAGTTTCTCTTTTGTCCAAATTGGGGTTTTTTGCACTGCTTGTAAATATGCATTTTCGTCAAAACCAAAATATTTTGCCTGGTTTTTGAAAAAATCAATATCAGGTTTTTCAAGAAAAAATTGTCCGGTAAAAAAATTTCCCAAGTGTTTTCCGCCAATAATTATTGGAATTGCATTATCTATTAATCCACGTGGACATTGATAACAGACCGCCGGATTTGCTTCATGAAGATGTTCTAAAATGTATTTATCGCTTTTAATACAATCTTTTTCGGATTCTGCATTTACTCTATGAAATTTTGTGCATATATCCTGCCAGGCAACGGCAGTCAATATATTGCCATCATTATCAAGTATTGCGGAGGGGAACGAATAGATAGCATCCAGTTTTTCCTGCAAAGATTGAAGTAATGGAATATTAACAAGATCTTCTAATTTATAATCCATATTTTTTCTCCGGTAAAGTTAAATCCTAAAAATATCTGCTTATCCAATTTGCTAAAAAATTTTAAAAGTTTTATCAATAAATTCAAAACACTTTTGGTACTGTAAAATAAAAAGTACTTCCATAATTTTCTTCACTTTTTACCCAAATTTTGCCGTTTTGCTTTTCAACAAACTCTTTACATAACAATAAACCTAATCCTGTGCTGGGTTCTCCGTCTGTTCCTTTGCAGCCTACTTTTTCTTCAATCTTAAACAATTTTTGCAAAAGTGCATTACTCATTCCAACTCCACTATCGGTTACGGAAATTTCTAAGACCTTATCTTCAATTTCTTTTGCATTAACAATTATTTTTCCATCCGGCTTTGTAAATTTAACTGCATTTGATAAAAGATTGCTGATAATAGAGTTTATCATTTTTTCATCTGCATTAATTATAATAGAATTGTCAATTTTATTAATTATGGTTATCTCTTTTTGTTTTGCTCTTTGATTAATTGTCTCAATGTTTCTAGAAATAATTACCCGCAAATCGAGTTCTTCAACAGTAAAACTAATTGTTCCTTTTTGGATTTGAGCCCACGCCAATAAGTTTTCTAACAGCTTAAAAAGATTGCTGGCACTATTGTGCATATCTTTAGTAATAATTGATAATTCTTCACGCGTAAACAAATTAGTTTCTTCAGCTAACAATTGCGTTAATCCTAAAAATCCTTGAAACGGACTCCTTAAATCGTGAGCAATGATTGAAAAAAACTTATCCTTTGTTGAATTGAGATCTTTAAGTTTATCGTTTATTAATTTGATTTCTTCCTCAGTTCTTTTACGTTCAATAATAACTGCAATTTGGTTTCCAACCGATTCTAAAAATCTAACATCATGTTCGCTATATACATTTTCCAACTCATAATGTTGAATAACCAAAACGCCAATTATACCGGAAGGTGTTTGCAATGGAACACCCAGCCAAGAGGGAGAATTTGTTCCAACCAACTTTACTTTGTTTTGTTCAACAAGCTCATCAAATAAAACTTGTGTAAGCAGCAATGGTTTACCCAAATTGAATACATACTTAGTACAACTTTTATCCATTACCATTGGTTCGGGCTTAGTATCAATCTGATCAACAAAATATGGAAAACTAAACAAACCTGTCTCTTTATTATATAGCACAACAAAACAATTTTCTGCATATATTACTTTTTTGAGAGATTGATGTATTAACTCCATAAGTTCATCCAAATTTGAAGTTGTAGTAATTCCCTGCGTAATTTCCCACATTACTTTGCGCTCTAATTCTACACGTTTACGTTCTGTAATATCACTAATAATTAATTGTACTGAAGGCTTATTTTCAAAAACAATTGAAATTGCTTTTACTTCTACATATAGCTCGGAACCATCAAGCTTAATAAATTTTTCTTCCATTAATGGTAAAACAACTCCCTCTGTTTGTGCTTTTTTCATTCTGGCAATTACAATGGAATGATAATCGGGATGAACAAACTGGATAACCGATTTTCCAATTAGTTCATTTTCGTTTGTTGCTCCTAATAAACTAAGACTTTTATTATTTACAAAAACAATTTTCCCTTCGGTATAAATTACAATTCCATCCGGAGAGTTTTCAACTAATTTACGGTATTTGTTTTCACTTTCTTTTAATGCAACTTCTGTTAGTTTGCGCTCTGTTATATTACGAAAAATTGATTGATAAGTACCATCAGGCATTTTTTTTGTATGCATTTCAATTGGAATAATTTTCCCGTCGGGGCAAATAATTTTTCTTTCAGACAGGACAATTCGTCCTTCATTTAGCAGGTCAAATCGTAAAGGGGTTATATTTAATTCATTTTTTTCAAAAAGCACACTAATATGTAATCCAATCAGATTATCTAAAGATCTACCGCATAAATTTTGCATATACCAATTTGCACCAATAATAATTCCGCTGCTTGAACCAAGCAAAATTCCATCTGCAGCCAGTTCAATTAATTCGCGGTATCTGTTTTCGCTTTGTCGTAATGTTTCCTCGGCATGTTTCTGTCGGGTTATGTCGCGAATACTTTCTATTGCACCTATAAAATTGCCATCCTTATCATGCAGAGGCGAGACTTTTACAAAAATCCATGCACCCTTGTTGTTGTATAGTGCTTTGCAAAAAACTTCGGCTGTCAAGGAGGTCGTTTTTCGAATAACGTTGTAATATCTGCTTGGGATATCTTCATTATAATTAGTAAAGACAAAATCCATTAACTGTGACTTGGCCTCGCCATAAAAAGGTATTGTGTAAACGTAGTCACCTTTACCTATCATCTCCACAGCCAAAACACCAGTCATTTCTTCAATGGCTTTATTCCAAATTATTACCCGTTTTTCTTTATCTATTGCCAAAGTAGCGTCCGGCAAAAAAGTAATAATATCCGCAAGTTGTTTCCGGTTTTCATAAAGTGCACCTTCCAATTGTTTGCGCTCATTAATATCTTTTTCATACATATTCTTAAGCAAGGCATTTTCATTTTTTAATGTATTCAATTCTTGTAAAAGTTCTTTGTTTGTTTTTTCAATAATTTTCATTAACCATACACCCAAATTTTAATCAATTAACTTTTGGTAAAGTAAAATAAAATGTGCTTCCTTTTCCATTTTCACTTATAACCCAAATTTTTCCGTTATTTTTATTAACAAATTCATTGCACAATAATAAACCCAATCCCGAACTGGCTTCTCCTTCGGTGCCCATTCTTCCAACCTTTTCTTCAATTTTAAATAATTTTTTACATAGCTCGGCCGGCATCCCTATTCCGCTATCCGATACAGATATTTCCACCATTCTATTTTCAATTTCTTTTGTGTTTATTATTATTTTTCCACCCGCAGTTGTAAATTTTACTGCATTTGATAATAGATTGCGTAAAATTGTATCTACCATTTTTTCATCTGCAAAAACATTTTGAGTATCTGATATTTTTATTATTATTTCAATTCCTTTTTGAATAGCTCTTTGTTTAATCAATTCAACATTCTGATATATCAACACAATTAAATTAATATTTTCCGGAGCAAAACTAATAGTTCCCCTTTGTATCTGAGACCATTCTAACAAATTTTGTAAAAGTTTAAAAAGATTATTAGCACTTTTGTGCATTTCTCTTGTTAATGTAGATAATTCTTCCCTTGTAAAATTATCTATCTCTTCTGCCATTATCTCTGTCATTCCAATAAATCCATGAAATGGACTTCTTAAATCGTGTGCAATAATTGAAAAGAATTTGTCCTTCTCTGAATTTATTTTTTTTAGTTTTTCATTTGTGTTTTTAATTTCTTCTTCAATTTGTTTGCGACTTTGGTTTGATAAACTTAATGCAATTTGATCGGAAAGCTGACAGACAAAAGTAATTTCTTCAGTAGTCCAATGATGAGTTACCCCAACATGCTCTAAACAAAAAACGCCTAAAGTTCTTCCCGAATATTGAATTACACCATCAAGAATTGCCGTTATATTATTTGGGATTAAATATGTCTCGGAATAACCAATTGTTCTCGGGTCGGTTAATGGTTCGTTGGCATCAACATATTTACTGTTTTTTAACCAAATAAATTCATTTGTAAATTCAGATTCTTTAAGTATTACACCATCACTATGTTTGTTATCGGATAACGTAAATAGATCGGTGCATTGAAGAAGTGTTTCGCTTTTGTCAAACAACCAAACAGAAACTCGTTCAACTTCCATATACCTTGATACAAGTTCTGTAAGCAGATATGAAAGACTTTTTATATCACCATCAGAAATAAAGGAAGAAGTAGCTGTTTTAATTAAAATTTCCTGCTGTAAAGCTAATTGTTCCCATTTAAAGCGTTTTTCTTCTTCATAATTTTTAAGTTCGGTAATATCTCTGCCAATGCCCAACAATCCTATTATCCGCTTTTCGTTGTTTAACAATGGAAGTTTAGAGGTTAAAAGCCACCGCTTTTGTCCGTTTTTATCAAGCAAAAATTCTTCTTTGTTAAGTATCGGTTTACCGGCTTGCAGTACCAATTGGTCGTCTGCAAAAAATTTTTTTGCAATTTCTTCTGGATAAAAATCAAAATCATCCTTACCCAAAACTTCTGCTTCCGATTTTGCCCCCATATTAATGTAATCGGCTTTATTAGCAAGCGTTTTACGGCCATCAAGGTTTTTTGAATAAATCGGATCGGGAATATTATCAATTAAGGTACGTAATAATGATCGTTCATTTTGTAAACTTTCTTCAGCACGTTTTCGTTCAATTACTAATGCTGTTTGACTTCCCACGGCTTTAAGGAAATTAACATCACGTTCTGTAAATACATTTTGATCTTCGTAATGCTGAAGTACTAAAACGCCAATTATTCCCGAAAGCGTTTGTAACGGCACTCCTAACCAAGATGGTGCCTGAGTTCCAACTAAAACCACTTCGTTTTGTTTTTCCAGTTCTTTAAATAATTCTTCTGTTAATAGTAATGATTTACCTGTTCGGAAAACGTACGCCGTACAGCTTTTCTCCAAAGATACCGATTCGGGTGTTTGATCAAACTTATCTATAAAATATGGGAAGCTAAATAATTTTGTTTTTATATCATAAAGTGCAATAAAGCAGTTTTCCGCATAAATTACTTTTTTGAGAGATTGGTGTATTAATTTAAGTAATTCACCCAAATTTGAAGTTGTGGCAATTCCTAAATTGATATCAGACAATACTTGGCGTTCTAATTCTTCACGTTTCCTATCGGTTATATCATGATAATTTAATAACACACCACAAATAACAGGGTCATTTATAAGATTTGTGGCAGTTAATTCTATTGGCTTGTAAGTGCCATCTTTGCATAAATATCTAAAATGCATCGTTTTTACCAGTTTATCTTTTTCAAGCAGAGTGTAAAATTCTTTTTGGATTAACTCCAAGTCGTCCGGATGAACATTTAACCACACATCTGTCCCAATTAAATCATTCGCCTGCCAGCCAAACCATTTTTCTATATTTGGGCTTTTATATTGCACAAAACCATCAGAATCCAATATACCAATTACGTCCGAAATATTGGCAATCATTGCACTATGTTTTTCTTCACTGTTTTTAATTTCGGCAAATAATGTTATATAATTTTCGTGATTAATTAATATTTTGCCAATTATTACGGTTACAATAGGATAAAAAATAATTACTGAAATTGCAATAGTTTGAAATGTGAACCAAACAAAATTTTTTGGAAGTGCAAACATCAGTAACAGCATAACAACATGTACTATTATTCCCAATAAATATAAGGTTTTAATGTTAACAATAATTTGTTTTTTTTGAATCATTAAATTGAAAAAAAGCCCAATAATTATTGATGACGTAATTACTGCGGCTCCTGTTAGTGCCCCGTTACCACCTAAAATTATTCGTGTGATTATTGCCATAATGCCCGAAATAACACCGGCTAAAGGGCCAAAAAACAAAGCACTTAAACTAAGGACAATTGATCTGCCGTCAAAAATAATACCTTCCGACAATATATATGGATTAAGCATTGCAAGAATTGCAATTAGTCCAAAAGTAATCCCCTGAAGAATTTTTCCGATATTACTTTTCCTGCTCCACTTTGCATCAATAAAGCCGGAAATAACACTTACGGTTGCTAATACGGCCAAATTATATATAAGTTGAATTATAAACATTAATGTATCCTTAATATATTTTCATAAATAAACATTATAATCTCTAATATTTAAGTTCGGGAATTGTAAAATAAAATGTACTTCCAACATTTTCATCACTTTTTACCCAAATCTTTCCGCCATTTTTTTCAACAAACTCTTTACAAAGCAATAAACCTAAACCGGTACTTGTTTCGCCGTCAGTTCCTTCTCTGCCAACTTTTTCTTCAATTTTAAATAACTTACTACATAATTCCTCAGATATTCCAATTCCGCTATCAGCTATCGATATTTCTATAAATTGATTGTTAATTTCTTTTGAGGTTATCACTATTTTCCCGCCTTGATTTGTAAATTTTACGGCATTTGATAATAAGTTTCTCAATACGGTATCAATCATCTTTACATCTGCATAAACCAATTGAATATCCGATATTTTGGATACTAAATTAATTCCTTTTTGTGCAGCTCTTTGATTAATCATTTCGATATTATGTTTAACTAAATTTAGCAAATCAAATTCCTTAGGAATAAAACTAATTGTCCCCTTTTGAATTTGTGCCCAAGCCAATAAGTTTTCCAATAATTTGTAAAGATTGTTTGCGCTTTTGTGCATTTCTTTACTTGTGGCTGATAATTCCTGGTGAGTAAAAGAACTAGTCTCGTTTGCCATCATTTCTGTCATACCTAAAAATCCTAAAAAGAGACTTTTTAAATCGTGTGCAATTATTGAAAAGAATTTATCTTTTGTGGCAATAAGTTCTTTAAGTTGATCATTTAAATACTGAAGTTCTTCTTTTTGGCCGGTTACTTCTGCATTATGGTTAATTAACAAGTTATTGACTTTTCTTTTTGAGTGGTAAGCAATAAATATAAAAATAACAGTGGTAAGCAGTAAAAAAGAAATAATAAGCAACGAGTTGCGTTGGTTTTTTTGTATAATATTTTCTTTTTGAAGCGAGCGTATTTTTTCTTCTCTTTTTACCTGTTGAAATTTTTCCTGAAATTCTGCAATAACTTTATTTTTTTGCTCGCTTAACAGCGAATCGTTTATAGTTTTGGCAAGTTTATAATAAGTAAGTGCACTTTTATAATTACCCATTGCCAAATAAGTTTCTGCTATCTGATTTAACGATGAAGCGGTTCCTCTTTTATCACCAAGCTTTTTTCTTATTTGGTAAGCTTGTAAAATATAGCCTAGACTTTTTTCGTACTGCCCAAGATTAAAATAAATCATTCCAATCCCCGAGATTGAGGACGACATTCCTCTCTGATTATTTAATTCCTTTTTTAATGCAAGAGATTTATTATAATATTTTATTGCGTCATTATATTTTTTTGTGTTCTTGTAAATTATTGCCATATTTTCGTAAGAACCTGCAATCCCTATTCTGTCATTTTTTGCTTTTCTTAATTCAAGCGATTTTTGGACATGATAAAGAGCTTTGTCATATTCTTTTGTTTTAATATATATTACAACCAAATGTTCATGCGAAACTGCCAATACTAAATCTTCATTCATTGTTTCACAAAACTTAAGTGCCTTAAATGAAGCCTCTTTTGCCTTTGGTATGTCATTCAATATATAATATAAAATTCCAAGATGATTGTACGATTCTCCTAATGATTTTTTATCATTTTCACGTTCAAGAATGCTCACTGATTTAAGACAATATTCAAAAGCTTTATCGAAATTTCCAAGTACGTTATAAATTAAAGCAATTCTGTTAAGGCATTTACCAATACCGACATTGTTTTTTTGTTCTTTCATAATATCGTATGAAAGTCGGTAATATTCCATTGCTTTTGTATATTTGCTTTGAGCATGGTAACTAACCCCAAGCAAATATAATATTTCCGCCTCTCCTAATTTGTACCCGTTTTTTCTTGTTATTTGCAGTGCTTTTTCTCCGTAACCTATCGACTGCTCCGGTAAAACTCTATTATAATAATTCATCACTTTTGAGTATGCTTCAATCTTTTCTTTAAGGCCGTGGTTATTCAGTCCTGCCAATAACGAATCGGGGATAGTATTAATTTCTGATGCAAAAATTCCTTGAAAAAGAATAAAAAAGAAAAACATTGTTGTAATTAAATTTTGTTTTATAAACTTTCTTTTTATTCCAAAATTAAATCTAAATATATTTTGTTTTACGTCAATTGTTAAATGGCAAGTGTGTTTACCTTTGCATGCACTTGGATTTCTTTTTTTATGTGTATTGTTTATCATCTTTTTATTAATTTGTTCATAGCTTAATTGTTCGTTTATATTCCGCTTTCCATTTTTATTATTATCCCATACGTAAATATTTTTCCAATAATAAGTTATTACTGAAGTAACTAGTTTTAAAAACAATTTTAATATTTGGAGAAATTTATTTTTAGTAACCTTAATGTTTTCCATCTTCAGCATATCCAAATTTACTTTTAATTTTGTTTTGGAAAAGTAAAATAAAAGGTACTACCTTTCCCTTCTTCACTATTAACCCAAATCTTTCCGCCATTTTTTTCTACAAATTCTTTGCAAAGCAATAAACCCAAACCCGAGCTTATTTCCCCGTCTGTTCTGGTTCTTCCAACTTTTTCATCTATTCTAAATAAATTATTACACAGGTCTTCAGACATTCCAATTCCATTATCAGTAATAGATATTTCAATAAATTGATTTTCAATTTCTTTTACACTTATTATAACATTTCCATTTTTTTTAGTAAATTTTACAGCATTTGATAATAAATTTCTTAGTACAGCATCAGCCATTTTTTCATCTGCAATAATATTTATTTTATCATTAATTTTATTTACTATGGTAATTTCTTTTTGTATTGCTCTTTGGTTAATTATTTCAATGTTTCGAGAAACAATTAAATTTAGATTAAGATTAGTTGGGTTAAAAGTGATAGTTCCTTTTTGAATTTGGGACCACTCCAATAAATTTTGTAAAAGCTTATAAAGATTAGTTGCGCTTTCGTGCATATCTTTACCAATTGAAGATAATTCTTCCTTGGAAAATGAACTTGTTTCTTCTATCATCATCTCTGTCAGACCAAGAAACCCCTGAAATGGACTTTTTAAATCGTGCGCTATGATAGAAAAAAACTTATTTTTGGCTGCATTTAACTCTTGCAATTGTATGTTTTGCTGCATAATTATCAATTCCGACTTTTTACGCTCCGTAATGTTTTCATGTATTAAAACAAATCGTTCCGGTTTTCCGGTGCTGTCATTTAATGGAAAAACAACCATACTTATCCAAACCGGAATATCAGGGAATTTGGGATTTAAATTATGAGCATTGTAAAACAAATCGGGAAAATAAACTACTTCACCTTTTTTAACCTGTTCAAATAATTCTCCAAATCCTTGTTCTTTTACTTGAAAATCATTAAAAATCGAATAATCGGGAGGAGGAAAAGTACCAAAAAGTTTGGTATGTGCCGAATTTACATGAAGTGTAAAACCATTTTTATCAACAACTTGAATTGAAAGTGGATTTTTATCAATTATATCAAGAAACATTCTTTCGGCCTGCTTTCGTTCAGTAATATCCTGCAGTACACCTGTAACTTTTAGGGGTTCACCATTTTTATCTTTTATTAATTCGGCTATCGAGCTAATTATCCTCCTCTCCGAGGATTTATATCTTACAATCTCAAATTCAAGATTATAAGGTTTATTTTTTTCTATGAGGTCAATTAAGGCTTTATTTACTCTTTCTTTTTCAATAACACAATTCATCACTTCTTCGGAAGTAAATATATCTGTTATTAAGTTAAACCCATAGATTCTTTTCCCTTCATCCGAACCCCAAAACGTACTATTTTTGATGTTATATTCCCAACTTCCCACATGACCAACCTGCTGAGCTTTTCTATAACGTTCTTCACTATCGCTTAATTCTGCTGTCAAAAGGACTAACCTATTTGCTTTTTTAGCGGTTGCAATAAGCGATAAATACAAAATAAATAATAAAAAACTTACAATTGTGCCGCTAAAAGCCGAATACCATACTTTGCTATAATCAAAATTTAATGAAATTGAATTATATTTTAGATACCAATATTGACCATTAAAAGAAATTGATGTCTTAAATTCAAACTCCGAAGACAATTTTATCTGTTTTTTAATCATTTTTTTGCTATTGTAAAGTATTGTATTTTTATTATATCCGGCATCATCATAAATTTCCAAACTAACGTTTTTTCCTCTAAAAGATTCATAACCGCCTAAAATCCCCTTCATCAAATCATCCATTCTATATGGACTATAAACCCAGCCCCGCAAAGCATCGCGCCTTTCTTTTATTGTATTTATCGGTTTACCATTTTGATAAATAGGTATATACATTAATGTACCTGTTTGAACATCAGAATTTGTTTCTTGAACAAGCGTAATTTTACCGGTGAGCGAGGCAATATTTGAATCCCTAGCCTTTTCCATTGCCTTCCTGCGAATCGGTTCTGAAAACATATCATATCCAAATGCGCGTAAATTTCTTTCCGTAAATGGTTCAAGAAAAACAATTGCCGAATAAATTTCTCTTTTTCCTTTAGGATACACAAAGTAATCAGAAAATCCTTCCTCTCTTATTTTTTTTTCATGTTCAGCTAATTGACCGGGCCGAATTAAAACTGCATACCCAACTCCTTGTATTCCGGGCAAGTTTTTTTCAATCAATTGTTTTGTATATATATTTCGCCATTCCGATCTGGTTATATTTTCTTTAATGATAAATAAAACTGATTGACTTCTAAGTAATTGAGCATGGTTGTGAAGCCTTGTAGATATTTTATTGTTAATTTCTTTACAAACAAAATAAAATTCGTTTTTTGCATATTTTTCTACACTGGTTTTTACCGTCATACTTATAACAAATGTGACAAGTAAACCCAAAATTAATATGGCAAATGCCAATATTATTTGTTTATTATCCTGTTTTAAAAATAATAGCATTTTTTTGAGTATAGAAATTTTTAAGTTCTCATTTGTCATAGTTAATTCTACTAAATATTTTTATTTTCAGTTAGCCTGATTTTTATTTTGTATATATTTATCTTAATATTTTAAGTGTAAAATAAAATGTACTTCCTTTCCCTTCTTCACTTTTTACCCAAATTTTACCGCCATTCTTCTCAACAAATTCTTTACAAAGCAATAATCCCAATCCGGTGCTTGGTTCTCCTTCAGTTCCGGCTCGGCCAACTTTTTCTTCAATCCTAAATAATCTATTGCTTAATTCTACCGACATGCCGATCCCATCATCTGAAATAGATATTTCAACAAAATCATTTTCAATTTCCTGCGCATTAACAATTATTTTTCCACCCCGCTTGGTAAATTTTACCGAATTTGATAATAAATTTCTTATTACCGAATCAAGCATTTTTTCATCAGCATAAATTACTTGCATGTTTTGCAGTTCGTTATAAATATTAATCCCTTTTTGTTTAGCTCTATTACTAATTATTTCAATGTTTTGTACTATCATACTGCTTAAATTAATTTCTTTTGGTATAAAACTAACAGCACCTTGCTGCATCCTTGCCCATTCCAACAAGTTTTGCAATAGCTTAAAAAGATTATTTGCGCTATTATTGATCTCTTTGCTGATTGAAGCTAATTCTTGCTGAGAAAATGTACTGATATCTTCCGCCATAATTTCCGTCATACCCATAAATCCCTGAAAGGGACTTCTCAAATCGTGGGCAATGATGGAAAAAAATTTATCTTTCGAAGCAACCAGTTCTTTTAACTCTTTTGAATATTTATTTATTCTTATTTCATTTTCCTTTATAGTCATAAATTTTCTGGCATTGGAAATTGCCAATCCGCCAATTTTGCCAATTATTTGTGACATTTCTTTATATTTTTCAATATACTGTGGAAATGAAATACCAATTACTTTAAAAACCCCTAATGTTTGTTCCTGATTTAACAATTCAATTTGAAAGCTGTTATTTTTATACAATTTGGGAATTAAAACGTTTTTCTTAAAAAACACCGGTTCTTGTGTAAGATTATTATTTATTGATGTGTATTGAATATTTAAAGGTGAATAAAGCATATTAAGAAGAGTAAATATTTTCTCAACAACTTCTATTTCATCAACAAGATTAACTAAATTATTAAGTTGATTAAAAGCCAATGCATAATCGGCCGATTTACTTGCAGCATTTGCTAATTTTTCATTTAATAAACTTCTTTCGTTTTCTTCACGCCACTGAAAAACTATTGAATCTATTAAAAGTTTACAATATGAAAGTCCAACCGGTAATATTTCGTAAGGCAAACCTATATATTCCGTTAAAGCTTCTAATTGCGGTAAATAATTACCGGGTAATCCTGTGTCAAGCAGTAAAACATTGTCTGCTGTTTCTTTAAAAAATCTTTTTGCCGTAGCCGGATCAAATCCCCACTCTATAATATATTTTTCGTAATCCTTTAACCACCCGTTAGAAACAATATAATTTTTTGTGCTTATATAATGCTCAATAGTTGATTTGTTTAATATCAACTCAAAACATTGACCCATAAGAATTATTTCGATATTATGATAGCCTTTATATTTTTCTTTTTTGCCAACAGCGCACGAACTACCAATAAAAACAACTTTTGAATATTCACTTGAATATATTTTTATAATTGTATCTATCGTATCCAAACGAGGTTTCTTTACAGTACAATTTGATTTAACACTTTTTATAATCACATCGGGATAATAGCCGGTGTTTATTATGTATCTAACTTCCGAAACAAAAGAACTGCAAACTATCAAACAAAGTTTCTGTTCCATTAGTTATTAATCCTTATGGGGTATTGTCCATATTTGTTTACTGCCTCAGAAATTGCCAACAGAACATTATCGGGTACTTGAAATGGAATTTCGCCATGATTATCTGAAAGAATAAATCCACCTCCGGTTGCAGCTTTTTTAATTGTTTGTTTTACTATTTCATCTGTTTCGGCAGTTGTCCAACGGCGCATTTCAATACCATTTAAATTTCCAAGAACCGTCAATTTATTTTTGCTTTTTTCTTTAATAACACTTATATCTTCTAATGAACTAACCCCAATAACAGCCGTTCCGGTTTGCGCAACATCGTTAATAATTGGAATACAATTACCGGAAGCAAAATGAGTTGCCGTTGGACCATTAATTTTTGCAATTGTGTTTTTTGCAATCAAAAATCCTGTTTCAAGATATTTTTGACGTGGAATAATGGTGGAGGAAGAAACAGGATCAAAATAGCATATTGCAGTAGCTCCGGCTTGTATCTGGGCATTTGCCCTATCAATACAAAATTTTTGAATTATTAACATCAGCCTATCAAATAATTCCTTATGATAAAACATCAATTCAAAATATTTATCAAAACCAAGTTGCATTACTGGTAAAGAAAATGGTGACACCGCAACACCAATAATAGGCACATCATCTTTTACAATATTTTTAAGCTTCTTAATGGCATCTAATGCTTTATGTAATATTTTTGTTTCTTTTATTTTATGTGATTGAAGGTTTTTTATCTGCTCTAAATTTTTAATAAAAGGTTCTGCAGAATTTGGCGGACCATCTTCAAAAAAAACAACTCTGCCGCCAAACGCTTCAATTTCTAACGGGGCATAAAAAAAAGGATAGACACAATCGTTTTTATATTTTTTACGAATTCTCAGTTGTCCTTCAACAACATTATCTGCATTTGAAAAATACTCTTTTATGGTTAATCCTATTTCTTTTGCACCATGCATGGTAAGCAAAAGAAATAACGGAACTCTATCAGGCTCTTTATGTGAAAGTGTTGTAAGAACTCGTTCCATTGAAGTCATTTCATGATTATTCATTCTAGACCTCCAATCATCTAAGTAATAATTTCAAGAGCATCCGATGGCCCACTTCCCACAGCATCGGCACCAATTTCTTCCCAAAGTCCGGTATCAAATCGAAAAGGTGCACCTCCAACAATTATTTTAATGTCGGTATCACCAAGTTGTTTTTTTAAATCTTTTATTTTAAGTGCTGAAGGGAGCATTAAAGTGGAAAGAAGCAAAATTTTTATTTTTTCTTTTTTTATGATTTTTATTAGTTGTTTTGTTGTTACACCACTTCCCAAATCCATCAATTCAACTCCGCCAGCTCGCAAGGCTGAATAAATTATTCTTTTTCCCAAAACATGATAGTCTTCAAAAACAGCAATTGCCATTTTGGGTTGATTTTTTCGTAATGGACTGGATGGAGGTAAAATTTTATCTATTAATTCTTCGCAGATAATACCGCTCATATAAACTTGCGATAAAGCCACCTTTCCGGTTTCCCAGTTATTGCCTATTCTTTGAAGTGTTTCAGTCACAAGCTCGCTTGCTATCTGAACCGGACTACCTACTTTTACGGCAGCCAAAATGATTTTTTCAGCCGCTGTTTTATCAAGAGTAAGTAAAGCTCTTTCAAATTCGTTTATTTGGAATTTAAACTTTTGCATATCATATTCCCATAATTATTCATCTATAGATTATTAATGCTATTTCCGAACGCTTTTTCAAGTTGCAATATTTTTTTCTAAAACAATAAACTAAAATTAAACAGCCAAATAAAATTCATATCCAAAAGCCTTAAATCACTTAATTTACAACCATCATAATCTTCACTTCTTTAATATTATCATTGTTTTTAATAATTTGCAGATTTTTTAAACATAAAATACCATTTTTTCATTAGTAATTTATTATAATATAATATAACAAAATATATTTTAATAATGATAATTTGATAAAATTTATGTTATTTTTTTTAATTTTTTTTAAAATCAAATATTAAATCGGTAATTTTTTACTTATATAAAAACTTAGCTGACCTCAATGGTGTCAATTGTATATCTTTATGCAGGTTGTCTCTCATCTCCTAGTTACTTAACATGTCAGGCGCACCATACTGTACTCTTCCGGTATATTTTGTCTGGGACGTTGATTTGTGTGATTATTATGATTGGCATGATTTTTATAAACATTAATGATGTTTTGTTGGGATTTTGAATTGCACTAAAAGAATAGACACTTGCTCTGCAGATGATTATAATGTCTTTAACTGTGATTTGTGTGATTATTGTGATTTATTTTAATTCATTGCCATGCGGTATTTGAATAAAATTGATGATTATACCTTTGCAGATATCATCCCGCATAGCGGGAGGAATGTTTATAGGAATAGTAACCCCACAGCCACCGCTTTTTAGCTCTGTAGGAGCGGCACATAACACATTATCTTTAACTGTGATTATTGTGATTTATTTTAATTCATTGCCATGCGGTATTTGATTAAAATTGATGATTATACCTTTGCAGATATCATCCCGCATAGCGGGAAGAATGTTTATAGAAATAGTAACCCCACAGCCACCGCTTTTTAGCTCTGCAGGAGCGCATTATCTTTAACTGTGATTTGTGTGATTATTGTGATTTATTTTAATTCATTGCCATGCGGTATTTGATTAAAACCGATGATTATACTTTTGCAGATATCATCCCGCATAGCGGGAGGAATGTTTATAGGAATAGTAACCCCACAGCCACCGCTTTTTAGCTCTGTAGGAGCGGCACATAACACATTATATTGAACCGTGATCCGTGTATTATGGGATTACATGATTTTTGGGATTC
>JAZDHY010000110.1:0-29407 GCA_043805435.1 bacterium
TATCATCCCGCATAGCGGGAGGAATGTTTATAGGAATAGTAACCCCACAGCCACCGCTTTTTAGCTCTGTAGGAGCGGCACATAACACATTATATTGAACCGTGATCCGTGTATTATGGGATTACATGATTTTTGGGATTCCATCCTAAACTTCGGAGAAGTTTTATGTCTGTAACAAAGTCAAACACCTACAATAAAAGAGAGGCTGTCTCAAAAGTGGTAAATCATGGCTTTAACACAATAATTTTTAATTATTACATCCCCAGCTTAAATATTTGTTGTATTTACAAAGCTAATATATAGCAAAGCAATTACGCTTTATATTCCCCCTCTTTTTCCAAGAGAGGGGGTCAGGGGGTGAGTTCCTATATGCAATATTTTAACTTTTGAGACAGCCTCTCCATGTGAATCTGCAAAACGCTAATCAAAGCGGTCATACATTATACTATACCAGTCTGCTTTTTGTCGGGGTGAATTTTGGTTACAGCCATTCATCTACGCTGTAGATGTAAACCCTGTATGAACTTTAATTAATAGGATTAACAAAATTTTGTATAAACCTTGTTGATGTTCCGCTGGGATTTTAGAATTGCACAAAATAAATAAACAAGCCGGCAATATTACGATGTCATGTGTAAAACGTTTCTTTCGTCTTTATAAAAACAATTAATATATCTATTTTTTTTCTCTTCTTTTATCTTGTTAATATCAATTAATATTAAACCGTCAACGCAATTTTCAAAATCGCCATCAACTCCAAAGTCTAAATATTTTAAGCCGTCGTTATCACATAAATCGGAATAATGCTTATATAAAACCGGAACTGTTAATCCGTATGGTTTTAACATTTGTTTTAATTTTTTATAGTCTTCTTTAAATGAACTACCCACAAAAACAGTATTAAAAGCATTTGATTTTTCTATGGGTAAAATAAATTTATTTTTCGATTTAGCGTAATTATTTGAATCGTTAAACCATTTAGAATAAATATATACCATCATCTGTTTAATATTTTCAGGATAACTATTACTTATGCTTACACCTCCAAATAAATATTTTACATTAGGAAAATTTGCTAAATAAGCACCAATGCCAAGCCATAAATAATATAATGCGTTGGTGTTCCAATACTTAGACTGTACAAAACTTCTACCAAGTTCAACACTATTGGGCATTATAGTTTTTATAAATACTTCCGAATAATTAAACAAAGTTGTTGTATAAAAACCATTTGTGCCATATTGTTTAATTATTTCCTCACCATTTCCAATCCTGTACGAACCGATAATTTCCAGTTCGTTTTCATCCCACACTACCAAATGGTTGTAATACTCATCAAACAAATCTAAATCCAACTTTTTACCGGTTCCCTCTCCAACTTTTCTAAAAGTAAGTTCTCTAAGTCTTGCTATTTCCATTAAAGTTTTAGGCGATTCTTGTTTAGTAGTCATAATTATTTTTTTATTATCCGGGGTAACACCAAGAAGCAAACAGTTGTTTAATTCTTTTTTTATTATTTTCCTGTCTATTGGATGGATAATATTTTTTTCGGTAATAAATATTCCTTTATTTGCTTTATTTAAAGAATATACATGCGCTTTTAGTAGTTTGGATTGCACTTTATTATTTATAACATTTGATGTGAAAGCCTTTGCCGGAATGGGATCACCAATATTAATTGTAATGGTTTTATTTTTTTTATTAAACACTTCACGCGGCAGCAAAAATGTAGATAGCTTTTTGTAAATAGTTGAAACCGAATAAAACAATACCGAATTTTTTGCTTCAATAAAAAAAGGCAAAATTGGTGAGTTATGCTTTTTTGCAAAATAAATTGCTCCTTTACTCCATTTTGAATCTTGAATTGTGAGCCATTTTAATCTTGATACCTCCCCTGCCGGAAATAATATTACCGCCATTTCTGTTTCAAGAGCTTTTCCAATAGCAATAATACTATCTCTGTTCATATTTCCGTTAAAAACATTAAGAGGAATGATTAAATGGCTTAAATTTTCAATTTCGGTTAATACATCGTTTGCAACAATTTTTACATCCGTACGTATATCCGAAATTGTTTTAAGTAATGCCAAACTATCTAAACTGCCAATTGGATGATTGGCTACACAAATAATCCTTCCTTCCGATGGAATTTTTTGTACATCTTTATTAGCAATGCGATAAGAAAAATTTAAGTACTCAAATAGCTCGTCAATAAATTCAATTCCGTATTTATTACTATTTGCAATTAAAAAGTCATTAATAGTATTAATACATAAAACTTTTTTAAGAATATTAAAAACAAAAGATTTAATAATTTTTGGTTTATTGCTTAAAATATTCGGGTACCTTTCAGTTATTATTTTTTCTATATCAATTGATTTCATTAATTTTCACGCTATTTGAGATAATAAACTATATTGAGAGTTTCGTAATTTAATTTTTGAACTTAATTCGCTTTTATAAATTCTTTTTATTCCATCACCAAGAGATTTTTCAATATCACGAATATCTTTCACTAATCTAAACAAACCAAGTACTTCAACTGACGAGGCTTGATCGGTTCCCCACATAGCTCTATCCAAAGTAATATGTCTTTCAATAAAATTTGCGCCCAAAGCCACGGCAGCATACGTAGGAGCTAATCCTGTTTCGTGGCCCGAATACCCAATTGGATAATTTGGGTAACGTGTTTTATAAGTCAAAATAGTATTTATATTCAGTTCTTCTAAACTGCACGGATAAGTTGATGTTGATTGTGCAATTAATAGGTCTTTTTCTCCTAATATTGCTACTGCTTTATCTATTTCTTCAATTTCCGACATCCCTGTTGAAATAAATATCGGCTTGTTTAATGATTTATGCTTTTTCAATAAACTAATATCTGTTAAAGATGCTGAAGCTACTTTAAATGCAATCGGCTGAAACTGATTTATAAAATCAACTGATTCTTCATCCCAACACGAAGCAAACCAATCTATTCCTTTTTGTTTACAATACAAATCAATTTCATAAAATTCACCGTATCCCAGTTCAACTTTATGCCTATATTCCAAATAAGTTATTCTTCCCCATGGTGTATCTCTTAATATATCCCATTGCTCTTTTGGAACACATAATTCCGGTGTCCTTTTTTGAAATTTAACCGCATCACATCCCGCAAATACTGCTCCATCAATTAACTTTTTTACATTCTCCATTGAACCATTATGATTTATCCCTATCTCCGCAATTATATACGTGGGATGGCCATTACCCACCAGCCGGTTTCCTATTTTAACTTCTTTCATTTTTTAAGTCCTCGTTTTTTAATATTAGTTTGAGAGAAAATAAGTAATTCTGCCAAATCTCTAAAAGCTCCATTACCGCCTTTATTTTCCGTAATATAATCAACTTCGTTTTTAACTGCCTCTACTGCATCACATGGACAGACTTTAAGCCCGCATTGTTTCATTATTGCAATATCATTTACGTCATCTCCCATATATGCAATTTCTGATAATTTAACACTCAAAGATTCTGCAATTGTATCTAAGATGGGTAGTTTATCTTTTATCCCGCAAAATAATAAATCTATATTTAATTTTTCAGCTCTTCTGTTAATTATTTCGTTCTCTTCACCCGTAATAATTCCTGTATTAATTTGCAGCAATGTTCTTAATCTTTCAACACCCATACCATCACGCAGCGAAAAACTTTTTAATTCCTCTCCTTTAATGGAATAATATACTTTCGCGTCAGTAAGAACTCCGTCACAATCTGTTAACACCAACCTAATTTTTTTTGCTTTTTTTAATATTTTTTTATCAATTACCATATTGTAAAACCTCCATCAATTATTAAGTTTTCACCCGTCATATAACAACTTGCTTTGCTGGCTAAAAAGACAATAGCTCCCCTATAATCATAGGTTTTTGCCATACGGCCAAGTGGTGTTTTTTCCGAATATTTTTGAATAAAATATTCGGGTTGATTATTTTCAACTCCTCCCGGAGATAGACAATTAACCCGAATACCCGATTTGCCCCAATAAGCTGCCGAATATTTGGTTAATGCAATTATTCCGGCTTTTGTTACAGAATAAACCGGCGGCTTGTAAAATTGCTGCTCTCCGTTATTATCCTTATATAATTCTTGATTAGGAGCAACAACTCCATATGTAGAAGCAATATTAATGATATTCCCGTTTTTTTGTGTAGCCATATAACCACCAATTATTTTTGAAGTTAAAAACGCTCCTGTTAAATTAACATCAACCGATTTTTGCCAATTCTTTAGCGGATAATTTTCGTATTTTGATAATTCCAATATTGTTTTGGGATTTTCAAACATATCATTAATTGCCGCATTATTTATTAAAACATCTACTCTTCCAAATTTTTCTAAAGTAAATTTTAACAGCTCTTCTATCGACTTCTCATTTGTTACATCTAAAACAAAACTATACGATTGTGTACATAAATCCGGCAAATATGCATTAATCTTATCTACATTCAAATCACAGGCAATAACATTTGCACCGGCATCCGTCAAGGCGATACAATGTTGTTTACCAATTAATCCGCCTGCACCTGTAACTATTGCAACATTATTGTCTAGTCTAAACATATTAATCCTATTTTTTTGGTTTTATATTAAAATTTTCTGTTTTTCTAAACACCGGTTCAACAGGTTTACCAAGTAACAAACTACTTAGATTGTTTTCTTTTACGGCTTTATTAATGAAAGGTAATATTTTTTCGTAAACACTTATTGTGTATTCAACATCCTGTATAGTGTGCGAGTAACTTATAGTATGATAACCAGACCACAATATTCCATTCTTAATTAATTCTTGTTGAATTATCGATTTAAGTATCAACGGCTCTTTTATAGATGGATGTATAAAAAGCATTGTTCTATAATTGTAACCTTTTAAGCTTAAATAATCTATTTCCAGACTTTTTAACAACATTGATAATTTTTCTTTTAATAAATTGCCTATTGTTGATATATGCTTTATCACATTTTTGGTTTTCATTTCGTAAATAGTGGCCTTTGCTGCTGCTAAAGATAATGTTTCACCACCAAAAGTTGTATAAAAAAACACATCTTTATCAAGTAAATCCATTATTTCTTTTTTACCTGTTAAAATTGCAAGAGGCATACCATTGGCCACCGCTTTAGAATAACAAGCCAAATCCGGTCTAATTCCAAAATATTCCTGCGCCCCGCCTAAAGCTAGTCTAAAACCGCTCCACATTTCATCAAATATTAAAATAATATTTTTCATAACACAAATTTCGGCAAGCACATGCAAAAAATCATTTTCAGGTTCATCAAAAACTACCGGTTCTAAAATTATTGCGGCGGTATTTTCATCAATTGCTTCAAGTACAGAATTAATATTATTATAATCGAATGTATTGGTTAAATTAATTATTTCGCTTGGTATCCCGTTATTGCGAGAAGTAACACTAATATACCAGTCATGCCAGCCATGATAACCACAGCAAAGGATATTGCTTTTTCCTGTATATGCTCTGGCCAGGCGTATTGCAGCACTTACTACATCGGCACCGGTTTTGCTAAAACGTACAGCTTCGGCATTAGGAATAATTTCTTTTATTAATTCTGCAACTTCAAGTTCTAACGGGTGCATTAATGAAAATGTTATGCCGTCTTCCAATTGAGCTTTTATTGCATTATCTACTGCTAAATATGAATAACCGAGCGAAATTGGACCAATACCCATGTTATAGTCTAAATATTTATTACCGTCCACGTCCCAAATATATGCTCCTTTCCCTTTTTGCAAAAATATTGGCGCAATACCAAACACATGCTGCGTTGGACCTTTAGCCAAGGTTTGTGAACATGAGGGTATTATTTCATTTATTCTTTCATACATTATTTTAGATTGTTCAATAACAGGATAATTTTCATTGAACTGAACTCCATTCGGCATAATATGAACCCTTTTTTTTATTATAGTGTAATTCTATTTTTTCTGCAATTTGTTCACCGCTAAAACCTTCGTTTTTTATAACAGCATCAAACAATGCCGGAGTAAAATACTTCTTCATTAATGCTATTGGCAATGTGTTAATATGAATATCGTATTTATCGGCAAGTTCTAAAATTAAGGAATATAAACCACCATATAAATAATGATCTTCAACAGTAACTATTATTTTACATTCATTAAAAGCTTTAAGCAAAGTTGAAATATCTAATGGATTTAATGACCTTAAATTGATTAGTCTAACAGAAATATTTTTAGCCTCTAATATTTCTTTTGCAATAAAAGCTTGATTAAATAACACTCCATGTACTATTATTGCTGCATCACGTCCGTCATCAAATACTTCAGCTGCCCCTAATGGAAGTTGTTTGTGTTTAATGATTGCCTTCATATTATTATACCGGATGTAACAAGGAACATTACTTTTCAAAAAGGAGGGCAGATTATAAAGCATGTCCTCTTCATCTGCCGGCGAAAATATTTGCATTGTTGGAATTGTCCGCATTAATGCAATATCTTCAACTGCCTGATGAGTGGGTCCGTTTGCTTCCGAAAGAATACCCGGAATTGCTCCAACAAGTTTTACCGGTAATGAAGAAATTCCTACATCGGTACGAATGAACTCGTAAGCACGCATTGTTAAAAATGCAGAAAGCGCATGGATTACGGGAATTCTTCCACAAAGTGCCAAACCAGCAGCAATTCCCACCATCGATTGTTCGGCAATTCCCACATCTAAAAAATTTTCGGGGATTAACTTTGGTATATTTCTAATAGAAGCTCTATTTTCGGCAGTCATAATAATATATCTTCTATCTAGTTGTACAAATGAATGTAAAATGTTTTCATAATTCATAATTTAATTCTTATAATAATTGTTTAATTCATTAATATAATTAACTCGTTCATTGTAGTCTGTATTAACAAACCATTTATCAGTTCTATTTTCTATCGATTTAATCCCCCATCCTCTCACGGTATCTGCAATTATAACCGAGGGTTTTTTACTTTCTAAAGGTATTGTCTCAAAGCCTTTTTTCATTTCTTCATAATTATGACCATTTATTATCTTAACGGCGCAATTAAAAGCATTAAATTTTGCTGTCAGGTCGTCCAAGGGAATGAGCATCTCTGTTTTTTCATTGGCCTGAATTCCATTTCTATCAATTATTATAATTAAATTATCTAATTTATATGCTTGTGCAATTTGAATTGATTCCCATATTGTTCCCTCATTTAATTCTCCGTCTCCAACAAGAACAATTATCTTATTATTTAAATCATTAAGTTTGCTATTAATTGCTACTCCTATGGCAACAGCTAAATTATGCCCCAACGAACCGGAAATAAATTCTACTCCTTCAATATTTGTATTTGGGTGCCAATATATATAATCATTTTGCTTTAAATGATTTTTTAGTCTTATCGAATCAATTATTCCGGCTTCTGCTAAAACAGCATATAACGCCGGTACAGCATGCCCTTTTGAAAGAAAAAAGTAATCTCTATTTACATCCTTTAATATTCCTTTATTTATATTCATGTATTCTGTATAAAGAAATGTGATTATGTCTGCACATGAAAATGCCGAACCAATAAAACAACCTCCACCGGCTGTCATATCAATAATAGATCTTTTAACTTTATATAATGTTTCATCAAATTTAGTTTTTGTTTTACACATTTTTAATAATATTCCTTTTATAAAAATTTATATTTTTTAATTCCGTAATATTGTTATCGTACCAATATTTCCCTAAATATTTGGCATTTATCTGCCGTAAATATGGTTTATCATACAATAAATTTAAAATATCATAGATGCTAAAATTAGTATTTTGTAAATATAGCTCTTCATAAATTTTGCGTATAAAAACATAATCCTCCTCATAGTCAATCGTCCATCTATGGGTTTTAGAATAATCTCTGTTTTTTCCCCATTTAACATTACCGATTTTAAACTTTTCGGGATTGTCCCATATATAAGGGGTTGTATGTTCTCTTTCATAATCTTTTTCGGCACATAACCAAGCTTTCTCCAAAGCATCATAACTCATTATCTCAACATCATTTCCATCAGGGTATGACGGTGGATGCAAATTGCTTACATAATCGAAAAATGGATAATCATCTATATATCTTTTTATTACTTTATCGATAATTTGCGGATCAATTAATGGACAATCGCTAGGTATTTTTACAACTGCATCGGCTTTATATATTTGTGCTGCTTTATAATGTCTGTCTAATAGATCTATTTCATTACCCCTAAAACAAATTATATCCTCTTCTTTACATAAATCTTCAATAATATCATCATTTTTTGTTGTAGTTGTTGCAATAATAATTTTCCCTTTATTTTCGGATTTTTTTACTCTCTCTATCATGCGTAATAATAAGGGTTTTCCACATAAGGATAATATTGTTTTTCCCGGCAGACGCGAAGAACCAAAGCGCGCTTGTATTATTGTAATAATTTTCATAATTAATATTCACTTAATATTAAATTAAGATTTTTACTTTCATTTATTTCGTCTGATTGATGTAATATTAGTTTAGCAATCCGTGAAATGTTTTTTGCGGAGTTGCCATTGTTTTGTATTGGAGTTAATTGTTTAAGCATCTCAATATTAAAATACGAATAAACCTTTTTGTTAAGAGCTAATCCTATATATACAACTGATGAATATTTAGTAATTAAAACAGAACAATTTGCAATCATGTTATCAATATTTCCATTTTTGAAAATTATTGCATCTGGTATTAACGATTTAATTTCTTTTTCGGCTCTGTCATGTTTTTCGTTTGGATGAAGTTTGAATATTATCTCTTTATCACCTGCTATTTTTTTACACTCTAAGATAAATTTTTTTCTGTTTTCATATTTGAAGGTCTCGCGAGTATCTGAAGTTGCAACTAAAGCGTAATCTTTATATATAAAATCGTTATTATTGTTTTCCTTAACATTGTCAAAATTTGGAATTCCGGTTACAATAATTTTTTCCGCTTTAACTCCTTTTTTAATAAATAATTTTTTGTAACCTTCCGAGGCTACACAAAAATATTTATATCTGTCCGATAATCCGGTTGTTGATGTGCTTGCTAAATATCTTGGTAACTTTAGATATTTGACTAAATAATACATTATATCTTCAGGGTCTGTCATTCCTTCCTGAACTAATATAATATTTTTATTTTTTATGTTTTTAGGCACTATTAAATCTGTACATGTAAAAACAAGGTCATAGTTGCGGTTTTGACCTCTATAATCTATTTTTAGATTATTTTCAATTAAATACTGTTCACTTGCTCTTTTAAATGCCCCACCCAATATTGTAAAATCAAGTAATTTATGTTCGGCACAAAAACGTATTAAGCCATCTCCATAAAATGTCGAAAAATAATTATTTCCGAATGGCAACTGCATTGAAATTTTATGCATCATTTTTGTTTGGTTTATTGAACCGCCTATATAAAGTATATTTGGTTTATTCATATTCTTTTCATTTATTTTATGTACAATTATAAAGTATTTTTTTTTATTACATATTAACACATTATTATGTTAATTTTAAGAAATTGTTAAATCTCCTTAGTATTTTGCTATTTAATAAACACTTAATAATATGGTAACATTCTAGTTACAATTACTTAACATTGATTCATTATTTTTTAATACATGATAAATAATTTTATGGTAGTATGAAAATTGCACATATTTCGGATTTACATTTATGTAGTTCTTTTAAAAGAAATAACATTGCTAAAACAAAACAACTTTTAAAATTCCATATGGATTCAGGATTTGACCATTTGGTTATTACCGGAGATATTTCTGATAATACTGAAGAAAAAGATTGGATTTTGTTAAAAAACATGCTTAAATCTTTTGGTATTTACCACAGAGATAAAGTAACAATTGTTATTGGTAATCATGATATTTATGGAGGAGTTCAAACTGCAATAGATATTCTTAATTTTCCTAAAAGGTGTTTGGAAACCGATTATTACAGTAAGATAAAAAAATTTATTTTAACATTTAGAGAATTACACGAAGGTGTTGTCTATTCTTTTCCAAATATATACCCCTTTACCAAAATTGTAAAAGACCATGCATTTGTTACTGTAAACACAATTGATTATTATGCTCGGTTTACTAATCCTTTTGCCTCAAACGGAAGAGTTTATTCAACCGATTATGCCAATCTAAAACATCATCTAACTTCGCCCGACTTGATTGATAAAAAAATTGTTGTTCTTGCCCATCACCATTTTTATAAAAATAATTGCGAATCAACATCCTCATATAGTTCAATTTGGAATAGTATTGAAAAATATACAATGAAGCTGCGCGGTAAAAAAAAATTGATAAAACTTTTTGCAAATAATAATGTAAAATTAGTTTTGCATGGACATAGTCATCAAATAAAACAGTATCTGCGAAAAGATATATTGTTTGTAAACGCCGGTGGTGGTATTGATAATATGCTGCCCGACAAGTGTACAGCTATTTTAATTGATACGGATTTTTCTGCACCAATTGTGGAAATTAAGGATATCAACTTAAAAGAAAATAGTCCTAAGTTAGAAGAAGAAAAATTTATACTAACAGCGGTATAATAATTTCAGATATATTACTCCTCGGATGAAATAGATAAAACTGCCGTATATTTTTTTTTGCGGCAGTTTTTATTTTATAAATCATAATTTTCTTTATAACTGCTTCTTATTATTTTATCCAGCCATTCGTAATGTTTAATAACTGACTGTTTATCAAAACCACTATTACGCATTATATCAATAACTTCATTTGTTGCATTGACAATTATTTTTTCTAATAGTCTATTTTTTTGCAAAATCCCGGTATTAGATGTATTAATTAATTCATCAATTTTTATATAATTTTCCCCGTTTCCTCTTTTAATTGGGTAACATTTATTCTTTAATATATTGGCGTAATTACAAATAGGAACAATTCCATTTTCATCCGGAGTTACTAAAACCGGCAGTTTTTCTCCGGCTGCAACCCAAACAGGAATTGCTGCCGATGTTAGCGGAAAACCGACTACCGACCACATTACCGTTAAATCTGGCGATTCGTCTTTTTTAACTCCCTGAATTACAACAGAAGCAACAGACGAACTGCGTGGAATAAAATCTACAAAAGTAACAAAGGAGGTTATCGGCTTAAATGTATTTAAATCAACTCCTGTTAGCGAATTCTTTAAACATCTGGCTCCTTCCGTAAAAATATACTCTGGTGTCAAAATGTTTTGCGCTACTGCATTATTTAATAATTCATTTGCGGTATTATATCTTATATACCCGTAACCTGTATTAGGGTTTCCTGTAAAAGAATAATTTGTACGTATAACAAAACCAAAAGGAGCAATTTTTGGATCATTAACATCTATTTTTACATAATTAAATTGATCGGTTTCAAAATAAGCAGCTCCCCCTTTTGCATCAATTACTCCAAAATTTGCCTGTACTCCTAATGGCTTTGGCAAATTTTTTAACAGCTGTTCAAATTCATCAACACTTGAACATTGTTGTAAAGCTATTTTCATTAAGATCCCTTCTTGATCTTCAAACTTTATTGAATCATTTTCAATTAAATTATATGAAGCGGAATTCATAATTGCAAATCCCGTACTGTTGCACCCTGCCCAAACATTCTCTCCTTTTTGATCTTCGCTGCTTACTAAACCAATATAATTATATTTTCCATCAGTAAAATACATCAATTTGTTATCTACCGATGCTGCATCTCGATGTTTCCACAATATAGGTCTTCCATCAACCGTACATTTGCCCGATACAATTGCTGTTGTACACGGTTTAACTATTCCTGTAAACAATATTACTATTAAAACCGACATAAAATAACGCATCTTTATTATCCTTAAAATAATTATTCAAAAAATATTGATATGTACTTTACTTGACTTGCCCCCGATAAAACATATACAGTATCATTTACGGCAAACACAAAAGAATTTTTTGGGCTCATCCATTCTTTATTATTTCGCAATACCTTTAATACACTTATTTTTCCTTTGCCTTGCCAATCCAAACTTGCAATCGACTTTCCCACTACTTTTGAGTTTTCTTTAACTGCAAAAGTTGTAAGTTCTAATGTTGGTGCACAACTACAAGCAGCACCCAATAATATAATTATAACTAAAAATATTCTTAAGTTCATCTTTTATTCCTTTATTAGTTATTTATATTAAACTTAATATTTAAAATAACTTTTTATTTCCCATTTAACAACTTTCTTAATTCATTTATTTTTGTCGGTTCACAAATTAAATATACAATATCATCTTTAATAATTGTATAATCTCCATTAGGATTTGTTATCAATTCTTTTCCTTTTCTAACAAAAAGAATAGCTGCTTTGTAATTGTTTCTAAAATCTAATTCTTGCAAATTTTTATTAATCAAAGTGCATTTTTTACCAATTTTTATTGAAGATATTGTTATTTCCGGAATTCCAATCTCTCTATCCTTAACTTTTTTGGGAATTGCACGGAATAATTTATAACTATTTGCTCGTATCTCATCGGTAAAATTATCAATTTCTTCTAATGGCACAAGATATTTTAATAATACTCTAGTAAATATCTCAATACTCGTTTCATATTCTTCAGGTATAACTTCATCGGCACCTAATTTAAGTAGACTATTTGTTTCACTAATATGTCTTGTACGGACTATTAAATGAATGTTTGGGTTTATATTTTTAGCCGAACTAACAATTCGCCTAATAGCGTACGGATCATTTATGGCAATTACCATTATTCTAGCTTCTTCAGTATTTAATTGACGCAATACGCCATCATAAGATGCATCGCCATAATAAATCGGAATACCTTTTTTCTTTTCTTTTGCCACCGTATCGGGGTTAAGTTCTAAAACAATATAAGGAATTTTTGAAGTTATTGCCGCTTGACTTAAATTTCCCCCGGTTACGCCATAACCTATTATTATTAAATGATCCTTTAATTTTGTTTTACTCAAATTTTTGATTTTTTCAGTTCCTTTTTTACCTAGATGTTTTTGAGCTTTATCAGCAAACCATCCCGCATATCTAATTAAGAATGGACTTAAACCAATTGTTAATATTGATATTGATAAAAACAATTGATAATTTGCTTCATTTAATATTTTATATGACATACCTGATTTAGCAATTACAAAAGAAAACTCGCCTATTTGACTTATACTTAAACCCACTAGCACGGCAGTACGAATAGGATACTTTAATAATAAAGTCGATGCAATTCCCCATCCCGATTTAAGAATAAGCACCAATAAAGTTAAACTTATTATTAATAATACATTATCAAATACATAGTTGGTATTAAGCAACATTCCTATTGATACAAAAAATATACTTAAAAATACATCTCTGAATGGTAATATATTGCCCAGTGCCTGATGACTAAATTCGGATTCCGATATAATTAGTCCTGCTATAAAAGCTCCTAAGGCTACTGATATACCAAGGCTTCCCGATATCCATACTATTCCAAAACAGATTACTAAAATACTAATTAAAAATAATTCCCTTATTCTTGTTTTTGCTATTTGATATAACATATAGGGGATTATATATTTTGTAAGCACAAATACCATTACCAATATTAACAAGGCCTTTAATATTAACAAAGGTATAGATATCCCCACACCTGCTTGATTTCCGGCTAAATATGGTACAAAAAGAATCATTGGTATTGCAATAATATCCTGGGCTATTAAGATTGCTAATATTGTTTTACCATGCGGACTATCTATTTCTCCTTTTTCACTCATTATTTTTATCACAATTGCCGTACTGCTTAAAGCAGCTATAAAACCAATAAATATTGCTTCATTTATACTATTTACAAATAATAATGAAATAATTGAAACCGTAATTGTTGTAAATGCAACTTGTGTAACTCCACCAATTATCAACGATTTTTTAATTTCAAATATTTCTTTAAATGAAAATTCAATCCCAATTGTAAATAATAATAATAAGATCCCTACTTCAGCTAACAAATCAACTTCGTGTATTGATTTAATTAAACCTAATCCATATGGTCCGGCCATTATTCCGGTTAATAGAAAACCGACAACTGCCGGAATTTTAATTTTATTAAATACTAAAATTACTAAAAGAGAAACGCCAAATAAAATTACTAAATCATTAAGAATTCCAAATTCCATAACAAATCACCATGATAATTTAAATATTAAAGGTTCTATTATAATTTTATCAACTTCTTCAAATATTTGTTCTATTTTAACATCTTTATCATAAGCTATACGAACAATATTTCCGTCTAATAATGTAAATATTATTGAAGCATTAAGTAAATAGTTATTTTTTTTTAATTCGCCTTGTTCTACTCCTTTTTTTAATAATATTTCCAAAAAGTTTTTCATGTTTTGCATATAATTAAAGTATTCTAATTTGTTTTCGTCCGAATTTGTTAATCGCGACATTGCTAATAATGTGATTTCTAGTTCCTTTTTATTTGTAACCCAATATTTAATAAATTCTTTAATATAATATCTTAATCCCATTATTGCACTATTAATTTTTTCTGTTTCTTTCATTAAATTTACAATAGGCCGCATGATTTCGTTATTTACAACAAATAACAACTCCTCCTTGCTGCTAAAATGATGATATAACCCGCCTTTACTTAAATTAGCCCTATCGGCAATGGAATTCATTGTTGTATTTTCAAAACCTTTTTCAACAAATTCTGCTAGTGCCGATTTAATAATAGATTCAATTCTTTCTACTTTTGTAGCTTCCATATCTTTTCTCCAATAATCCGACCGTCGGTTGGTTAAATATAAGCAATAATATTTCTAAATACAAATTTTCAATCTAATTATTGAGTCATTTATATCAAACCGTCAGTCGGTTTTTTATATTCGAAATAATCAAATCAAAATTCTTAATTAAATTGAGACGGCTCTTAAATTATAGAATTTGGAATAAATTATTTTTTTTTGTAAACATATTATTTTAAAAATTTAGTTTGTTATCAAGAAGTAGTTTCTATTTATTTGAAAATAATATTACGAAAACAACAGCTAACTTGAACTTGAGTTTAATTTTGATAATTATAAACATTAAACTAACCGCAATTTATTCCTTCATTATATTCATTAGATTGATTATGAATTTATTTATTAAATATTTTGTATTGTTTTTAGTTTTTTATAATTATAGAATATATATAAATTATATTAACAGATAAACTCAATTTTAAATAAGATATTACTATATTTTTTTCATATTTTTACGATAATGGTCTTATGATGTGGATAATTAGAGTGTTAAATATTAATGAAATAATTTTTCATTTAAATAATAATATATTTGTTTTTTTTCCAACTTATTTTAATATGGATTGTATTTATGATAGAAAACGATAACAAGTTTGTAATTGAAACCTTAAAAGGAAAAATTGATTCATTTGGTGTCCTTGTGGAGAAATATCAAAATATTATGTATAATCTCGCCTGTCAAATAGTACACAATTCCGATGATGCAAAAGATATAACTCAATCGGCCTTTATTAAAGCATATACAAAATTAAAAAGTTTTGATTCCAAAAAAAGTTTTTTTAGCTGGATCTATCGAATAACACTTAATGAAAGTTTGAATTTTAACAAACAGGCACAATTAACTAAACTAATCGATTATGACATTCCCGGAAAAGATAAATCAGCATTAGAAGAAATTGAAATGAGTGAAGAATATTTAACCATTAAAAAAGCAATATCACAACTTGAAGACAAATATAAATGTTTAATTATATTAAAACACTTTCATAATTTAAGTTATGAGGAAATTACCCAAATTATACAAATACCAATAGAAAAAGTTAAATCTCGTCTTTACATAGCCAGAGAAAAATTAAGATTAAGCTTAGGAGAGAAAAAATATGGCAAATGAAGTACTAACAATATTAACAAATAAATTTATTGACAAAGAACTTTCTAAGTCCGAAGAATTGCAATTACTTGAATTGTTAAAAGATAATGATAACAAACATTATTTTGATTCATTAACAAATACTTTAAATACTTTAGAACAGAATAAACCTACAGAAAAACAAATATTTATTAAAGATAATGTTTTAATTAATATTGCAAAGCGGAATAACCAAACTATTAGTACTAAAATAAAAAACTATTTTACTGAATGGTTAAACGGCTCATTAAGCAGCTATGCTGCATCATTTGCCATAGGCGGCTTTTTTGTTGCACTAATATTATTGTTGTTACCGGTAAACACACAAATAAAAGATACTTTTATGCAGGGTACAATCTCTAATAGGAATATTGATGAAACGGTAAATTTAAGTGAAAGTTTATTTTCCGGTGCAATAAAGGTACAATATCCCGAAAACGTTGTAATATTGGATATAGATTTGAATTCTTCCGAAAAAATTGATTGCGCATTAATTTATGACAAAGACCAGTTATCTTTTTATGGCGTTAAAGCCGTTAAATCAAATGGTTATTCTAATTTTTTACAAGCAGGAAACTCAATTAAACTGTCTGATATATGTTCAAACCATTACCTTGTTTTTTTTAAAAGAGTAACAAACAATTACAGTAAAATTAATACATCCTTTTTTATCGGAAATGAACAAATTACAAATATTACATTAGAAATAAATAATTAAATTGGAGATATAAATGAAAAAGAAAAACTTAGTAATAGTGTCGGTGTTAGTTGTAGTGGCAATAGTTATAATTGCAATATTTTTTCCGCCGGCAGATGAATCCGGTAGTGCAGGAACTATCGGCAAAGTGGATAAGTACCGCAACACTAAAACAGATCAAGATAAAATAGTTTTGAGGAATGTATTTTTAAAAGATAGCACGGCACTTTTGTCGGTTATTAATTTGCTTCAAATAAATGAAAATTATTTAACTACTTTACCTAAAGAATTTAAAGAATGGGAAACTTCATTAAAATCTATTACAGCAAAAGATGAAAAATTAAAAGAGCAATTTAATCAACTGAATCAGCTGGCTGTTTTTATGAACAATAACATATCTACTATTGCTAATACAAGAAAATTACTTACTAAATATTACACAAAAGACACTCTTGATATGTCAATAGATGTTCAAAACGACTTAATCCAATTTGATACATTTATTACAAACCTAAACGAAAGAAGTAAAGTTTTCGATTCGTTATTTACAAATATAAACGGAATGGTAAACGAACAAGTGTTAGCTAAACTCACTTCCACTAAACAAGAGGCTGAAAAACTAAAAGAAATTAGAGAAAAGATGTTGGGTACAATTATACTTTGTGCCGTAACATTAAACAATGATGTTTTATTAAATACTGCATTAAGCTGTACAATTTTAAATGGCTTTGTTCTCAATAAACAATTAAATGGCGGTTATACAGCTGTTTATGGCGCAAAAGAAGGTGGGAACAAGTTGAATGTATTACTTAATAGCAAAGCATTAAATGGCGTATTACTTAATAAAAATCTTGGTATTATATATACTGCAAAAGATAATTTGAGTGCCCAAGCACTTGAGTGTATGAATCTTGGTCTTGTTTCGGATTTTTTTAATTGCAAAAGTTTAGGCATTATTGAGCTAGATAATAAATTTGTTTTCGCAGTCAATGCAAAAGATAATTTAGGAATAAATGCTAAAAACGGCTTAGAAGCAATTACAAATAATGCAAAGGTATTTTGTAAGATGGGTATGATTCCAGATCATTTGGCCGCATTATAGTTGATTTTATTAAAAATAGGGCTAGTACCGAAAAATGTAATGGCCTTATTTTTTAATATTGTTTAGACAGTAATTAAATCACACTTTTAGAATTTTTTAACATTTTTTTCTTAAATTTGGTATAAAAACAATTTAAATAATTATGGGATTATTTTTCGATGAACATACATATTTTCCGCTTATGTTACGTAACATTAGCTATTATTGTTTTTTCTTGCAATATCAGTTATTCGCAGCTTTATAAACTGGAAACAAAAAACTCCACCATCATATATTATGGTAAATCCTACGACTATTTAATTCCGCATGTTGGTGCAACTTTAGAAAGCGCATATCGTTTTCACCAAAATTATTGGAACTACAACACTTCCGAAAAAGTTTCAGTTTTTCTTAACGATTTTAGCGATGTCGGCAATGGCGGAACAATGACCATTCCACGAGACCTGCTGTTTATTAATGTTGCCCCTTTTGATTATACATTTGATGTACTGCCTGCAAATGAAAGATTTCAATGGTTAATGAATCACGAACTCACTCATCTTGTAATGGCTGATAAATCTACCGGCTCCGATAATTTTTACCGCAGTATGTTTTTTGGAAAGGTTAACACTGACAATGAAAATCCTTTATCAATGTTTTATAGTTATCTTACTTCTCCAAGATGGTATTCCCCTCGATGGTTTCATGAAGGGATAGCAGTTTTTATGGAAACTTGGATGTCGGGAGGTTTAGGACGTGTACTTGGCGGATATGATGAAATGGTGTTCCGTTCAATGGTCAAAGAAAACGTTTATTTTTATAGGCCCATTGGTCTTGAAACCGAAGGAACGACTGTAGATTTTCAAGTTGGGGTTAACTCTTATCTTTATGGTACTCGATTTATTTCCTACTTAAGTACTGTTTACGGTATAGACAAAGTAAAAGAATTTTACAAAAGGGATTCAACAAGTTCTAAGTTTTATGCAAATCAATTTAATAATGTGTTTCATAAAAGTATTGTTGATATTTGGGATGAATGGATAAAATATGAAAATGAATTTCAAAATAATAATTTAACGAAGATAAATTCCTTTCCCTTAACAAATAAAAATGTATTTACACAGGAAAATTTAGGTTCGGTTTCGCGCCAATATTTAAACAAAAGCAAAAACGAAATTTATTGTGCTATTAACCGACCGGGTGCTTTGGCAAGTTTAATTGCTTTAAATATAAACACAGGCAATATTAGAAAAATAACAGACGTCGAAAGTCCCGGCTTATATTATGTTACATCTTTTGCGTATGACGAAGAAAACAATAGAATATTTTGTACAACACACAATCAAAACTGGCGTGGTTTAAAGACTATAAATTTAGATAACGGTGACCAAGAAACACTTTTTGATTATATCAGAATATCCGAATTGGTTTATTCTCCAAAAGAAAAAGCATTGTATGGAATGCAAATTTTTGACGGCAGGACAGCTATTGTCAAACTAAATGATGATTACAAAAATGTTACCCGCCTTTATTCAATTCCTTATGGAAACAGTTTTTTTGATATTGATATTTCACCCGATGGGAATTTACTTTCCGGAACATTTGCCGATCTATCGGGCAGACAAAAACTGATGATTTTTAATTTGGATTCGCTTAACATAGGCAAAATTGATTCAACAACAGTATATGAATTTGAAGATAACAGTACCTCAAATTTTGTCTTTTGTAATGACGGTAAAAACTTAATTGGCACTTCTTATTTTACCGGCGTATCAAATGTTTACCAAGTAAATATAAAAACAAAAGAAGCAAAATTAATGACTAATACTGATATAGGATTTTTTAGACCTGTTGAAATTTCAAAAGATTCCATCCTTGTTCTTGAATATCAGGTTAAAGGTTTAACTCCCGTAAAAATCAAAAAGGAATATCTTGATAATGCTTCATCAATTGATTACTTAGGGATGAAAGCATTAGAAAGAAATCCTGAATTATTTAATTATGTTCCTGAACCATCTTCAAAATTAAACAATGATGAATTAATACTTGAAGAAGGTGATTACGGCATTTTTAAAGAAACTAGCTTTGAAAACATTTACCCAATTGTAGAAGGATATAAAGATTTTTTGGCTTACGGATTACAGTTTAATTTATCTGATAAAATAATGCTAAGCCGTGCCAATATTAAGGTATCATACACACAAAATAACTTAGTCCCCTCAAAAGAGCGATTGCATTTATCCTTTAATTATAACTATTGGCAATGGAAAGTTAGTGCGGGATTAAATAAAACCAATTTTTATGATTTATTTGGTCCAACAAAAGTAAGTCGTGCCGGTTATTATTTTAGCATGGGTTATACCCACAACATAAATGTAGAAAAACCTATTGATTCCAGAATTGGTTTTAGTCTTGGTTATTTTGGCAATTTGCAAAAGCTTCCGCAATATCAAAATGTAGATGCAGGTTTTTCAGAACTTTCTACCATATCGCTAAATTATAATTATTCAAAATTTGTTAGATCTTTAGGCGCTGTAGAATACGAATCAGGATTTGAAATAAAAGCCAATTTAGATGGTGCTTATTTTAATAAAGAGATAGTTCCAACCGCAACTGCCGAATTTGTGAAGGCGTTTTTATTCCCCGGCTTAAGGAATTCGTCCTTGTGGTTTAGGGCTTCAACCGGAAGAGTTCTTTCAAACACCCAAACATCATTTGGTAAAATGTATTTTGGTGGTTTTGGCAATAACTATGTTGATAGATTAAGTGTTCAACGTTATAGAGAGTTAGAAAGTTTTCCGGGAAAAGAGATAAACGAATTATCGGGTAAAGATTTTGCAAAAATCGGATTTGAATGGAATCTTCCACCGGTTATGTTTAAGGAATTTGGCTTTTTATCTGCTTATGTTCGGTTTGCAAGATTGTCATTTTTCCAAAGCAATTTGGCAACAGATATTTCGGACAAGAAAATAAGAACCTTTTACCATAACGCTGGAGTTCAACTTGACTTTGAACTTGTATTTTTCTCACTACTTAAATCAACACTTTCGTTGGGTTATGCGCAGGCATACAATCGTTATTTAACACCTACGGACGAGTTTATGATTTCATTAAAATTATTATAATTTATGTCAATTGTAGTTAGTCTATTGCCGGTTATAATGTTTTTATTGCTGCTTAATTCACTTGACACTTTTAAGCTCCTTAAGCCTTCATTTATTGCAACGGCAATGATTTGGGGATTTATAAGCGCAATTTCAGCCTATTTTATTAATAGCTATTTTTTTTCATTTTTGGATTCTAAAATTGTTTCGGGGCTTACTGCTCCAATTACAGAAGAAACTTTAAAAATTGGAATTGTGGTATATTTTTTTTACAAAGCTAAAGTAGGCTTTTTAGCCGATTCTTTAATAATAGGCTTTGCTGCCGGAGCCGGCTTTAGCATTATAGAAAACATCGTCTATTTAGACCAGTTTGCTTCACATAACTTTATGCTTTGGGTAATTAGAGGATTTGGTACAGCCATAATGCATGGTACTTCAACAGCAATTGCAGCAGTTATAATTCAAAATTTAGTTAGTAAAAAAGAAAAAATTCAATCATATTTTATTCTTGTTGGTTTATCTGCCGGCATTGGAATACATGCAGTATTTAATAGTTTTTTATTGCCTCCCTTATTTCAAACCGTACTTCAGATTACTTTTTTACCGGTAATTGTGATAAATATTTTTAATAAAAGCGAAAAATCGCTTCGAAACTGGATGGAAGAGCAATCTAATTCCGAATTTGAATTATTAAGAATTATAAAAAGGGGTGAATTCAAAACCACCCGAACAGGTAAATATATATTATCAATAAAAAGTAGATTTCCACAGGAGGTTATTTTTGATATTCTTGCGTATATTCAACTTCATCTCGAGTTATCAATTAAAGCAAAGGGAATGTTATTGATGAAAGAAGCCGGATTTGAAACTAAGGAATACGAAAACATTAAATCCATGTTAAACGAGCTTGATTTCTTATCCAAAAGCATTGGAAAAACCGGAATGAGAACATTAACTCCAATCATTCATATCAGCAAAAAAGATTTGTGGAAAATTAACATGCTGAAATAAACAATTAATTGTTTCAATTATGAATTATGTTTTGGCAAACAGAATATGTAATTTATTTGTATCATCCCGCATAGCGGGAGAAATGTTTATAGAATTGTTAACCCCACGTACACCGTTTTTTAGCTCTGTAGGAGCGGCACATAACACATTGTCTTGAACTGTGATTTGTGTAATTTACATGATTTATTTTAATAAACCTCAAACAACTATCACGGGAAATGGCACCTGTGTAAATATTAATTGCCATGTGGAATTTGATTAAAACTGATCATTATACATTTGCCGGTATAATCCCGCATAGCGGGAGAAATGTTTATAGAATTGTTAACCCCACGTACACCGTTTTTTAGCTCTGTAGGAGCGGCACATAACACATTGTCTTGAACCATGATTAATATGATTAAAGGATTGACATAATTTTTGAATACCAGCCCCAAACTTCGGAGAAGTTTTATGTCTGTAACAAATGCAAACAACAACAATAAAAGAACTTCGGAGAAGTTCAATGTGAATGCACAACGATTTACATTGTACTCTTCCAGAGTACTTTTTGTTGGGGTGATTATTGGTTACAGCCATTCATCTACTTCGTAGATGAAAACGTCGTCCTGAACTGTGATTTGTGTTATTAAAACAATTTAGCATTAATAAACTCCTAAACACGCCATCAACTAAATTTGGAACTTTTTTATTTAATAAATGATTTAATACATAAAAGGACATTTGGTATGTTTTACAAATCACTTATTATATTAGCGTTATTATTTACCACATCCTGTAAATCGCAAACATTAGATAACAATAAAAGAGATGAAACAATGAAAATTCACGCACCTGAGTTTACTGCGGGTTTAGAATGGTTAAATGTAAATAATCCTATTAAACTTAAAGATTTACGTGGCAAAATTGTATTAATAGATTTTTGGACGTATTGCTGTATAAATTGTATGCATATTATTCCCGATCTAAAAAAATTAGAGGAGAAATACCACAAAGAGCTTGTTGTAATTGGTGTACACTCTGCTAAATTTACAACCGAAAAAGGCACAAATAATATTAGGCAGGCAATTATAAGATACGGAATTACGCACCCTGTTGTTAACGATAAAGATTTTGCAATCTGGAAAAGTTACGCTGCAAATTCGTGGCCTACTTTAATATTAATTGACCCGGATGGTAATATTGTCGGTACGCATTCGGGAGAAGGTATTTACGATTTATTTGATTATAATATAAGTCAGTTGATAACCAAATTTGAAGGAAAAATTAATGTTACCCCAATTCAATTATCTTTAGAAAAAGATAAAAAAGAAAAATCATTGTTAAATTTTCCCGGTAAAATTTCATCCGATCCAATTAACAATAGATTAATAATAACAGATTCCAACAACAATAGAATATTAATTGTCGATTTAGAAGGAAATGTTATTGATATAATCGGTTCAGGCCAGCAAGGACTAAAGGACGGCAATTTTAACGAGGCACAGTTTTTTAATCCACAAGGTACAGCCATTAAGGATAATAATATTTACATTGCCGATACGGAGAATCATACAATCAGGAAAGCTGACCTAATTAATAAAACCGTTACCACTATTGCCGGAATTGGGAAACAAGTATATAATCGGTACCCAAAAGGAAATGCTAAGGATACCGGATTAAATTCCCCATGGGATTTAACAATTGTAAACAATATACTTTATATTGCAATGGCAGGCCCTCATCAAATATGGAAAATTGATCTAACAAATAATATAATAAGTTTACATGCAGGCAATGGATACGAAAACATTGTAGATTCGGATTTGTTAAGCTCTCAACTTGCCCAACCCAGCGGAATAACAAATGACGGAAATATTCTTTATTTTACCGATAGCGAAGTAAGCGCAGTCCGTTCTGCTGATATCAAATCAGACGGTTCTGTAACTACTCTGATTGGTTCCGGTTTATTTAATTATGGAGATAAAGACGGCAGTTATAAAAAGGCTTTGTTACAACATCCCTTAGGGATAGTATATAACAACAACAAATTATATATTGCCGATACTTATAATAATAAGATTAAAGTAATTGATTTAGATGAAGAACAAATTAACACTTTATCAGGAACAGGCGAGGAAGGAAATTTGGCTGGAGATTTGAATGATGCAACTTTTAATGAGCCGGGAGGCATTACTTTTTTGAATGACAAATTGTATATTGCTGACACAAATAATGATTTGATTAAAATCATCGATTTAAGCTCTAAAAATGTTTCAACTTTAATAATAAAAGGAGTAGATAAATTTACTCCTAAAGAAAAATTAAATCTAAAGAATATTGAAATTAAAACAATTGATAATATTAATTTAAATTTGGTGGATAATATTCATTTTAGTTTGTCTATGATTAATTTGTCTATGATTAATAAGATTAAAATAAATCCTTATGTTGATAGCTATATAAACATATATGATAATAACGGCAATTATATATCCTCCTATCCAGTAAAATCACTTGATGAAACTATTCAGTTGTCAAAAACCGGTTTAACGTTCCCTATATATATTAATGTGGTTGTATATTATTGCAATTACGAGGATGAGGGGTTATGTTATATAAAAGATCTTACGTATAAAATTAATAATACATCCACCGGTGATAAAGTTATTAACATTAAACTTGACGAATAATATATTATTTATTCTGCTGCCTTAAATGATTTATTTTATTGTCCATACCCATAAGCCCCTGTAAGCCTCCGGTATGGACAGCAATAATAACATCATTGGAATGAAAATATTTTTGCTCAATTAGATTATTTATACCGTACATCATTTTAGATGTATATATAGGATCTAAAGAAATGTTATTTAATGAATAAAATAAATCCATAAACTTTACAAGATCATAATTTATTTTTGCATAACCACCAAAATGATAATCAAGAATCAGACTATAATTAGTATAGTGCTGCTCTGAATATTGGCAAATGAATTGATTTACGACCTCATTCAAAAAACCGGCCCCCTTTAACGAAGGAAATCCGATTACTTTTTTATTCCCTTTTAAGCCGCAAATTATACCTGCAATTGTTCCACCTGTACCGTTTGCACAACAAATATGCGTATAGTCCGTTTTAATAGAATCTATTATCTCAGCAACACCTTTTAATGCAAGCAAATTGGAACCACCTTCGGGAATTACATAAGCATTTCCATATTTTTCTATTAAACCATTTTGAAACGATATTTCATTCCTATTTCTATACGTTGTTCTATCTAAATAATGTAAGTCCATACCACAATTAGCTGCAAATTTTAAAGTAGAATTTAACGGCAGGTGCTCCTCTCCTCGGATTATCCCAATAGTTTTAAACCCAAATATTTTTCCGGCACTAGCAACAGCATAAATATGATTTGAATAAGCTCCGCCAAATGTTAATAAAATTTTGTGCCCTAATTCTTTTGCTTTTATTAAATTATATTTCAGTTTTCTCCATTTATTTCCGGATATTTCGGGATGTAAAAGATCATCTCGTTTAACATAAGTTTTTATATTGTATTTGTTTGCAGGTAAAGTTATCTCCTGCAATAAAGATTTACTCTCATCAATTATATCTGTGTAATTTAACATTTCACCGGCACCTAAATAATAAAAAATCAATAACAATATTACTATAATAATAGTTTATTATTATATATCATAATTGTTCGATAATTTTTAAACATGCAAATTGTGATAGGTTTAAAAAAACACTTTTTAAAATTTTGGGAGTTTAGGACGAAAAAACAGACTGATAAGATATGAATAAATCGGGTGCCAATTACATTATGTAAAATTTAACTGTTTTAATTTAAAATAAAAAAGGGCTGAAAAACAACCCCTTTAAGAAAACTAAATGTCACTTATAAATTAAGCTTCAGTTTTTTTACCATATTTTCTATTAAATCTTTCAACTCTACCGGTTGAATCGATCATTTTTTGCTTTCCTGTAAAGAAAGGATGGCATTCTGAACAGATTTCTAATTTAATCTGACCAACAGTTGAACGAGTTTCGAATGCGTTTCCACAAACACAAGTTACTGTACATTTTCTATAAGCAGGGTGAATACCTTTTTTCATTGTAAATACATCTCCTAAAATTAAGACTACTAATTTAACATAATAATCTTTAAAAATCAAATAATCTTATTTATTTCTGTTTTTATTAACAGCCTTTTTTAAAGAATCCACTCTTGCTTTAAGACTTTTTACAGTTGTATCTTTGGTTTGCTTAACTAAAAATTCATCCATAGGGTAATAGTCATTTCCTTCGCTAACCAGACGTACCTTGCTATTGCCGGCATTATTGGCATTTTCACCCGAAAGAATTTTATCCAAATCAACCGATTTTGAATCATCAAGTGGATATAAACTGGCACTTTTTTTAACTACATCGTTTGGTTGAACAACAACTGTATATGCTTTTTGCTGAAAAGAAAATGAACTTTGGTTATTGATATCAGTTTTTTTATTATCCTGAGCATTTTCAACTATATACTCTTTAACTTTTAGAGTATCAACAGTTTGCACTCCGGCGTTTTGCCTAATACCGGGTTCAAAGTTAAACGGATCGTCTGAATTTTTAAAATTTTCAGTAAAAAAGAAAAGCACCAAAAATGTAGAAAGTACAACTGCACCGGCAGGACCAAAAATAAGCAGCCATTTTTTTGTTTTTTTTGTTTCAGGTAAAGCAAAATTTTTATTTTGAATTTTCACCATCAAATTATATTCAAAATTATCCGGTGCTTCAATTTTAGGAAGGTTTTTTAAAAGTTCAATGACTGGTTCAAATTCTTTTTCTTTAATATCGTATTTTTTGTTGTTCATAGGCTACTCTTTATAAATATTTTTAAGCAATTTTTGCAGCTTAGTTCTACCTCTGTTAATTCTAGATTTTACTGTTCCAATTGATAATTTTGTCATTTCAGCTATTTCTTCGTACGAAAATCCCTGTATATCACGTAAAATTACAACTTCTCTATATACAGGACGTACTTTTAACAATGCTTTTTGGATCATTTCATTTTTAATTTTACCATCCAAAATAACATCCGGCTGCGCAATTGAACGATCTTCAATTTGAAGCGGTTGTTCATCGTAATCAGTTGTTAATGATAGAATATTTCTTCTTTTTCTTCTTTTTAATTCGTTTTTAGCTAAGTTTCCGGCTATAGTATAAATCCATGTAGAAAACTTGGCAAACGACTTATAAGAATTTTTGTTCAAATAAAACTTTATCATAGTTTCTTGAACAATGTCACTACAAGCATTTCTATCACCAACAAAACGATAAACAAAGTTCATTAACGGATCTTTGTACCGCTTTAACAAAATCTCGTAACATTCAATTGCATCTGTAGCTTGAAATTCTGCAATTAACTCTTCATCGCTGAGTTCAGTAAATTTCTTATTCAATATTTTATACTTTTATTATTTTGAAATTGTTTCAATTATTTACCAATAAACTAAATTAAATAATATAAAAAAAACAAGTACTTAATTTTTAGCCTATCAGCCTTTAAACCTTTTTGGCCTATCCTGAAAAACACATAAGTTCTTTTGCACTTGTGATGCTGGTATCGGTAATTACTTCACCGCTTAATAATTTTGCGACCTCCATAACTCTTTCATTTTCGGTAAGTCGCTTAACTTTACTTAACACCCTTCCATTTATTTGATGTTTTTCAACTGCAAAATGAGTATCGGCCAAAGCAGCAATTTGCGGTAAATGTGTTATTGATATAATTTGGTGAAAAGCACCAAGTTTTTTTAACGCCAATCCAACTTTTTGCCCTATTCTGCCACTAACCCCGGTATCAATTTCATCAAATATCAACAATGGCAGCAAATCTTTTTTTGCAAGGGATGATTTTAGAGCAAGCATTACACGCGATATTTCACCGCCCGAGGCTACCTTAACCAATGGCTTAGCAGACTCCCCTAAATTTGTTGATATATAAAATTCTACTTCATCAATTCCGTTAAAATCATAAAAATACTTAATATTTTCCGAAATAATATAATTATCACCTTGCAAGCATTGTTTATTATTAATTTTTACTTCAAATAACGAATGGCTGATACCAAGATATTTTAACGATTCTTCAACTTCAAATTTTAGATTAACAATTCCCGATTTTCTTATTTTAGAAATTGTTAATGCTGTTTTTCCGGCTTCAATTCTTTCTTCTTCCAATTTTTCTTTTAATTCAGCAATTTTTTCGTCAAAATTAGCAGCCAAATTTATTTCCAAACCAATCTTTTCTCTATGGTTCAACACTTTTTCAATTGAACCGCCGTATTTTTTCTTCAACCTAGACAAAACCATTACACGTTCACGCAAGTTCTCAAGTCTTGCGGGATCAAGATCTATTTTACCTAAATAACTCCTTACAAAATCAGCAATATCTTGAACCTGAGCAATTGCACCATTACATTCGTTTTGTTTTTCGCTAAACGATTTGTCTATTTTATTTAACTCAAATAACAAATTTCGAACTTTAACCAAATTGTCGTAAACCGAATTTTCCCCATCATATAGAATTGAGTAAATTTCATTATTTGAAGATGTCAGCTTTTCGGAATTTTCTAAAATAGTTAATTCCAGTTCAAGTTGTTCTTCTTCATTCAATTGAGGCGAGACTTCATCAATTTCTTTTAACTGATATTTATATAAATCTAATTTTTCTTTTAATAATTCTTCTTTTGACAACAAATCAAACAATTGGTGTTTTGTTGAATTTATTTTATTAAGGACTATTGATAGTTGTGCCTTAAGTGTTTCTAAATCCAAGTAATCATCTAAAAACTCAATATGTTTTTCGCTTTTTAATAACGATTGATGTTCGTGCTGGCCATGCAGATCTACCAACAAATCACCAACTTCTCTAATAGTATTAAGATTAACAGGAGTATCATTTAAAAATATTCGGTTTGAACCTTTTACTGATATTTCTCTGCGAATTATTAACTCTTCGCCAAAATCGATATCGTTTTCATTTAACAGGTCTGCAATTTTTCTGTTATTCGAAATATCAAAAACACCTTCAATAACAGCTTTATTACAATCTCTTCTAACTACATCTACAGTTGCTCTGTCACCCAATAGAATACCCATTGCATCAATTAATATCGATTTTCCTGCTCCTGTTTCACCTGTAATAATGTTTAATCCTTTTTCAAATTCAACATCAATGCTTTCAATTAAAGCATAATCTTTTATTTGAAGAGATTTTAGCATATTATTTCCAAATTAAATTTTATACGAATTTTAAATTTACGCTAAAAATTCAACTTATTCCAAAAAAACTTTATATCGGTGATTAATTATCGTAATTTTAAAATTATAAGTTTGTATTGTAACCTAAAATTTTCCTACTTTGATAACTATACCAAAGAAAGTGCATAAAGGATAAAAAAAATTCAAAAAAATGAAAATAATGCTTGACTTTATGCAAAAATATAGTTATCATTGGTAACCATATTTAGGAGTTATTATGAG
>JAZDHY010000111.1:0-78289 GCA_043805435.1 bacterium
AAATAATATTATAAAATAATTGAAAATATTAGTTATTAAACTAAAGGTTAAACATGGTAAACTTAGCTGAAATATCGCAGAAAATATCATTACTTTTTAAAGAAGCCAAAAACCAAGAAAATCATCAGAACCACAAAACAATTTTGGAATTATACAATATTGAAATTAAAAACCAGTATTTGAGGGAGGATATTTTAAGGAATGACTTATTAATTAAAAATATTTTTAACAGCTACAAGGCCTTAGGAAAATATGAAGACGGGGCTGCTTTTATTATTAATACTCTTAAGTATAAGTTTACACCAACTACCGATAATTATTTTTTAGTTTCGTTTGGCTGGAACATTTATTTTTTATTAAAAAATGTTACTAAAACCGATGACGAAATGAATATTGAAAGCGGTAATTTTCATCCTCATCATAATGTGCTTAAAATAGAAAAAGAGGATTTAATTGAATACCTGAATTGTCTGTTAAAATTGCTAAATCCGGAAAATGCCAAAGAGGCAAATTTGCGTGTTCGAGTTTTGTTTCAGTTTGTGAAATACGAAAAAAGTAATACTAATCCTGATTGGCACAATATAAATAATTTTTTAAATTTATTAGATGTAGAAAAATTAGATACAAATGCTCAAATTATTACAATAAAAAACGGACCAAAAGCAGGAAAACAGATTGAACTCGCCTCGGATTTAGAAAACTGGTATTCGTATAAAACAAAAGCTTTATTGGAGATTGAATATTATAATGAATGTATCAACGAATCCGAAAAAGCTTTGGTAGTTTTAAAAAACTATCATTATGATAATGCGGTATGGTTAAAAAGAAGAATTGCAATTTCAAAAATAAAGCTCGGTGAAAATAAAGAGGGTTTAAAAATGCTTTACGAGGTTTTACTGCATAAAAAAGAGTGGTTTGTTTTTAAAGAATATGCAGAAGAATTGGTAAAATTAAATGAGATAAATGAAGCTTTAAAATATGCAGTTGATGCTGCGTTGATAAAGGGGGAAATATTATTACGACTTGATCTGTTTAATGTAATTAGTGAAATATTACTTAAAAAAAACGAAAAAGAGTTGGCCGAAAAACATACTTTACTTGAACTTGCCGTAAGAGTAGAAAGAAATTGGAAAATTCCAAAACATTTGGAAGACTTATACGTCCAAATAAAGGATGAATTAAATAATTATTCTTCTAAAATATTATTGGAAGAGTGTAGAAATTATTGGAAAACTTTTTTAAGGCAGGCTTATGTAAAAAAAATTCTGCCCGAAAAACGAATTGGCTGGATAAGAGCAGACGGAACAGAATATTTCTTTAGATTTAATGTTTTTGAAGGTTCTATTTCGAAGCTAAATGAAGGCGATAAAGTTAGATTTATGGCCTGTAAAGGAATAAACAGAGTAAAAAATTTGATTGAAGACGACGTAATATATATGACGTTATAAACGGAGAAAATATGAAACAATGGTATGAGGAGCTTTTTACGGATTTTGCTAGAAGCTACGATAAAGAAATGTTTGTGCAAGGAACAATTGGTGAAGTAGATTTTATTGAAAAAGAAATTGAATTTAACAAGGAAGCAAAAATATTAGATATTGGTTGCGGAACAGGAAGACACTCTATTGAATTATCAAAAAGAGGGTACAACGTTTTAGGTTTTGATTTGTCGCTTGATCAATTAACTCTTGCAAAAGAAAAAGCAGCCAATGCGGGAGTTAATGTTGTGTTTGAACAAATGGATGCCCGATATTTTAATTATAAAGAAAATTTTGATTTGGGGATTATGATTTGTGAAGGTTCATTTCCATTGATGGAAACAGACGAAATGAATTTTAGCATATTAAAAAATGCGTATAATTCGATAAAACCGGGTGGAAAATTAATTTTTACAACATTAAACGGTCTGTTCCCGTTATTTCATTCTGTAAAAGATTTTATTAATGATAATGAGGTTGGTACAGATACAAAAGAGTTAACTTTTGATTTAATGACGTTTAGAGAGAAATCGAATTTTACAGTGACCAACGATTTGGGAACCGAAAAAGAATTAAAATCTAACGAAAGATATTATGTGCCATCGGAAATATTTTGGCTTACAAATAGTATTGGCTTTAAAAAGACAGATATCTATGGTTGTAAACTTGGTGCATTTAGCCGAGATACAATTTTAACAACCGAAGATTACGAAATGCTTATTATTGCCGAAAAATAACTATTTAGTCTTCCGCTTTTCCAACATTTCAATTACAACAGGCGGAACAAAAGCACTAACATCGCCGCCAAATTGCGATAAATTACGAATAATTGTTGAATTAAGATAAGTGTACTTTTCGTGAGGCATCAGAAATATTGTTTTTATGCCGTTTGAAAGTTTTCTATTCATTAATGCCATTTGAAATTCGTATTCAAAGTCGCTTATAGCACGCAAACCACGTATAATTCCAACCGCATCAACTGCTTTTGCGTGGTTTACGGTTAATCCTTCAAAAGCATCAACAATAACATTATTAAAATCCTTAAAACTTTCGCGCAGCATATATAATCTTTCATCAACTGTAAACATACAGGTTTTAGAAGGATTACGTGCAATGGTTACAACAACTTCATCAAATAAATCAATAGCACGTTTAACTATATCTATATGCCCGTTTGTTACAGGGTCAAATGTTCCGGGGTAAATTACTCGTCTCATATTATAATCATCTAAAATGTAAATTTAAATATACAACTATCGCCAATCCTTTTAAATGGTTCGGCTTTAAAATTAAAAATATCTTTATCTAATGTCTGGATAGAACGTTCAATTATTAAAACACCACCCGGATTAATAAAATTATTTTCTATCAAATTATTAAAAACATCATATATATCGTATTTGAAAAAAGGAGGGTCGGCTAAAATCAAATCGTATGTGTTATGTGTAGCCAATTTTGAAAATTTTACGGCATCCAATTTATATATGTAACAGCTCTCAGTTACTCCAAGCGAATCAATATTTTCTTGAAGTACTTTTCCGCAAGTAAAGTTATTTTCAACAAAATGTACTAATCCGGCACCTCTGCTTTTTGTTTCTAATCCAAGAGAACCGGAACCCCCATAAATATCGCATACGGAAATAGAATCAAAATCCATTTGGTTACATAAATGATTAAATAAAGATTCTTTTACTTTATCAGTAGTAGGACGCACAGCTTTAGAATTAGGAAATTTAATTACTCTGCCACGGAATTCGCCTGCAATTATTCGCATTATTCAAGTCTCAACACTACCCCTAAGGCAGATGAAAATGTTAAAATTTTCCTTTGAATTAAATTGTTGTTTTTAACTATAGGATTTTGATTAAGTCTATCGAACGGGTTTATACGTAAAAGATTTACGTTTAACTGAGTTCGTATCTGTTCAATTATGTTTTCGGAAACAGAATCTGTAATAATATATGCTTTATGTAAAAGTTGAGAGTCGATACCGATTTGATTTATATTATTAAAACCTTCAGAAACTTTAGGAATAAGTTCGGAAATGTTATTATAATTTAATGATTTAACATAAATTGGAGATGTTCCCTCCAAAACAATAAAATTTACAGATTCTTCGTTAATAAAAATACTAATTGAGTTTTGTAGTTTGTTAAAGCTCGGATCGGAAAATATAACTAAATTACCGGTTAAATGTACATTATCTATAAATTTTATAGTTAAACTGTTTTTTGTGGCAAATTTATGTAATATTTTTAATATCCTTTTTTCAATTGCGTAAACAATTATTTTGTTTTTGTTAAGCAGACTGCTGTCATCAATTTTTATAAAACGCAATGCAAAATCCGAAGCGTATAATTGGGGAAATAAAACAGAAAATTCCCATTCGATAAAGTGATTTAAATCTGCATCAATTAACGTATTATCGTACGGAAGAGAAATGATTTTAAAGAACTCATAAGGCAGCGAAAATGATACAACGCTGCTTTTGAGAGGTTTTCGCAAAGTGAGCGAGCTAAAAGCACTTTGTAATATTGAAACAAATTTTGTTTCTTTAATTGAGGGATCAATAAAATCCGAAAAATATTCCTCGTCAATATTTTCTAGCGCAAAATCATTTTCCGAATAATTAACTTCAACATATTGAAGTTTTGATTTCGAAATATTAAACCCGGCGTTATTTTGAAATAGCTGCATAATTTTATTCCCATGAAGCTGTGTTTTTAAGTGTCTCGTTAAATAAATCACCAATTTTCCCATATCCGTCAGGACATTCAATAAGGTAATTTGTTCCCTTTACCGTTGTGCTACCGGTAGATAATGTATCAATAGTAATTTTGTAAGGCCTTAAAGACTTTGGTGCATGCCTTAAAGAATCATATATTTGAGGAGCAAAAACAAATTTAGTTAAATTTTTAAAAGGGCTAAGCGATTTTTTTGTAACAGGATCAATTTTTGAAATACTAGCAGTAACTAATTTGTCATATTTCAAAAAACCAATTAAACTGTCTATATTATCGGTAAAACTGCCATATTTCTCTTTAAATAAAATTTCCGCCTCTCTTAAATTTAACATTCTTAATCTTGATTCTTTTTTATAATACTTTTCTCGCAAAACAATTTTATTGGGTTGAATAAAAGCTACATTAATCAAAATATATGATAGAATAATTATTATTGTATATAAAACAACATGGATATACCATTGTTCACTGGTTTTATTAGTATTTTTTACAAAAAATTTCATTCTATTATAACATATGCTCTTAATTGGGTAATGATATTTCTCTTCATTCCTTTTATTTCCATCAAATCAATCAGCGAATTTATTTTCCCGTTTTTTGTTCTTAAAGTAATAATATCCGCTGCGGTTTTTTCTCCAATTCCGGGAATTTGCATTAATGTTTCTTTTGTAGATGTATTTAAGTTAATTCTTTTAAATCCAATCGTTTTATTGTTTAGTTTTTGAACAGATTTTATTTTATTAAATTTAGAGACTTTTTGTTTAGATTTTATACTATTTTTTGAATTTATTATTAAAACAGAATCAGTTTTTGAAGCATTAAAAATACTGTCTTCGGTAGAATATTCAAAATTTATTTTTTTTGTTGAGTCCGTATTTTTTAAAGTAAAAATTGCAAAACCTATTATAAAAAATATTGACAAAAAAAGAATTACATTACCTTCCGTTTCGGTAAAGCCAAATTTAATATATAATGCCTTTAGCTTTTTAAATTTCAATGTAATTTATTAATTGTTAGGAACTTTGATGTTTGGTAATTTTTGAAGTTCTTTTAACAATTCTTTTTCTTTAGCATCAACCTTAGACGGTACAAAAATATTTACACGCACTAATTGGTCGCCGGCACCATGAGCATTTAAATGCTGAATTCCTTTTTCTCGCATTTTTAAAAACTTTCCGGGTTGGGTACCGGGGTCTATTTTTAATTTAGCTCTGCCGGAAAGTGTAGGAATTTCCACTTCTGTTCCCATAACAGCTTCAGGAAAACTAATCATTAATTCGTAAATAATGTCATCATTGTTTCGCGTAAAAAACTCGTGTGCTGCTTCACGGAAAACAACAATAATATCACCTGCGCGCCCGCCATTTTTTCCTGCATTCCCTTCACCGCGCAAAGTCATATAACTGCTGTCAACAACTCCGGCAGGAACGTTTATTTTAATGGTCGACTCGTCAATAATTCTTCCGTCTCCCGAGCATTTACGGCATGGATCGGATATTACTTTGCCGGTGCCGCTACAGTTGCTGCAAGGAGCAATGTTAACAAACTGACCAAAAAACGAACGAGAAACTTGTCTAATTTCTCCTGTACCGCTGCAAATTGAACATGTGTTAAACGATGAACCGTCTTTAGCACCGGTACCACCACAGGTAGTACAAGTTATATGGCGTTTTATTTTAATTTTTTTTATAGTACCGGCTGCAATTTCTTCTAAAGTAAGCTTTAAGTTGATTTTTAAATCGGTTCCGGGTGAACCACCGGTCTTTTGACGAGTGCGAGATGAACCACCGCCATTAAATATATCATCAAAAATGGAGCCGCCGCCACCGCCGCCAAAAGCACTTCCAAAAATATCCGAAAAATTGCTGAAGATATCGTTTACATCATTATAGCCGTGGAAATCTTGTCCGCCTCGTAAACCGTTATGGCCAAATTTATCATACTTAGCTCTTTTTTCATCGCTGCTTAAAACTTCATAAGCTTCAGCAGCCTCTTTAAACTTTTCTTCGGATTCTTTATCACCGGGATTCCTATCAGGGTGAAACTGCATTGCTGCTTTTCGGTATGCTTTTTTAAGTTCATCTTTAGTTGATTTTTTATCTACACCAAGTATTTCGTAATAATCTCTTTTACTCATTTTAATTCCCTTTGCTAAAATTAGTTCTGTGATTCATCAGTTGGATTATCACTTGTTGATTTAGATTCTTCCGGTTGTTGTGAAACAATAACTTTTGCATGACGAATAACTTTGTCTTTATACATATAACCGGATTCTATTTCTTCCAAAATTGTATTATTGGGAACTTGAGTGTTAATTTGCTGTAATAAAGCTTCATGAAAATTAAAATCGAATTGCCTCGCCTTGGTTTCCATCTTTTTTACCCCCTCATCTTCAAGAATTCGGGTAAATTTATCAAAAACTAATCTTATACCGCTTAAAAACGACTCGTAATTTTGAGCATCACCAATGTGCAATAATGACCGTTGTAAATCATCATGTATAGGAAGGATTTTTTTAATAAAATTTTCTGAAGAATATTTGAAGAAATTTGAAAGTTCGTTTTGTGATCTTCGTTTGTAATTCTCAAATTCTGCCAAAGATCGCAGCCTTTTATCTTTAACTTCAATAACATCGGCTTCAAGTTCTTTATTTTTTTGTTTAAGTAAATTGAGTTCGTTTTGTAAATTTTCGATGGTTTGAACAAAATTATCGGTATTATTAATATTAACTCCTTCTTCTTCTTTAGATTCGTTTGAATCATTTTGCATGTTATTTATAATTTCAATAGGAATATTGTTTTCGTTAATATTATTTTTGCTTAAATTTTGGTCTTTTACTTCTTTCATACATTAACCTGTATTTATTTATTATCTATAATTTATTTTCATTTAAATTCTTTTAAGTTCGCTTGATAAAGATTCTGCAATATAAATAATTGCGGCAATAGATTTGGAATATTCCATTCTTTTAGGGCCAATAACTCCTAATATGCCAACAGTATCTCCAATTTTATAATCTTTTGTTATAAAGCTATAATTACTAAATAATTCAATTTGATTTTCCGATCCGATCGAAACGGTAAACGATCCGCTTTTTTGTCTTTTGCTATCCATTATGTGAACAATTACATCTTTATTTTCAATCAATTCAATAATGCTTTGAAAATTGCTTAAATCATCAAAACCGGGCTGTTTTAATATATTTTTAGCACCGGTAATAAAAGCCTTATCGGAGTAACTAACATCAGAAAAAATCTTGTCCGCCGAATCAATAAAAAATCTGATTATAGGTTTGTATTTATCAAAACTTACATCTTTAATTCTTTCTTGAAATGTAGTTTTAATTTCCGAAAAGGTTAGATTTGTAAGCCTTTCATTTAATAATTGTTGTATGGCTTCAAGGTTTTCCTTAGCCATTTCGTTTTCAAGTTCCATGGTAATTGTTTTAACCAATCCTGAACGAATACTTAGAACTACTAAAATACGGATTGAAGACAATTGAACAAGTTGTATTTTTTCTAATATGGCAGAAGAAAATCGGGGGAAAGTAACACAAGCAAGCTGGTTAGTAATATCGCTTAATAAAAACGATGTCATACGAAGCAATTCTTCGGTTTCAGTTATTGCGTTTTCATATCCCGAAGAAATAATTTGTTTTTGTTCATCGGCTAATTCTGTAATTTCCATTAATGAATCTACATAAAGCCTATATCCTTTATCGGTAGGAATTCGCCCTGCACTTGTATGCGGGTGACCTAAAAAGCCTGTTTCTTCCAAATCGGCCATAATATTTCTAATAGTAGCCGGCGAAAGTCCAAGATCGTATTTTTTTGCAATATTACGCGACCCAACCGGACTTGCGGTTAAAATAAATTGATGAATGACATTACGGAGAATGGCTTTTTCTCTATCGTTTAAATTATAGCTTTCCACTTTTCACAAAAGAAATTATTATACAACTATAAAATATACCAAAAAAAACTCAAAATTGATATATAAAAAACTATACTTAACTGTTAAAGAAATATATTCTTAATACAAAATTTTTAATACTAAGGTTTCATTTTTTCATATAATAAGGTTATCTTTAAGAGATAAAAAATCAAATGTGAGGCTGAATTGGAAAACACTTATAAGGCTGCCGGAGTAGATATTAAGGCAGGAGAAGAAACTGTTGAAAGGATAAAAATATTAGCAAAATCGACTTTTAATAAAAATGTTTTATCAGGTATTGGACATTTTGGAGCTTTTTATGAATTGGATTTTACGGGATACGAAAAACCTGTACTTGTTTCAAGTGTTGACGGGGTTGGTACAAAACTAAAAATTGCGTTTTTGATGAACAAACATCATACAGTGGGCCAGGATTTAGTAAACCATTGTGTAAACGATATTGCTGTATGCGGGGCAAAACCGCTTTATTTTATGGATTATTTAGCCGTTGGAAAGCTTTTTCCGGACGTTGCCGAACAAATAATTAAGGGTTTTTCGATTGCTTGTATTGAAAATGAAATTTCGTTAATTGGCGGAGAAACTGCAGAAATGCCCGGTTTTTATAGTACCAACGAATATGATATTTCGGGCACAATTGTAGGTGTTGTTGATAAGGCAAAAATAATTGATGGTAAAAATGTTAAATCGGGAGACGTGCTGATCGGTTTTAAATCGAACGGGCTGCATACTAATGGGTATTCCTTAGCCCGCAAAGTGCTTTTGGAAAAATTTAAAGTTACGGATAATGTGGATTTATTTGAAAATTCAATTGGCAGCGAATTATTAACTATTCACAAGTCGTATTTGAAATTAATTACCCATCTGAAAAACAATGTTGAAATAAATGCGTTTTCGCATATTACCGGCGGCGGCATTATTGGAAACACAAAACGAGTAACACCAAAAAATTTAAGTTTAAAAATTGATTGGAATTCATGGGAAATGCTTCCGATATTTAAATTAATTCAAGAAACCGGAAAGATAAGCGATTTGGAAATGAGGGAAGCCTTTAACGTTGGAATTGGTTTAATTGCTATTGTTGACAAAACAAAAGTAAATAAAGTATTAGAAATATCCGCCTCAATTAACGAAGAAGCAATTGTAATTGGAGAAGTGGAATAAAAAAATAATTGTTGTTTTATACTATTGCCGGATATTTTATCTGTGTGATTAGTTAAGTTTTAATGTTTAATTATAGGAATTATTATGTTTATAGATACGCATTGTCATTTGTTTTATCCAAACTTTAATGGTGAAGTTGATAAAATAATTCAAAATGCAGTTGATAGCGGAGTGGATTATATTATTGTACCTGCAACCGATATTGCATCCTCCATTCAGGCACTAGAAATTACAAAAAAATATCCTTTTATTTATTCCGCAGCAGGTGTTCATCCGCACGATACAAAAGGTTGGGATGGAAGTATGCTTGCAACAATAAAAGAAATTGCCCAAAGCCCTAAAGTAGTTGCCATTGGTGAAATAGGCCTTGATTATTATTATGATTTTTCACCAAAGGAAGATCAGATAAAAGCGTTTAAGGATCAATTAAATTTAGCAGTTGAGTTAAAATTGCCTGTTATAATTCATAACAGAGAAGCGGACCATGATATAATGGAAATAATGAGAAAATATAAAGGAACGGGTCTCCGTGCTCAATTTCATTGTTTTACCGCTTCATTATTGGATGCACGCGAATTAATTGAAATGCACCATTATATTTCTTTTACCGGTAATATTACATACGCTAAAGCGGACAGCTTGCGCAAAGTAGTAAAAGGAATTGAACCTGAAAATATTTTACTTGAAACTGATTCGCCATTTTTAACTCCCGTACCGTTTAGAGGGCAGAGGAATGAACCGGCAAATGTAAAACTTGTTGCAAAATCAATAGCTGAAATACACGATTTAACAATTGAAGATATTGCAAGAACTACATCAATGAATGCTTATAAATTATTTGGAATTGGAAAAATGCCAAAATTATCATTTACTTATCCAATACGTAAATCGTTGTACGTAAACGTTACAAACAGATGTAATGCCGATTGTGTTTTTTGTGATAGAAAGGGGGAAGCGATTATTTCGGGATATAATCTTAAAATGAAAAAATCGGAAGAACCCGAAGCACAAATATATATTACTGAAATTGGCGACCCTAAAAAATACGATTCGATTGTTTTTTGCGGCTATGGTGAACCAACCATCAGGTGGGATGTAGTTAAAGAAGTTGCTAAATATGTTAAAGAAAATGGCGGTTCTACCCGTTTGAACACAGACGGTCATGGCAGTTTTATAAACAAACACGATATTACACCAGAGTTAAAGGGTCTAATTGATGTCGTTTCAATAAGTCTTAATTCGGTTGATGCCGCTCAATATGCAAAATTAATGCGTGTTGATGAATCTTTACATGCGGAAATGATTGATTTTGCAAAAAAAGCAAAAAATTATTCCCACGTTGTGATGTCTATTGTGGGATTAAATGAAGTGGATGCGGAAGTTGCTAAAAATTTTGTTATAAATGAAATTGGTGTTGATTTTAGGTTAAGAGAACATTTTTAATTAATAGTGAGCGATATATGAAAAAGATGGTTATGTTTTTATTTTTAACAGTTCAGACTTGTTATGTTTTTGGTCAAAATTCAAACAATTTAGTTAAGGAAAAACTTGATAGTTTACTAAATGTGGATTATTTTAAAACCTGTTTGGTAGCAGTTGATGCTTATGATTTGACTACCGATACCCCTATTTATAGTGCAAATGAAAGATATTTGTTAACTCCTGCTTCAAATCAAAAAGTATTAACAACAACAGCAGCCCTTTTATTTTTAGGTGAAAATTACAATTTTTCAACATCCGTATATTACACGGGAAAAATAAAAGACTCTGTTTGTTCGGGTGACATTTATTTTGTAGGCGGTATGGATCCCGATTTTACTTCGGCAGATTTATCTTTTATGGTAAGTAAAGTTAAAGAAATGGGAATTAACAAAATTGCGGGCAATGTATATGGTGATGTTTCTGCAATGGATTCGTCATTTTGGGGCCCAGGCTGGATGTGGGATGATGACCCGTCAAGTGATTTCCCTTATCTTACTCCTCTTATAATTAATGATGCATGCGTAAAAATTGCATATCAACCGGGTGAAAAGGGAACACCCCCAATTGTTGAAGGAATTCCAAAATCGTCGTTCTATTCAATCGAAAATAACGCTGTTACAACTTCAGAAAAAGGAAAAAGGTTTTTTGCTACTCGTGATTGGTTAAATAGAAACAATAAATTTATTATTGGCGGAAATCTAAAAGAAACTGCCGAACCCGATACTGACAAAATAAATGTATGTAATAGTAATGCATATTTTTTAATTTTGGCTTGTGAAGAATTAAACGCACAGGGCATTAAAGTTCCAATTACCGTTAAAACCGGTTTAAGACCAATTGATGCAGAACATATTTATACTTTTGACAGGCCGTTTGGCCAGGTTATTGTAAACTTAAATAAAACAAGCGATAACTTGAGTGCCGAAATGACTTTTCGCGCAATGGCATTAAAATATTATGGAAAACCGGCTTTACCTGAAAATGGTGGTAAAATTGTCGATAGTCTGATTTATTTATCCGGTAAAAATCCTAAAAATTATTGTATTGTTGACGGTTCGGGTGTTTCGCGTTATAATTTAATTAGTGCTGAATTGTTGAACGGTGTAGTAAAATACATCTATAAAACTAATCCTGATTTGTTCAAAATACTTTACGATTCGTTTCCTGTAGGCGGTGTTGATGGAACATTACGCAGCAGAATGAAAAATGAAACGGTATTTTCAAATGTTCACGCTAAAACCGGTACACTTTCGGGTGTAAGTTCATTAACCGGCTATATGAATACAAAAAATGGACATATTATTTCTTTTTCTATACTCACACAAAACTTTGTCGGCAGTGCTTCTAAAGTAAGAACATATCAAGATGAAATTTGTGAAATATTATTTAACATAAATTGAGAAATAAATGAAAAAATACAAACAGTTTAATATTTATACAACTCCATACGACCCTGAAACAATAAGCGGCTTTTTGTGGGAACTTGAAATAAGCGGCTTTTTGGATAATGATATTTTTGCAACTATTTTTACAGGCGAAAAATCTAATTTATCAAAAACAGAAGTTGAAAGTTTACTTGCCAAATTGGTTGATGAAAAGTATATTGAAAGTTTTACTGTTGAAGCCGAAGAGCACGAAGAAAAAAATTGGAATGAAGAATGGGAGAAAAATTTAAATATTATTCGCGTTACAGATAGAATAGTAATTAAACCTTCAACCAAAGAATTTATTCCTAAAGAAGATGATATTGTAATTACAATTGATCCTAAAATGTCGTTTGGAACAGGGGAACATGAAACAACTAAAATTGTTTTAAGTTTACTTGAAAAATATGTAAAATCCGGCAGTAAAGTTTTGGATGTTGGAAGCGGTACGGCAGTATTGGCAATAGGAGCAATTAAACTTGGTGCCTCAAGCGGAGTTGCATTAGATAATGATGACTGGTGTTCGCTTAATGGCAACGAAAATACTTTACTTAACGGTGTTGAAGATAAAATTAAAGTTGTTTTAGGCGAACTTAGTGATTTGGAAGAAAATAATTTTGATTTGATTTTGGCAAATATCAATAAACCTATTTTGCTTGATATTAAAGATCTGATTATGCAAAAGGTTAATAAAAATGGTGTTGTTATTCTTTCGGGTCTGCTTATAACCGATGAAGAAGATATTGTAAATGCTTATCAAAGAGCCGGATTTGAAGTTATTGATAAAACTACCATGAATGAATGGATGGGGTTAGTATTAAGCTGTTAGGTTATTAAAAAATATTTGTTTTTAATTTCACTAAACATGAACTAATAAAATGGTGACCATTTAAAATAAATTACCCACGTCAAAAAGGCGTGGGTAATTAAAAATAATTGTAATAATTATAAATTAAATATTATTTTTTTCCTTATACCATTCAGAAGTTTCTTCAAGCATTTTATTTAGCCTGTTAACTAAATTATGAGGATCGGTTAACGAACCGTCAAGCAGCATTGCCGATTCGAATAGTTGTTCAACTGTATTTATTATATAAGTATCTTCCGCGTTGGATTTAAATATTTTTAATAAATTACGAATTAATTTATGATCTTTATTTACTTCAAATATTTTCTTTTGAGCCGAAGTATCTTTATTTGACATGCGTAATATTTTTTGCATTGAAGAACTCATTGAGTCGTCAGGGCTTACTAAACAAGACGGGCTGCCGGTTAATCTTTTTGATTCTTTAACGTCAACAACTCTATCGCCAAGAATTGTTTTAATTTTTGCTACTAAGTTTTCAAACTGTTTTTCATCGTCAGGGTTTAAGCTTTCAACGTCAGCTTTTTTTTCTATCACGTCATCCAATTTTTCCATTTTGCCAAGATCTGCGGCTTCAACGGATTTAAATTCATGGTCTTTGAAATTCCTTAATGAGGAAACAACAAATTCATCCAAAGGATCATAAAAATATAACACTTCAACGCCTTTACGTTTGAATAATTCCGTATGTGGGTCACTTTCCAAAGCGGCGCGTGAAGCACCTAACGCAAAATAAATTTCTTTTTGGTCACTTTTTAAGCGTGAAACATAATCTTCTAAAGAAATCAGTTCGTCTTCTTTGCTGCAAATAGAAGAATTAAATCTTAACAAATTGTTAAACTTTTCTTGATTTGTATAATCGCCGTAACCAAGTTTAAATACTCTGCCGTGTTCCTTAAAAAACTCTAAATATGCAGCGGGGTCATCTTTTGCTTTTTTAGTTAGGTAAGATAAAATTTGACCGGTAATATTATTTGTAATTTTTGTAAAAATAATATTTTCCTGTAACGATTCGCGGGCAATATTTAATGGCAAATCTTCAGAATCAACAACACCTTTAACAAAACTTAAATATTCGGGAAGCAGTTCTTTTGTTTTATGTTGAATTAATACTCTGCGTACATATAAATCCAAACCATAATTATCGCGTTGGAATCCAAAAAAGTCTACATTTTTTTTAGGTATAAATAATAATGAATAAAACTGAATAGGAGCGTCAACTGAGTTATGAATTGTATCAAGTGGTTCTTCGGTATCATAACTTAAATGTTTGTAAAACTCGGCATATTGTTCTTTTGTTACCGAGGTTTTTGGTTCGCGCCATATAGCAGTTAAAGTATTAATTCTTTCGTTTTCAACATAAATAGGAAAAGAGATAAAACTTGAATGTTTTTTAATAATACTTTCAATTTGCCATTTTTGAGCAAATTCTTTTGCATCGTCTTTCAAATGAACAATTAATTCGGTACCGCGGGGAATGCTTTCGTCAAGCTCGTTAATTTCATAACTTCCAAGACCATCAGATTTCCATTCGTAAGATTTAGCATCTTTAGTAAATGATTTTGTTTTTAAAACAACTTCTTTTGCAACCATAAATACAGAATAAAAACCAACACCAAATTTACCTATTATGTTACTTGCATCGGCTTTACTTTCATTTAATTGTTGTAAAAATTGTGCAGTACCTGATTTGGCAATTGTGCCAATGTTTTCAATTAACTCTTCTTTAGTCATACCAATGCCGGTATCTTTAATAGTAAGAGTATTTTCTTTTTCATCAAAAGTTACATTTATGTCTAACGGCAAATCGTTATCAACTATTTCGGTTCCTTTAATAGATTCAAAGCGTAATTTGTCTAATGCATCACTTGAATTTGAAATTAATTCACGTAAAAATATTTCTCTACTGCTGTACAATGAATGTACAAGAATATCCAATAATTGTTTAACTTCGGCTTTAAATTCAAACTGCTGTGCAGCGTTTTTAGTTTCACTCATTTAAGTACTCCGTATTTGTTTCTAATATAAATTTATTTATTTTCTAATTTTTGCTAACTGTTCAAAAAGTTCAATTTCGTGTTTTGACAAATTTTTAGGTAATTTAACTAATACTTTTACAAACAGATCCCCTTGTTTGTTCTCGTTTTCATAATCAGGCATTCCCATTTTGGGAATTCTTAAAGTTTTACAGGAATCAATTTCTTTTGGAATAGTAATATTAATTTTTTTATTATCTAAAGTAGTAATTGTTTTTTTGCCTCCAAATATAGCAGTATATAAATCTACATCCAAATTGTAGTATAAATCTTTATCTTTCAAAGTGTATTTTGCATTGTCCAATACCGTTACATTTAAAATTAAATCACCGCGCGCTTTTCCTTTTCCCAAAACTTTACCTTGATTTTTTAATCGTAGTTTTTTACCCGTCGTAATTCCCTTTTTTATTGTAACCTGTAAGATTTTATCTTTTGTTTTTATTTGTTTTTCACAACCCGTATAAGCTTCTTCAAGTGATAAATTAAGTCCTAATTCCACATCAAGAATAGTTGTGTCGTTTTCTTGCTCAAATCTATTATTTTCCTGCTGGTCAAAAATACCGGACATAAATGCTTTGAAAAAATCGGACGCACCTCCGCTGCTAAAATAATCGCCGCTTCTATTACTTGTGTTTTTTGCTTTTGTTCTTCCGTATTGCGAATTTTTAAACCAATCGTTAACATTGCTATAGTCTTTTGATTGATATTGTTGTTCCCAGCCGTTGGAAACATTATCATATTTTTTTCTTTTTTGAGGATCACTTAAAACCTCATTAGCTTCACTTATTTCTTTAAATCTTTCTTCAGCGGTTTTGTTTCCCGGATTTTTATCGGGATGAAATTGCTTGGCAAGTTTTCTAAACGCTTTGCTTATTTCTTCTTCGGAAGCGTCTTTTTTAACCCCAAGCACATCGTAATAATTTTTAAATTGCATAAGGAAGCTCGTGTGTAATTATAATCGTTTAAAATAACTAAAGAGAGAAAGTTAACTTTCTCTCTTTAATTGTGCAAGAACAAAATTAATTTACTTTAATTTCTAATTCTTTTGGCTTAATTTCTTCAGCCTTTGGAATTATTACAGAAAGCTGACCGTTTTTAAAATCGGCAGTAATTTCGTTTATTTTTATTTCTTTAGGCAAAGTGAATGAGCGGTAATATTTTCCGTAAACTCTTTCAACACGATGAAAAGTAGTTTCTTTTTCTTCTTTTTCTTGTTTCCTTTCACCGCTAATACAAAGCTGACCATCGTTATAAGAAATTTTTACATCTTCTTTTGCAATACCGGGAAGATCAAGTTTTAAGAAAAAGTTATCTTTATTTTCTGAAATATCCGTTAAGGGACTCCAAACGGCATTTTCCAACTCCTCATCTAATTCCTTTTTAGGGAATCCTATTTTGTTTTCAAAACTGTTAAACAATCTGCCAATTTCTCTTTCAAAGTTTAACATGTCTCGCATAGGGTTAAATCTTACTAGTGTCATTTTTAGATCCTCCAAAATGTTTATGTTAATTTATTTGTTTTTAATTTATTTATCAATCTTTGTTCTATATTAAGCAACCGGCGTGCCAATCCGAAAATAGTAATACACAAAAGGGGATTGATTGAATTAATAAAACTCCAAATTCCACATGGGCGGTTAAAATATCAAGCTGTAACCGATTTAATTTTAATGAGTTGGGGGGACGTGTTTCTTTTACTCTAAATTTTGTAATTGCTTGATTATTCAAATATCCGTTACGATAGTTGCAATAATTATTTCAAATTACTAATGCCAAAATGGCGGTGTGGCTGTCAATATGGCGTTTGTGCTATTTTAGTATGACATAATAACGTTGAATACGCCATAAAGGCATATATGGAATAGCTTAAAATTTTCTATAATAATAAATGCAACAGATTTTGTAATATTAATCAAATAGGCACAAGTATATTTGTGTAAATTTCCTTTGCCAAGTTTTAGATAATTCTGACAAGATGAGTTTATAATACACTAAATTATTATGTTTACAACTTAAAATTAATCCTTTATTCTACTAGAGGTCTATGCAGCCTACTAATGGGGGTGTTGTAATTTGTGGTTGCAGCGTTTCTAAATAGTTAACCTTTTTTATCATTTTTCGTGTTTGCTTTTTTCCGGGGCTATCCAATATTTTAAAAATAAAGTCAAAAACCCTGTAAGGGTTTCATCTCAGTAGATAAATATTGTGTAAAAAATACTTCAACCCCGTTAGTGGGTTGCATAGCTCTCAATAAGAATAAGTGAGTTATTATTTAGTTGAAACGTCTATCTGCCAATTGCGGGTAAATGTACCAATTTAAATGTTTGTTAATGTATATTCTACTTGGCCAATTTAATTAATAAATTTACATGCAACCCACTATGGGGTTGTATTTTTATTCCGTTGATTTTTTGCTAATGACATGTAACCCTTAACAGGGTTATTACGGCTAATAATTATTATTCTGCAGTGTTCTGAAATAGCTTAACTTTTTTTAGCTTCTAAATATAAGATTTCATAAGAATTAGATAGAATTGATATTTCGTCCTTGTTTTGGTTGACTTTTTTATCATTTTTCGTGTTTGCTTTTTTTCGGGGCTATACAATATTTTAAAAATAAAGTTAAAAACCCTGTAAAGGTTTCATCTCAGTAGATTGCAGCGTCCTGAAATAGGTTGACTTTTTTTAGTTATTAAATATAAGATTTCATAAGAATTAGATAGAATTGATATTTCGTCCTTGTTTTGGTTGACTTTTTTGTTCTTTTCGATTTTGCTTTTTTTCGGGGCTATACAGATTTCCGGCTAATGATATGAAACCCGTTATGGAGGATGTCTCATAAGTACAAAAACCGAACTCACCCCTTGCCCCTCTCTTAAAAAGAGAGGGGAATATCTTCTTATAACATATTGATATATAGTAGTATACGGTTGATTATATGTTTAACACGCGAGGAATATTGTAGCAGGGAATTTCAAAAATCGGACTTATGCGACATCCACTTATGGAGTTATGAACTTCATTATACAAACTAATAAAAATTTAATTGTCTTTTGAATTTCTTTTATGTTGATTTTTAGATTTATTTTTCTGTAATTATATCATTATTTAAAAATATTAAATTACTATGAAAAAATATACTTATCCAATCTTTGCACAAATTATTTACCGTTATGCAAACATTTTAATTTCATTTATTTTGTTGACCCAAATATTTATTTTTGTATTGGCCCCTAATAAAAATTGGTATTACATGTTTTTTGTTTTAATTAATTTAGTTTTTGTTTTTTCAATTAATTGGTATTATTATAAAAATTATAAATATTTTCCATATAAGATAGAAATAGATAACGAAAAAATTATTTGCTCTAATTTTTTTATTAATAACAGAAAAGAAGAAATTAAGCTTTCCGAGATTGAATTAATTACCGGTGGAATTTTTAGCAATAAACCTTCAATAGCAATATTTATTCATTATGCCGGAAAAAAAATAGGTATAAACAGGCAATTAAAAAACTATAACGAATTTTTAACTACTGTATTAAGCAATTTAAATAATACTGTATATACCGTATTGCTAAATCAGTTAAAAGAAAATAACTTACGCAACAGAACTAATACCTCAGAAGGCACGTCTAAATAATATTAATTTTAATTAGTGTAATAATATTAGACTATTGTAATTAATACGCTGCTAAAAGGATAATCATAAAGTAGTGATTATCTTTATTTATCTCCTTTCGTTTTGCGGGGATACAAAAGTTAATAAACAGATATTAAATTGTATAAGCTTAATAAGTATAAAACAATAATTATCAATTACGTTATGATGGTTCTAAAAAACCATTTTGTGTTAGCATATACAATTTAATAAATTATTGAAATTAATTATTGGAACTAATCTTTATTAGGGTAAATAAAAGACAATAAATAAAACATTATAATTTTGCTTGAATAATTTTTTTTAGGGGAAAAATTGAAAAAACTAATTTTGTTTTTGTTGATAATAAGTGTAAATATCTCATTTGCGCAATATTATTCGTTAAAAGGAAAAATACGTGATAAAAACAGCGGCGATGGTTTAATATATGCAAATATACGTGCCGCCGAATCCTTAGTTGGAACGTCAACTAATGCCGAAGGTTATTTTGAATTAAAATTATTACCGGGTAAATATACGTTAATATCCTCATTTATAGGCTACATCTCGGATACTGTAACTGTATCTATTGCCAATAATGAAAGTATTGATATTTCACTCACCCCTGTCCCAATTAAGCTGCCCGAAGTAACAGTTGTACCCGGTCTTAATCCGGCAATACGGATTATTAAAAATGCTATAGAATTTAAAAACCAAAGAACTGAAAAATTAAACAGTTATACATTTACAGCATACACAAAGGGGGCAATAAGAACCAATCAAAATATGTCAGCCGGAAATAATAGTTTATCAATTGGTTTAGGTGGTTCGGATGATTCGGACAGTGTAAACAGTTCCGATTCCAGTAAATTACAAATAAACGGTATTTTAGAAAATCAAAGTAAGGGATATTATAAAAAGCCGAATAATTACAAAGAGGAAATAATTGCCCGTAAACAATCGGCAAATTTTCCTTCATCTGTAAATTTATTAACAGGTGGAAGATTAGTTCAAAATTTTTATACCGAAGATATTCAGTTTTTTGACAGACCTTTACCCAGTCCTTTAAGTAATAGTGCCCTTGATTATTATTATTTTTATATAGCAGATTCTTTGGCTATGGATAATGAAAAAGTATATAAAATATTTTTTGAACCCGAAGAAGAGTTTTACCCCGGTTTTACAGGATTTATTTATATCTTAGACAGCACGTTTGCCTTATTAAAAGTTGATGTTTCGTTAAATAAAGCCGCAAATATAGCCGGTATTTTTACTAAAATAAATATATTTCAACAATACTTGCCCTACGAAAATGATATCTACATGCCAATTGATTACAGATTGTTTATTGAAGCAAATATACTGGGACTTGCCAAGTTTGGATTTGACTTAAATTCTATAATGTATAACTATTCAATTAATAAAGAGATAAGCGATGATTTTTTTGACATGGCAGTTTTAACCGTAATGCCGGAAGCAGATAAAAAAGATTCTTTATATTGGCAAAATGTACAAACAATACCTAATACAATTGAGGAAATAACAGCTTACAAAAAAATTGATAGTATTAATGCAATTCCGGTAACATTTTGGGATAATTTTTCTTTTCTTTCAACAATGATAGGATTTAATGATAATTTTTCCATTTCCGGTCCTTTATCTATATACGGTTTTAATGTGGTTGAAGGTCATTCCGTAAATATGGGCCTGTTTGCTTACGATTTATTAGACAAACGGTTTAACGGCAGTATTAATATGGGTTACGGTTTTTCGGATAAAAGAGTTAAAACAGATTTTAGAAGTGAATATTTTATGGGCAAATATAGAACTCATAAATTCGAATTAAGTATTTACAACAAAAACGAAATTTTATTTTCGGAAACTGATGATTACAATAACCTTACTTCAACAATAACAAGTTTGTTTGGTAAATACGATTTTAGAAATTATTTTGGAAGAAAAGGTTTTAAAACCAGTTTCAGTTCTTTAGTTTTTCCTGTTTTAACACTTGGTTTGGGTTATTTTAATAACACCGATATAAGTTTATCTAATAAAACCGATTTTTCGTTTTTTAACAAGGAGAAGAAATTTGCAGATAACAAATCAATATTTGATACCCGAATTAATGCTTTAACTGCAATGTTTCAGTTCGATTTTAGAAATTATATTGAAGATGGATTGTATATACGCAGAGTTAACAGGACAAATTTTTATACGGTTATTGACGGAGATATTACTTTTAGCAATAGCAAAACCTTAAAAAGTAATGTAAATTTTAATATTTATAAACTCAATATGTACGGACGATTAAACACATTTAAATCGGCGCAGCTTTTCTTTAACGTAACAGGTGTTACTTCGTCAGGTAATGTACCAATTCAGTATTTATATGCATTACCGGGAAATCTTGAAGGTTCCGGTAAGGATTTTTCATTTCGTTCTTTAGGAGTTGGTGAGGTTTATGGCGACAGGGTGTTAACTGTTGGTTTAGAACATAGTTTTAAAGACGAATTGTTTAAAATGGCACATATTCCCTACTTTAAGAATTCGGACCTAAATTTAAGTGCTTATATTAACGCAGCTTGGCTTGATATTAGAAGTAACAAGCAAATGTTTATGATTAAAGAACCGACTAAATTTATAAGTCCGTTTTACGAAGCAGGTTTTAGTATAGGTCATCCTTTATTTCCATTAACCTTTGAATTTACATGGAAATTAAACTATAAAGGAGTAAATAATTTTACTTTTGGTATAAATACCGTATTATTATAGTTTGAATTTTTATAATTAAGGATTTTAATGAATTTAAAGTTATGCGTTTTAGGAAGTACAAGTGCAGGAAATAGTACAGTTGTTTGGAATGATGAATCGGCATTATTAATAGATTGTGGTTTTTCTCCTTCGTATATACAAGAAAGTTTTTACAATTTAGGTATCAGTTTTAATAAATTAAAAGGAATTTTATTAACTCATTTACATAACGACCATCTAAATTTAGCATTTTTAAAAATCGCACACAGAAACAAAATTCCGGTTTATGTGCAAAAAAAGATGAAAGGTCTTTTAGAAAACCGAAAAGACATTTTTAGAAATTTGATAACAGATAATTTAATTCATGCATTTGACGGAGAAGATTTTTTAATATCAAATTTTGGAATATTTGGTTTTGAGGTGCCTCATGACGTTCCGGGTGGCTGCTGGGGGTATAATATCTCAATGAAAAACGATATTTCTACCAAAAAAATAACAATTGCAACCGACTTAGGTTATTCTACCGAAAATACAATTAATAGATTTATGAATTCCGATTTAATTGTTATTGAATCGAATCATGACGTTACAATGTTGGAAAATTCGCGTAGAAGTAATTGGCTTAAAGATAGAATTAAAACTATAGGGCATCTTTCAAACGAACAAAGTGCCGATTTAATTTTTGAAGTTTTAGAAAAATCCGAAATATTACCAAAGGCAATTTTGCTTGCCCATATAAGTCAGGAATGTAATACCAACTATTTGGCATCAACAACAATGATGAACAAGCTTAGAGGAACAAATTACAAAGAGATTAAGATATTTGCAACTTTTAAAAACACCACAAGTGAAGTAATAACAATTTAAAGAGAAAAATTTGGAAACACTTAAGGGTGAATTTGAAAAATATATATTTTATAACGAATCCAACGGGTATTCCATAATTAAACTAACCGGTGGAGCAATTGCCGTAGGTACTTTACAAAAATTAAATGAAGGTGATTCGTTAGAACTATTTGGTACATTTGTCACTCATTCCAAATATGGCAAGCAGTTTAAAATTGACCGTTACAGTATTCTTTATCCAACTACAAACGAGGGGATTGTAAAATATTTAGGATCCGGATTGATAAAAGGTATTGGTGAAAAGTTTGCCCAACGGATATATGACAGCTTTGGCGAAAACACTTTAGATATTCTTGAAAATGATATTGAAAGACTTAAAGAAGTTGAAGGTATTGGGACAGTTAAACTTCAGCTTATAAAAAAAAGCTGGTCGGAACAACACGAAATAAGAAAAACAATGATTTTTTTACAAGCTCATGGTGTTTCGGCTAATCTGGCATTAAAAATATTTAAAATGTACGGCAAAGCTTCCGAACAAGTAATTATTGATAATCCATATAGATTAAGTTATGAGATATGGGGTGTTGGGTTTAAAACTGCCGATACCATTGCCCGTAATTTGGGTTTTGATGAATTTCATGTAAAACGGATTGAAGCAGGAATTGTTTTTGTTTTAACCGAAGCAATGAACGATGGTCACGTATTTTTAACAAAACAAGAACTTGTTAATAAGGCTTTGGATGTGCTTGGTTATAAGCTTAATTATGACGATGGAATGATTGACAACTTAAAAAACATTAATCAAATTTTGGTTTTTGAAGATCGTGTTTACCTTCCTGTTTTATATCACTCGGAACGGAATATTGAAATTGCCTTAACAAATCTATTAGGAACAACAAAAAGTGTTACTCCAATAGATGAAAAATATATTCAGCTTGTAAAATCAAATTATAGTGCCGAACAAATTAAAGCAATTCGTTATTCAATTGAACAAAAAGTATTAATTATTACCGGCGGACCCGGTACAGGTAAAACTACAACCCTAAGGGGAATAATAGAGTTATACAAAAAGAAAGAAAAAAAAAATATTACTTGCAGCACCTACCGGAAGAGCTGCAAAACGGATGACCGAAATTATTGGACTTGACGCAAAAACAATTCACAGGCTTTTGGAATATAATCCAATGGACGGGTCTTTTAATTATAATTCAGAAAATCAGTTAATAACAGATTTGTTAATTATTGATGAAGTATCAATGATTGACACATTTTTAATGTATAATTTAGTTAGTGCTATTGATAGCAGTACGACTGTTATTTTTGTGGGTGATGTTGACCAGCTGCCTTCTATTGGGCCGGGGAATATATTAAATGATTTGATTACGTCCGGAATAATCCCCAGTGTAAGGCTGACGCAAGTTTTTAGACAGGCAGAAGAAAGTAAAATTATTTTGGCTGCACACTCTATCAATAAAGGAGTATTGCCCAAACTTGACGATAAAGATACAGATTTGATTTTTATTGAAGAAGAAAACGTTCAAATAACAGCACAAAAAATAAATGAATTATGCTGCAATATTATTCCGCAAAGATATAAATTTAATTTAAGAGAAGACATTCAAATATTATCTCCAATGTACAGAGGCGAAATTGGAGTTAATTATCTAAACAACTTGTTGCAGGAAACATATAACCATAATCCTGTTGCGTTTTTATATGGCGAAAAACGTTATAAATTAAATGATAAAGTGATGCAATTACGCAATAATTACGAAAAAAGTGTTTATAATGGTGATATTGGTTTTATCCATTCCTACGATGCCGAAGATAAAAAAATAAGAATTATTTATGAAGGAAGAATAGTTGAATACGATTTTACCGAATTGGATGAAATTACACTTGCTTATGCTGTTACTGTTCACAAAAGTCAAGGCAGCGAATACCCCTGTGTAATATTACCTCTTTCTACTGCTCATTATATAATGCTGCAACGTAATTTGTTATATACTGCCATTACACGTGCATCTCGTTTGTTAATTGTAATAGGAACAAAAAAAGCATTTGCAATTGCAGTTGGAAATAACAAAATACAAAAAAGAAATTCTTCGTTATTTAAATATTCCGAAAGACAACTTGTAGAATTTGAAAATCTATAATAATTTATCGTAAGTGAAAAATATCAAGTTATTAAATAAATATTACGCAGAACTATTTTACAGTAGGCTTTTGCTTATTTTAAATGAGAATTCGGATTATAGAAAAAAAGTACGCACTTTAGGCAAATTATTTGATGAAATATTAGACTCTCTGCTCTCCAGTGAATTCCAATCCTTTCAAAGTATGCTGGCAAAAATATTATTTTTTGTTGATAAATATAATGTGGTAAATAATACAGCCGCCAAATTAAGAAAACTATATATTTATATCTCTAAGACCAATAGAAACAAATCAATTATTCCGGCCGAACTTGAAATAAACGGAATTGTAAATGTAATATCTTCATTTATTTTTTATTGCTCAGATATTCCCATAATTGATGAATTAAAAAATCTTAATGATCATTATATCTTTGAAGGAACCGACGAGGATATTAAAGAAGACAATTCGGAATATTTGCAAATAATAGTAAAAAATGTTACTCCGGTAATAAATAAGTCAGCCCCGGCATATGTTGAATTGTTATGTTATTCTACTAATGATAATACAGAATTAAAAATAAGAATTGAAAAAAACAATAACAATTACAATGATGAATATTTTAATTATTTATGCAAATTAAAAAAATATTGCAAAATAACGTTTTATAATTTTAGCGAAATAGACTATAAACAAAAATTATATAAATGTAATTTAGACAGCTACTTTGTAATAGAACCGGACTTTTTAATAGATGTTAGTGATATTTCGGGTTGTTTTACAATGCAGGGAGCTAATTACAAAATTTATTTTTTGGATAAATTTATAGGTTCAACTTCATCCGAAGGCACATTACGAGGCAGTTTGGTAAACTCGTTATTAGATATTCGTTTAAAAGAACCGGAATTATCTTTTGATGAATTATTTTTATTGGCAATTGAAAATAATTTGTTAAAAATATCAAAATTTAATAATGAAATTATCGAAAAAATTAAAAACGAAATTGCAATTAAACACTTTCCGCAGATTGTAAAATTTACTAATGGTTTATTAAAGTTAAAAGACGAAAACAACAATATTAAAATTACTATTGAGCCAACGTTTTATTCCGAACAACATGGGCTGCAGGGACGTTTAGATGTTTTAATTGAATATACTGATGAACCGTTAAAAAAAGAGATTGTGGAATTAAAATCCGGTTCTCCTCCTTCAAACGGGGTATGGACAAATGACATGATGCAGGCTGTTGGGTACGATTTAATGCTTCAAAGCGTATTTGGCAAAGACAGAAAAGGTTCAAATAATATTTTATATTCCGCTTCGTACAATAAGACATATAGAAATGTAATTAGGAACGCAAATTATGAAGTGGAATTTTGCAAGGTGAGAAATTTAATAATTTGCGAAATATTAAATCAAGCCGATGGGAATTTTAATTTATTAAGCAATATCTCTGTTAATGCTTTTGGGGTATATCCAAAATATTTGCTGGAAAATATTAGAAAATTTGAAAATGCATTTATATCTAATAATAATTTAGAAAATAAATATTTTACTACTTATGTGAAATATATTTGGAATGAATTATTAGCCGTAAAACTTGGAATAAAACAAGAAAATAAGCAGAACCGAGCAGGATTTTGTGCGTTGTGGAATGATTCCCTTGACGAAAAAATAGAAAATAATACAATTTTGCCATATTTGGTTTTTGATAAATATGAAAATGAAAAAAAGGAATATACTTTTAAGTACAATGGAGAAACATCAAATTTTAGAGATAATGATATTGGAATAATTTATAAATATCCGGCTGATAATTCCAATCCATTAAAACAACAGATTTATAAATGTGCCATTAAAAAAGTAACTTCAAATGAAGTTAAAATATCACTGCGCAATAATCAGTTAAATAATAATATATTTAATGACGCCGATATGTATTTTATTGAACATGATTTATTTGACAATAATTATTACTCCAATTTTAAGTCTTTGTTTAGTTTTATTTTGAAGGATAAAAAAATTAAAAATGAATTGCTTGGGGTTTGTAATACGGCTTCAAAAAATAAACATACCCAAAATATGGATGGAAATATTTTAAGTTATGTTAAAAAAGCTGCAATGGCAGAACGATATTTTCTTTTGCAAGGGCCGCCGGGAACCGGTAAAACATCATCATTTTTAATGAAATATTTAGATGAAATTTTAGCTGATAAAAATACACGTGTATTGATAATTACATTTACAAATAAAGCCCTTGAAGAAATTATAAGGCACCTTAAAAATAGAGTATATTCTTTTACATTATTTTCAAGCTCAAGTGATGAAAAATACTCGTTTAAAACACAGCTGAAGCAGAACTTTAATACAGGATTCAAATTTAATGAATCTCAAATATGCCTGACTACGTCTTTATCTTATTTATTGTATTCCGAAGAGATTAATTTTCATTTTAAAATAACTACGGTTATTGTTGATGAAGCATCTCAAATATTAGAACCTCAAATTATAGGGATTTTATCAAATTTTGAAAAATTTGTTTTAATAGGTGATCAAAATCAGCTCCCTGCAATTTCGGTTCAGGATGAAAAATTTTGTAATATTACTGATGAAAATCTAAATAAATTATTCATTAAACAATTAACAGATTCATATTTTGAAAGATTATTTAGAATTTGTAATAATAATAATTGGTTTGAACATATTGATACACTAAAAATACATTATAGAATGCATTATAGTATTGCCGAATTGATAAATGATTATTATGATAAAAAACTTGTTTGTGGAAAAAAAGGACAATCGGACGAAACAAATTTATTTGAAAATAGTATTTGTTTAGACAATAAAAATTTGGTAAAAACAAGAGTTGTGTTTTTTGACGTTGATTTTTCCGGAAATAGATTTAACAAATATTGTAAAAATGAAGCAGATTTAATAAAGTTACTGATTGATAAAATCAGTAATAATATAATAGACTTTAACGAAAACAGTATTGGTATAATAACTCCTTGGCGTGCCCAAATATCATTAATAAAAAATATCCTAAGTGATAATAAGCTGTTAAATAAAATTCAAGTTGATACGGTTGAAAGATATCAAGGTTCGGAAAAGGATATTATAATTGTTTCATTTGCAGTATCACATTACTGGCAGTTAAAAAATTTAAGTTCGTTTGATTCAGCCGGTTTAATTGACAGGAAATTAAATGTTGCTTTATCGCGCGCAAAAGAATATCTGTTTTTAATTGGTAATTCCAAAATATTAACACAAACCCCGCATTTTTCTGTTTTTATAGAAAAAATAAAAAACGAAAACACCTTTGTTAACTCGCATATTACCACAAAAATGCTTTCTATACAATAATTTAACCATTTAGCTAGTTTTTTGCTGCTGTTGGTATTTGACAAAAAAGTTAAAAATTGCTAATTTGTTTAAATTAATAAGATAAATGAATTAATTAACAAAAATCTCTGTTAACAAGTTGAAATAATTTTCGATAATATTCAGTAATGGAAAATTAATTTGATTATTTAGCAAATTTTAACAAAATAGAGTTTATTGATGGAAAACAGATTCAAAATTTATTTTGAAAAATCTGCTGACGCATTTATTTTAATAAAAGATAATAAAATAATTGACTGCAATTACGCTGCAATAAAACTGTTTGAGTATGCAGACAAAAGTGAATTAATAAATAAACATCCTGCAGACATTTCGCCGCTTTATCAGCCCGATAATATGCTGTCGGTTGAAAAAGCCGAAAAAATGATTTCCATAACCAAAAAAAACGGAAATCATAAATTTGAATGGGTTCATTTAAAAAAAGATAAAACAGAAATACAAATTGAAGTTTGTTTAACTTTAATAGCTATTGATGGCGAAGAAATTTTACATGGAGTATGGCACGATATTAGTCATAGAAAAGAAAAAGAAATTGAATTGCGAAGAAACAATGAACTGAATAAAAAATTATTTGCAACCATACCCGATTTAGTGGTGATTGTAAATGTTGACGGTACAATAATTTATGTTAATGAAGGTGCAAAAATTATTGGGAATTATGAGAAAGATGAATTAATTGGCAAGAATATGATTGAGCTAATAGTACCCGAAGATATTAATAAAGCTCTTGAGAACACTGTAAAAATGATGAGCAGACCTTTAGGCCCGGTGGAGTATCATTTTATTTCTAAAGAAAAAAATATTGTTCTTTTGGAAGTAAATGGAGAAGTTCTAAGAAATGAAAATAATTCTCCTTATGGAATGGTTTATATTTGTCGTGATGTAACTGAAAGGAAAAAAGCACAACAAGAATTAATTGAAAGCGAAAATAGATTTAAAGTTTTACAGGAAGCTGCTTTTGCAAGTATTGTTATACATCATAATGGAATAATTCTTGAAGTAAGCCAAAGTTTTTGCGATTTATCCGGTTATAAATATGACGAGTTGATTGGTGTTTATTTGCCCTCATTATTTATTGCTGAAGCAAAAAAAATAGTTGAAGATTCAATAACTTGTAATTCGTTAGTTCCTTATACAGCCCGTTTATCAAGAAAAACGGGATTTGAAATGGATGTTGAAATTTTAGGCAGGCAGATGCCTTATAAAGGTAAAATAGTAAGAGTAGCCGAAATAAGAAACATTTCCGAAAGAATAATTACTGAAAATAAATTAAAAGAATATGCTGCCAAATTAGAAGAGGCAAATAATACTAAAGACAAATTATTTTCTATTATTGCTCATGATTTGCGAAGCCCGTTTCAGGGTTTGCTGGGATATGGGCAGCTGCTTGAAACAAATTTTTTTGATTTGGAAAAAACGGAAATAATGGATATTGTGGGAAGTATCAATTCGTCGTTAAAAAGCTTATATTATTTGATAGAAAATCTACTTCAATGGTCGCGCTTGCAGGCAGAAGGATTTAGTTTTAATCCGGTTAAAATAAATGTTTCAGAAAAATGTGATTTTATAATCAAAACTTTTTTGTTAAATATCCAAAACAAACAGTTAAATGTTATAAACAATATAGACACAAAAATAGAAATAATGGCAGATGAAAACATGATTAATTCTGTTATTCATAATTTGCTTTCAAATGCAATTAAGTTTTCTAAACCAAACTGTAAAATCTATTTAGAATCGGAAAAGGATAACAATTTTATTAATATTTCAATAGTTGATTCCGGAATTGGAATAAATGAAGAAAATCTTAAAAAATTGTTTAAAATTGAACAGGGATTTTCTTTACCCGGTACGGCAAATGAAAAAGGAACAGGTTTAGGACTTTTATTGTGTAAAGAAATGATTGAATTACACGGGGGTTCAATTAAAGTGAAAAGCAAAGAAAACATTGGAAGTGAATTTACTTTTAGTATTCCGCAAAATTTTAATTAGGTGATGGAATGGACACGAAAAGCAAGGATTTTTCTATAAATAATTACTCCCATTTTATAACTAATCAGTTATCTGATAAAAAATTTATTAACGCAATGGAAGCCGCAAATTTTGGCATATGGGAACTTGATTTTGAAACACAAAAATTCAAGTTTGATCCTATATTATATAAAATGCTTGGATATGACGCAGATGAATTTCCATTAGATGTGACTATGTGGCGAGAAATGATTCATCCTGATGACCGTTGTATTATTGATGAAATGATGGAACAAATAAAAAAAGATGGCGATAGTTATAAAATTGAATATAGATTTAAACGGAAAGATAATACATACATGTGGATTACCACATTTGGTGCCGTTACAGAAAGAGAAAAAAATGGAAATATCAAAAAATTAAATGGGACTTATCTGGATAATACTAAAAAGAAAGAATCGGAAGCTGCACTTAAAAATAGTGAAAGGTTATTTAGATCTTTATTTGAAAATATGCAGGAAGGTGTTGCCTTACACGAAGTGATATTTGATCAAAACGGGAATCCTATTGATTATGAAATTTTAGACATAAATCCGATGTACACAATACACACAGGTGTAAGCCTTGAATTGGCCAAAAACAAATTGGGTTCTGAAATATATAAAACATATCCCGCACCCCATTTGGATATTTTTTCAGAAGTGGCCATTACCGGAAAACCTATTCAATTTGAAACATTTATACAAGGTTTAAATAGACATTTTCATGTTTCCTGTTTTTCGCCAAGTAAAAATATGTTTGCAACAGTATTTCAAGATATAACCGAAAAAAAAATACTTGCCGATGCATTAGAAAAAAGAATTGTAACCTTAACACAACCACTAGGTGAATTTTCTGAGATTAAATTTGAAGATGTGTTTAATATTAACGAAATACAGTCAATACAAGATGCTTTTTCTGCCGCAACAGGGGTAGCTTCAATTATTACCGATACAAACGGCATACCAATTACTAAACCAAGTAACTTTGTAAGGTTATGTAATGACATAATAAGAAAAACTGATAAAGGTTTGAAAAATTGTATCCATTCTGATGCATGCCTTGGAAGATTAAATCCAAACGGCCCAATTTATCAACCATGTTTAAGTGGCGGATTATGGGATGGCGGAACAAGTATTACAGCCGGAGAAAAACATATAGCAAACTGGCTGATAGGGCAGGTGTTAGACGAAAACCATTCAAAAGATAATATGTCTCGATATGCTATTGAAATAGGTGCCGATGTAAATGATTTTAATAAAGCTTTGGACGAAGTACCGATATTATCGACTGAAAAATTTAAAAAAATATGTGATGCGTTATATGTAATTGCAGGGCAGCTTTCTAAGCTTGCCATTCAAAATATTCATCAAGCACGTTTTATTACCGAACAAAAAAGCAGCCAGGAAATTATTCAAAAGCAAGTTGGAGAACTTGAGGCCAAAAATGCAGAATTGGAGCGGTTTACTTATACTGTTTCGCACGATTTGAAAAGTCCATTAATAACCATTAAAGGCTTTTTAGGCATGATTAATAGTGATGTGGCAAATGGACGGTATGATAGAATTCCGGCTGACATGAAACGTATTAGTAACGCTGCCGATAAAATGCAAAATTTACTTGAAGATTTATTAGAGCTTTCAAGAATAGGAAGAATTGTTCATCCTCCATCAAAATTTTCGTTGACCGAAGCCGCCAAAGAAGCTGCCGAATTGCTTTTTGGCGTTTTGCATAGTAAAAATATAAATTTGAAAATACAAGACGATTTGCCGATTGTTCTTGCAGATAAACCGCGTGTGAGGGAAGTTTTACAGAATTTGATTGAAAATGCAATCAAATTTATGGGTGAACAAACAAATCCCGAGATAAATATTGGATGTTTACACCTTGCCGGAAACATTACTTTTTATGTAAAAGATAATGGACTGGGTATAGAAAAACAATATCACAAAAAGATTTTTGGATTATTTGATAAACTTAGTCCAAGCTCCGAAGGTACCGGAATTGGGCTTGCAATTGTTAAACGAATTATTGAATTGCATGGCGGAAAAATTTGGGCTGAATCGGAAGGCCGACTTAAAGGGTCAACATTTTATTTTACTTTAGAAGAAAGTATAACTCAAAATATAGGAGGAACACAATGACCGGAGAAATTTTATCTATTTTATTAATAGAAGATAATGAAGACCACGCTGAACTTGTTGTTAGAAGTTTTGAGGATAACGCAGTAGCAAATAAAATAAAGCATTTGAAGGATGGAGAGGAAGCATTTAAATATCTTTTTGAAAATGAAGATATGAATGATCCGTTAAAGTTGCCAAATTTAATTTTGCTCGATTTAAGACTTCCCAAAATAGATGGAATGGAAATATTAAAAAGAATAAAAACATCGGAAAATTTAAAAAATATTCCCGTTGTTGTTTTAACTTCATCACATGCCGAAAAAGATCTTGTGTCGGCATATTCCAACTATGCAAACAGCTATTTAGTAAAACCGTTAGACTTTAATAAATTTACACAATTAATGAAAGATTTGGGCTTTTATTGGCTTGGATGGAATATTAACCCCTATAATAGCAAAATATAATTGAAATGAATAACAAGATTATTCTTATTGTTGAAGATGATGACGCACATTTTGATCTAATTCAAAGAAATTTGGAATCGGAATCGTCCTTATATAAAATAGTACGAGCAAAAAGCATATCCGAAGCTAAATATTTTATTTTAAATAATAAATATATTATTATTTTAACAGACTGGCGGCTTCCCGATGGAGAGGGCATTGAGTTGTTTAATATTGGTCAATATTCAAAAAAACAACCTTTGGTTTTAATGACTAGTTATGGCAACGAAAACTTAGCCGTAGAAGCAATAAAACTTGGTGCTTTGGATTATATTGTTAAATCGCCCGAGACGTTTAATAATTTACATTTTATTCTTCAACGAGCAATTCGCGAATGGGAATTATATGTTGAAAAAGAGAATATCCAAGCCGAGCTGCAAAAATCCGAGGAGATGTTACGGGCAATATATGATAATGCAAAAGATATAATTTTTATTAAAAACTCCAATTTCGAATATACAGTTGTTAACAAAGCATTTGCCGAACTGCATCAGAAAAGCATTAAAGAAATTATTGGTGTTACAGATAAAAAAATACTTAATTCCAACGAATTAAATTATATTAACAGCATCGACATTCGTGTTCTTAATGGCGAATCGGTTGATGAACAGCATTCGTTTATTATTAATAATAAATCTACCGTTATACATACAGTAAAATCACCATTGTTTAATAAAAACGGTGAAATTATAGGTATTTGTGGTATTGGAAGAGATATTACGGAAAGAATAAAAGCAGATACAGATTTAAGAAAATTATCGCAAGCTGTTGAACAAAGCCCCGCAGGTATTATTATTACCGATATTAACGGCATAATTGAATATGTTAATCCAAGGCTGGAAGAGTTAACAGGTTATACGGTAAAAGAACTGACAGGTAAAAAACCAAACATTTTAAGATCAGGGGATAAAACAAAAGAAGAATATAAATCCTTATGGGATATTATTCTTTCGGGTAATAAGTGGTTTGGGGAAATGCGTAATATTAGAAAAACAGGAGAATTTTATTGGGCAATGACTTCTATTGCGCCAATAAAAGACAACAATGGCAATATAATGCATTTTATTGGGGTTCAAGAAGATATTACAGAAAAAATAAAATTTGAAAAAGAATTAATTTTGGCAAAGGAAAAGGCAATAAAATCGGAAAAGGTAAAATCGGAGTTCCTTGCTCAAATGTCGCACGAAATTCGTACTCCAATTAATGCTCTTTTAAGTTTTTCGGGTTTGTTAAAATCGGAAATTGAAGATGAAATAAGTGAAGATTTAAAAAATATTTTTGAGTATATGGAAAGTTCAGGCAAAAGAATTATCCGCACTATTGATTTGCTGCTTAATATGTCTGAATTACAGTCCGGTTCATTTGAAATAAGCCCCAAAAATTTTGATTTGCAAAATAGAATCATACACTTTGTTTATCAGGAAAATGTTAACGAGGCGAAAAAAAAGGGCTTGGCTTTTGAAATAATTAATGATTTAATTGAAAGTAAAATTTATGCCGACGAATATAGCACACATCAAATAATATCAAATTTAGTTGAAAATGCCATTAAGTTTACTCCAAGCGGTTCTATAACTTTGCATATAAAAAGTGTTCCCAATAATGCCATTGTAATGGAAGTGATGGATACAGGAATAGGTATTTCGGAAGAATATATGGATAGTTTATTTACTCCGTTTACACAAGAAGAACAGGGATATTCGCGTAAATTTGAGGGAAACGGGCTAGGACTTGCGATAGTAAAAAGATATTGTGAACTAAATAATGCTAAAATTGAAGTCGAAAGCAAAAAAGGGTTTGGGTCCACTTTTAGAGTGATTTTTCCCAATAAATAATTGTGACTTGTTTTGGCGGGAATGACTCTTTCTCGTAAATTCCTGAACTGAATATGCCGAAATTTTGTAATTGACGGTAAGAAATTTTATGGCATAGAGGAATCTCTTTTCGTTTTAGTATATTATTTGCCGTAATCGTTCGTTTTTCTATTTGTTGTTTTGTTTCTAATTGAATAGGCTGTTTGATTACGTTGGTGTTATTATTCTGAAATATTTTCTTTTATGTGGTTGGTTTTAGGTTCTATTAAAAATGTTTTATTTGGTTGATAAACCCGGATTTTGCAATAGAAAGTAATAGAGTTGAAATTTTTAATCATCCAAACCAATTAGTGAGGAAAAGAATCAGGGCTGAAGCCCGTTATATTTGTTTTATTGACCCCCAGCATGAATGCTGGGGTTATTTAAACGGGGATAAATAATAATATAAATAGTTTACTTATGATGAGTTATAAGGATTTTAAATAACCACGTCCTTTAGAACATGGGGAATAAAAACCACACTACATGGCCTTTAGGCCTGAGTTGAAAAGTATTATTATTAAATTATTTAACCCAAAATAAATTTATTTACATGTATATAATAAATGCAATTAAATTTTCCATAACCTTATATTAATAAAGAGATTACAGAATATTATAATATCTAATGCAAAATCTGGGATAAATGTACTTTAAAACAAAAAAGCCGATAATTATACATTATCGGCTTTTTTTAGGTTTATATAGATTAATAACTATTTAACTAAAATCATTTTAATGGTTTTATTATAACCATTAGTATTAATGTTGCAAAAATAAATTCCGCTTGTATATTGTGAAGCGTTAAAAATTTTATTATAAACTCCTGCTTCTATATTGTCATCTACTAATTTAATGACTTCATTTCCAAGTACGTCAAATATTTTAATTACAACATGTTGTGTAATGGGAATTTGAAATTTAATATTTGTTGTGGGGTTAAACGGATTTGGGTAATTTTGAAATAATGCAAATTCTGTGGGAATTACACTTGAAACTTCTATAACATTTGAATAACTGAAAGAACCGTTAAAATCCAATTGTTTAATACGATAAAGATATTTGTCAGCCGAAATATCAATTTTATCTAAAAATGAATATTCGGAAGGGATTGTAGAAGTTCCGGCACCTTTAATAAATCCTACTTTTCCCCAGTCGGTATTTTCTACTTTTCTTTCAATTTCAAAACCGAGATTATTTTGTTCAGTGGCGGTATTCCAGTTTAGTAAAACACCGTTGGACGAAATTTTTCCTGTAAAACTTACTAATTCAACAGGTAATTGGGCATCATTTATTAATTGATAAGCACCATAACCATTATTTGTTGCAAGAACATAATAAATATATCTTCCCGGAGCTAAATATCTGTACGAAATGTCACCCGATGTTCCAATAGTATTTGCGTTTGCGCCAAGGGTTGGACTGGTTTCAACTACGGTTGCACTTGCCAATCCGTTTGAAATATCCAATACTTTGGCATTTTCGTTATTTAAGCCATATTGGTAAATAATAAGGTATTTTTGTTCTCCGCTTATTATGTATCGCATCGAATTACTTCTGCTATCAACAACAGTAGTTGGCGCAGTTGCAACCAAAATGCCGGCAGACGTGTATTCGGTTGGGCGTACACTATTGCCATTTACAAAAATATTTGCATCACCTAATCCACGCGGATAAACTGCAGGCGAAGTGCCAAGTGTTGTAACGCCTTGCAAAGTGATTTCGGTAGGAGTTTGATTAAATGAACCGTTATCCATTACCCATTTGTAAATTTTATTACTGGCATTGGCTGCAGCGTAAACAACCGCTGTATTATTAGAGTATGAACCGACTACTGTAATTTTATCGCCTAATCTTCCTGTTGAACCTGTAAAAGTAATTACAGCTTCTGCATCGGATAATTCGTTATTCCATTTATAGACTTTAAATGCAGCAGTTGAAGCATTTAAAGTCAAGTTCCCTGCAAAAATGAGACCATCCTCAGACGTTTCAATATCGTTTATAGTATAAGTGCCACCAACGGTCCCAACAGTGCTTAAATTGCCTAATTGGTCGCCTGTTGAGGCATCAATAATATAAATATTTGGACGTGACACAAGATACAATCTTGGATTATTATTTACATAACCATATGCAAATCCTCTTTCTGTACTTCCCGAAGTTGAAAACCATGTTGGAAGGTTACCCAGTGTACTGCAATAAGACCAAACGGGAACTTGCTGATCTAATACTGTAACAGAAATAGTGTCACTTAGGTTGTTAACTGAACCTATAACAATACCATTGCCGCATTGTAACGGTACAAAAAATCCATCTACATCAACATATCCGTTTATCCCCTCTACCTGCCATGTAAGTTCCGAAGCAGCAACATCAATAGGATACCCCCAATGATCAATTGCGGTAACGATTATTTTTTTTGATTGTGTTGAATCAATTAAAATTTGACGTGGTGCCAGCGAAAAAGATTCGATTAAATTTAAAACCGGAGTTTCAAGAACTGCCAATAATGCATTACCAACTGATCTTTCACTTCCATCAGATGGACTATTTACTACTTGATTGCGCACAACTAAAGCTGATGAACCACCTCCATCCAAGTTTACAGCATTATAACAGCCGATGGATTTCATATAATAGGCTAATTCGGAACAACTCATACCAACACTTGATGCGGGTTGTCTGCCGTCAACTACAAGAAAATAAATTTTTGTGCTGTCTTGATTTATACCAACTGCAGAGCGCGGGTGTTTGCTATCAGTAAAAGAAGCATCAAATCCTTCGGATCCTGCAAAATTGCCGGGAATTACACCATTTGTTATTAATCTTGGGCCGCCGCCAGTCAGAGAAAAAAGGTTGCCTTTATCAAGGTTGGTTCCAATTTTTAACTTAATTGTATCCCCAATACTAATTTGATTCCGTAAAAAGCGTCCACATGAATCGTGACCCGAAATAACATAATAGTCTCCAATAGACATGCTTCCTGTACCATCTTCTTTAGCTATTGCAACAAATCTAATTTCTTGATTAACAGCTAAAGGATCGATTAATTCTAATTTTACTTCAACACCCCATTGGTTTGTTAAGGTTGTTGCACCAATGTATTTGTTGTACAAAACCATTGTATTGGCTTCACGAGTTAAATTAACCGAATTAATATTAATAGTTGAATTATTTTTTGCTTTTATATAACCAGCAAAGCTAAATTTTTCGAACAATGGTTTTTTTGAATCGGTCAAACCAAACGATGTACGGCCGGAAGTTCTGCCCTGTGTAAAATTATAATTAGTAACCATGGAGCTGCCTAAAAATCCATAAGGGTCGGTTGGTTCACTTATTCCAAAAAAATCGCCATTAACTGCACCTAAAACTAAGTGACCGCTTCGGTTATTTCGTGCTGCCATTGAAGATGTTCTTTCAAAACCTGTTCCTAAAACATCGCGTGCTAATACAGTTTCAATTTTAATATCCTGCTGAGTAATATCAATCTCTAAAATTTTAATATTATAAGGATCTGTTTTTTTAACCGAATGATATTTTACACCGGGGCCAATTATTGTAACAGTCGAATCTTGTGCGTAATTTGTAATAAAACAAATAAACAATAAAAATAAAATAACTTTTTTCATATCATACCTAATAACTATTAATAAAATAATAACTTAACATTCAACAACTTAAATTACAAAAAATTGCTTTAATGCCAAAATTAAATAAACATCAAATCTTAAGTGAATAATACCAATGTAAATATTTTTCATTATTTAATTTTTGGATCAAATTTATACATTACACCGGTTAAATTCTGTTTATTAAAGGAAATTATTTGATTTGCTGGATATTCCTTTGGTGGAGTAACAATAAAAGACAAGCGGGTTTACAAAAATCTGATTCAAACAAAAGGAATTTCTATAGAATAATTGCGTAATTACCTAAATATTTAATAGAGTTATTTCTTCTAATTCGATTTTTTTATGCAACAATCACTAAAAATAAAAAAATCAAATTAAAAAAGATTATTAAATGATTTGCAAAAGAATAAAATTTATTTTATAATATTATAGATAATTATTATTGGAAATTACAGATTTTACCAACATTTAAAAGCGGGTTAAAAGATGAATTACAGTAATAAAAAGAATAAAAAAATTACAGAGGATTTAGAGGGCTATACAATTATAAATAAAATTGGCGAAGGTGGAATGGGAGAGGTTTTTCTTGCCGTAGATAATAAACTTGGCTTAAAAGTTGCAATTAAATTACTGCCGCCGGAACTAATACTTGCTGCTGAATTAATTGAAAAATTTAAGCAGGAAACTGAAGTTCTAAAGTCTTTGATTCATGCAAACATTTCTGCATTTTTTAACTTTTTTGAGGAACAAAATTATTCGTATGTTGTTTTGGAATATGTACAAGGGAAAACGCTAAAGGAAATAATAAAACAAACCGGTGCAATAGAAGAAAAACGCGCCTTAAATATTTTCCGGCAAATGTTGGAAGGTATTGGTTTTGCCCATCAAAAAGGAATCATTCACTGCAATTTGAAGCCGGAAAACATTATGCTTGATTTTAAGGATAATGTTAAGATAATGGATTTTGGATTAGCAAAAATACCGGGTAATAGAGTGACTATTAAAACTGCAATAAATATGGGGACGTTATATTATTTATCGCCAGAACAAATAAAAGCAGAAAAAAACATTGACAGACGATCCGATATTTATAGTTTGGGGACTATTTTATATGAAATGCTTACCGGTACTGTACCATTTAATACAAATGTTGAAAGTGATTATGAAATAATGAATGAAATTGTAACCGGAAGGGTCTTTAATCCGCGTAAAATTAAACCGGAAATAAGCGAACAAACGGCATTAGTAATTAGAAAGATGATGAATAAAGAAAAAGAAAAACGCTATTCAACCTGTTGCCAATGTGGTGTTCATTTATCAATCCGAAAAGATAAAATACCAACAGAACCGATTTGTAAACCACAACCTCAGCTAAAAACTCGCAAACTAAAAAATTTTACTGAGCCGGAAATGATTTTAGTTGATACGGGAAGCTTTAACAGAGAAATATCAAATGTGTTTGCTGTTGAAAAAATAACACGCCTTGTAAATTTAGATAGTTTTTATATTGGCAAATATCCGGTTACACAACAAGAATGGATTGAAATTATGGGAAACAATCCAAGTAATTTTAAAGGTTACAATTTACCTGTTGAACTGGTTAGCTGGAATGATATTCAAATATTTATTGAAAAAATGAATACAAAAACGGGCAAATATTTTTATCTGCCAACGGAAGCAGAATGGGAATATGCCGCTCGAGGAGGAAATAAATCCGAAAAATTTATATATAGCGGTAGTAATAATATTGATAAGGTTGCTTGGTATTCGGGTAATTCGGAAAATAAAACTCATCCGGTTGGCAAAAAGAAACCTAACGAATTAGGAATTTATGATATGACCGGAAATGTATGGGAATGGTGTTATGATTGGTATGATGACACTTATTATAAAAATAGTCCTGTTCATAATCCAAAAGGACCGGATGATGGTACAGACCGCATTCTAAAGGGAGGTTCATGGCTTAACTACGATGATGGCTGTCACACTTCAAATCGTAGCTGGGACAATCCCAATAACCGTAATCATTATAGCGGTTTTCGATTAGCAAGGAAAGTATAATTATGAATTTAGAATTATAAATTATAAATTAAAACATAGTGTGAACTATTGTTTAGGTGGTATGCAAAAACAGGAGATTATACAAAACAATTATTAGCTGCCGATTGATGATCTTATCATTTAAAAGATTATTTGCAATCCTTATAATAAAAAAAACACCTTTAACAAAGGTGCTTTTTTCAAATAGCTAACTTTTCGTTTAACAGGAAAACAAATTCTAATTAAAAAGTTTAAAAAATTACATTTCTTTATCTGCTACAAGAATTTTACCATCAACAAATTGCGCACTTTCTCGATGTTCTTGAGTAATGTAAACCTTACCGTCTTCAAAGTGAGGTTTACCGTAAACTGCGTGAACTGATTTTAGTCCGCCCAGATAGCGTCTTGCATCACTTAAATAAACCAAATCGCCTTCATTAGCAGCCATTTTTTCCATATCTGTTTCGGAAAAATAAACATTATTACTCTCACCCGAAATGAGTTCCCAATTAACTTTAATAGCAGAACCTTCAATTTCGTTAGGTTTGCTGCCCTTAAATAGTTCTTTAGCACGTGCAATTGACCAAACTGTTAAACCTTCGGTGGATTTTTGTTCATCATATTTTACATAATAAGTTGAAGTTAATGCTACTAAAACGGCCAAAATAAAATTGATTGCTAATAAAAGAAATAATGGTAATGGGGTAAAACATATTACAATAAAAAGAATAACAGAAACAACATCCATTATTATGATAATCCTTTTTACGTTTGGCGACTTTTTTAAGTTTTCTATATATGCTTTTAAGTATTTATGTATTAAAGTAATAAATACCGCCACTACAGTACAAGCCAATGTGTTATATAATGCTCCAATATAAATAAAAGGATGTGCAGCATCCATCGGAGTGCCATGAGCCAATGGCGCAATTAACTGAGCGGGAAATTTAGCCCCTAAAACCATTAATGTTAAACCGGCCACTAAAGAGGAAACAAGTGCAGCAGGAGAGAACTTTTTCCATAATACACCAAAAAATATTGCAACAACTAACGGTGGAGTTAAAGTTGAATGAAAATAACCGTGAGCTTCGTAAACAGTTGGAAATTGGCTAAATGGTATAACCGATAAGGCTCCAAGTGCGGTCATAACAATAGAGGCGTAACGTGCTACTGCCAATTCCTGTTTTGCCTCTTGTTTTTCCGTACCTCTTTTTTTATGAAAATATTTTTTTAGCGGTTGGTGTATATCGTATATATATATTGCGGCTGTTGCGTTAATAAAAGTACTTACAGTTGACATAAGGGCTGCAATTAACGCAGCAACTATAAAACCAAAAACACCCGGTTTTGCTATTAAATTGGCAACAACAATAAATATTTCGTCGGGTTTGATGTTTGGATTAATTAAATTTGGATTCATCTCCGATATTGCTTTTCCTATCCAGCCGGCATTACTTACTACAAGCGCGGCAATTGGAAGCATAAAAAAGAGATTAAATGTTGCTGCTTTACGTCCTTCATCTACGCTTTTTGTTGCCATAAAACGCATTAATAAACCCATATTCATAAATAAAAAGGCAACAGAACCATCAAAACCATCCTGCCAAAATATACCTACAAAATTAAAACTTGGCGGTTTATTAAAATCCGCAAAAGGTAATCGCCACGAAGGAGGTAAAAGATGCCAAAATGTATCTAATCCGCCAATATAATTTAATCCTAGTATAAATAAAAGTACACCGGCAAAAAGTAAAATAATTCCTTGTACTAAATCTGTAAATATCACCGCAGTTTGTCCGCCAATGGTAATATAACTTCCCGTAAAAATAGCAGTTACTACTACAATGCCGGTTAATGAGACTTTTAATTGTAAACCAAATAGGGTTATATATTCCGGTAGTAGAGGAAGAAGAGCTTTACCAAGCGTTAAAAATCCAATACCTATATATCCAATAATATAAGCCAATAAAAATATTGTTACAAACGATCGGGCAGTTTTGCTAAAACGTCTTTCAAAATATTCAGGAATAGAACGAATTTTAGAATAAATAACAATTGGCAGCCAGCCGAAAAAGAATAAAGGAATAAAAAACCAATCGTTCATATATGTCATTGTTGCAGAAATACCGTTTTCAAATCCTTTTGCAGAATATTTAATAAAACTATGACTGCTTACTCCTGTTGCAACAATAGAAAAAGCAATTATCCACCACGTAAAACGTCTTCCGCCAAAAAAGAAATCGTTTGTTGTCCTATTATATTTGCTAAAATAAGTGCCAAATGCTGTAACAATTAAAAAATATATTATAATTATTGCCCAATCTAATCCTGTGCCAATACTGTGATAACTTTCCATAATCCTTATTTCAATTTATTTATAAATAAAGGGCTGCTAAAATCATTACAAGATGTATAAAGGCAAAATAAAAGAAACCAAAATACAAAATTTTATTCCAGTACCTATGCCTTTTACGGGTCAAATTAAGACCTTTACTTCTGCTAATTACAATCATACAAAGTATAAAAAAAACGCCGCCTACACCATAAAGATAAATAAACGGCAGCCATGTTTGCGAAAAGGGAGGCATGTTTGTTTTCCTGTTTTGTTGTAAATAATTTTATTTAACCTTAAAAAGTAACAGCATGTTACTTTATTAGCAAATTATATTTTTATTAAGCCGCTTTTATACAAATAAATTACTTTTTTGTTGCATGTCACCGTACAGTGACATATATTTGATTTAGTAATTAAAATTATTTATTGAGAGTAAAAAAAATGAAAAATTTATTAATATTAGGCTTATTAGTTCAAATAATATTAGGCGGTACGCTAAATGCACAAGAAACCAAGTTATGTACTAAAATAAATTATGGTGTTGAACTTGACGCTTTACCTTACATTTTTGGAGGGTATTATGGTTCTGCGTGGTTAAAATATAATAACTTTAGAATAAGACCGGTAATAACCAAAATAACACAGCCAAAGTTTATTGTTGAAGATGGATTTAAAAATCTAAATACAAAGGCTTATGCTTTAATAGTTGACTACTTTTTTGACGATAAAGAAATTATTAAAGGTTTATGGATTGGCACAGGATTGGAATATTGGGATAATAACATAACTGAAAATATATCCAACAGTAAAAAAGAGTACCAAAATATTTATTTTACCATTGGGGGTGGATACGTAATAAATATTTGGAAAAATTTATATATTAACCCTTGGATTGCCGGACATTTAAAATTTGGCGGTAAAAGCGAATTAAAATTTGCATATAAAAATTATGCTGTTTCTAATTTTGTTCCGGAAGTTTCGGTTAAAATTGGATGGAGATTTTAATTATGGTAAAAAATAAAGAAGAAACAAAGTTAAAAATACTTGAAGCGGTTGAAAGCATAATTTTGCGTGACGGTTTTGCATATCTAGGAATTAATTTTATAGCCAAAGAGGCTGCCGTTGATAAAGTTCTTATATATAGATATTTTACTAACCTTAACGGGTTATTAAAAGAATTTATTAGAAGAAAAGATTATTTTGCAAATACTAATAATATTGTTGCTGTAATTGAGAATGCCGATAAAACAGAATTAATTGTTATTATAAAATCAATCCTTATTGAACAACTTAAATTTTTACTAAATAATAAAGTTTTACAGGAAATATTAATTTGGGAGTTAAGCAATAAAAATGAAGTTACGGATTTTATTGCCAACGAAAGAGAAAAGGCAGGTGTACTAAATTTAAACGCAATTGCTGTAAAGTTTAATAAAAATATTAATATTGAAGGAATATCCTCAATTATTGTAGGGGGTATTTATTATTTGGTCTTAAGGTCAAAAACCGTATCGGTGTTTAATGGTGTTGATATTAATACGGAAAAAGGCTGGCTAAAAATTCAAGATGCTATTAATATTATGGTTGATATTTTGTTTTTGGACTGAGCCAATAAATAAATTGGGAATTTGCAGTAAAAGATACATTCGTAAAAATAATACTACAGATAACAAAATAGTTGGAAAAAGAATTTTTTACAATATTGCAATTCGGTTTTTAATAAAAATATTCTTTTGCTTCCAAAGTTAAATATACCGTATTAAAATTTGGGTAGAAATAAAAGAATGGCAATTTTTTTAATAAAAACAATGTTACCATTTAAGGATTTTACAGCTATTTTTCTGTTTTTGTTATAATCATGTCATTCATACGGGATTTTATTATACCACATAACATATTATTATATAGGCATTAACGTGTATTTATTCCACGTAAGTACGGAAGAGTTGTGTTATGTGTGTAACTTTAAGGAATAGTATTTTAAAATATTTCATAAAATCCCCAATTATTACATAGTCCGGTCATCTATCCGGTTTAAAATAAGCCAAAAGATACTGCCTAACTTGAAACCTGTTTAGTGTTGTCTGCTATTATCAGGCATTGCTCCGTAGTACCGAGGTGAATGTTTTACAGTTGGTTACATGCCCCGGAATTTCTCTGAAATTCAAAATAAAAGATTAAAAAATTGTAATTGTACTAAAACCGGACGCCGGCTAATTTTTGTTGCCAAGCATAACAAAAAAATATTAGTATTTATCAAACAATAATAAAATAAAATATTTATTTACAATGTTTAGTTTTTTTTTGTAAATTAAATAATTAATATTATATTTAATATTAAACGCATTTGTAATATTTGCTAATTGTTTTTTAATAACAAAAAAACCGGTATAATGAAAAACTCCCGTATATTAATTATTGATGATGATGATACATTATGCTATTTACTTAAAGAAGAATTGATTAGTGAAGGATATTTTGTAGAAATTGTATATAATTCAAATAAAGCAATAGACTATATAAAAAAAAGCTCGCACGATTTACTTTTGCTTGACCTTGAAATGAATGGAGTTTCGGGATTAGATATTCTTAAATTTGTTAAAGACAGTCAACCCGATTTGCAGGTAATAGTATTAACTGCAAATAGTGACATGCGGACAGCTATTGAATGTATTCGTAATGGAGCTTACGATTTTATTAACAAACCGTATCAGTTCGAACAACTTCAAGTTTCAATAGAAAGAGCACTTGCACATAAAGATTTGGTATTAAAAAATACAATACTTACTTCAAAAATAAATCAAACTATACCGCATAAAATAATTGGCGAAAGCAAAGGAATTAAAGAAATAATACATTTGGCAGAAAAAGCTGCGCGTGCTGATTCCAATATCTTATTACAGGGCGAAACAGGCACCGGTAAAGAATTGTTTGCCGAATATATACACAAGTGTTCATCCAGAAACGAAAAACCGTTAGTTGCCATAAATTGTGCTTCTTTGCCCGACCAGTTAATTGAAAGTGAATTATTTGGATATGAAAAAGGTGCCTTTACTGATGCAAAATCATCCAAACAAGGTTTAGTGGAAATTGCAAACGGCGGTACATTATTTTTAGATGAAATTGGCGAGTTAAGTTTGGCTTTACAGCCAAAATTTTTAAGATTTTTGGAAAATGGAGAATTTAGACGTATTGGCGGAATAACAAATTTATCATCAAATGTTCGAGTAATTGGTGCCACTAATAAAAATTTAATGGAAGAAGCGGAAAAGAAAAATTTTAGAAGAGATTTATTATTTAGATTAAATGTAATAACATTAACTATTCCTCCTTTAAGAGATAGAGGGCACGATATATCATTGCTTTCAAATTACTTTTTAACTAAAAAATCGCCATTACGGTCACCAAAAAACCTTTCACCTGAAGCCGAAAAAGATTTATTAAGTTATAGTTTTCCCGGCAATGTAAGGGAGCTTGAACATATTATAGAGCGTGCAATTATTTTTAGCGAGGATGGGGCTATTTTACCACGCGATTTAAATTTGCCTAAAGAAAGAGGGTACAGAACAAATAACGAATACGATTTTGAAGATGGAGTAGTAACATTAGAAGAAATTGAACGCAATCATATTTTAAAAGTTTTAAATCAACAAAGTTGGAACCGAGAAAATTCAGCACGTGCATTAGGGATAAGCCAAAAAACCTTATATTCAAAAATTAAAAATTATAATCTTCAATAATATGAATAATTGTGATACGCTTAATAGCGGAGTATCTTTAGCCTGGGGGATTTTTACAAGCGGAATAATTTGGAAAAACGAATATATGGAAGATGAACTGACACATATTCCAATAGACAAACTTAACAATTTAATTTTTGAAATGAGGGAAATAAATAAGGATGAATTTTCATTTATTCTTAACGAAATAAATTTTAAATTATATAAAACCGATAATAACTTGTTTATATTAACAACCGAAACCTTGTATAATCAAAATGTTGAACTTAATGATTCGGTTATTACCTCAAAAGAATTTACGCACGATTTAAATAATATATTAGCAGCAGTAAATGCAGGAATAACATTACTAAAAAGTAAAGTTAAAGAGGATGAAAAATTACAAAAGACTATAAACGTTATAGAAAATAACTTATTTAGGGCAATGCAGCTTGCAGGCAATATGAGTAAAAGTAAAACGGAAGAAATTGTTTTACCCGATTTAATTTCGCTGCCCGATTTGTTAAATATGCTGGCTGTTGATTTACAAAACTTGTTACCCGAAAGAATAATTTTTACTTTAAAAATTGAAGACAATATTCCTTTAATTAAAGCTGATTTTGAAGATTTGTACAGAGCATTATTAAATATATGTATTAATTCAAAAGAAGCAATTAATGAAAAAGGAGAAATAATAATGAATTGTATTAATTATTATAACCGTTTGGATAATACTGATTATGTAAAAGTAATTATAAAAGATACCGGTGAAGGGATAAAAGAAGAAAATATTAATAAAATATTTAAATCGGGTTTTAGCACCAAAAAGAAAAAAACCGAATCCGGAATTGGATTGAGTATTGTAAAAAAAATGATTACGAAATATTATGGCACTATTAAAGTTAACAGTTTTTCCGGTTTAGGAACCGAATTTGAAATATTATTTCCTGTAATATCCCCAAAACCAAAAAATATAAAATCGCCAATAACAGTTACCGATAAAGAAATAAAAAAAAGAATAATAATTGCCGATGATGAAACCCCTATGGTTGAGCTGCTTACCGAGTTATTAGGCTCGTACAATTACGAGGTAGAATCGGCTTATGACGGATTAGAATTAATTGAAAAAATAAAATTAAACAATCCTTACGATTTAATAATTGTTGATGAAAAAATGCCAAAACTTAACGGTTTGGAAAGCATCTACAGACTGAGGCAGTTAAACATAAATACAAACATAATTTTATGCAGCGGCTCGGGATTAAAAGAAAAAACAAATTTGTTTGAAAAATTAAAAATTTCTAAATTTATTAAAAAACCTTACAACTTTGATGAATTATTAGAAAATATAAAAAATTTAATCGATTGAAATATTTTTCTTATCAATATTTATATCAATCATCTGAGTGTTGTTTACATAGTCTATAAATGTAGGCTTTTTAATAGAACTTAATTTTTCCAAAATCTGAATAATACTTTTTGCGGCATTATCAATAATATCTACGCGTTTTAATACTGCTTCTCTGGAAATTTCCTCTTTACTTAATTCTCTTTTAATTGCAGAAACAGAAAGATTAATAAGAGTTAAAGGTTGTTTAATTTCGTGATTAGCAGTAACAATAGTTGCGGCATAAGTTTTAATTTTTTCTATTTCAAGATAAAGTTGATTTGTTTCCCTAAAACGCAATGCGGATTTAATACGGGCAATTAATTCGGTTTTATTAAATGGTTTTTTTATATAATCAAAAGCACCGGCATTTAAACCTTCTTTTATATCTTCAACGCTTGTAAGAGCAGTAACAAGAATAACAGGAATATCTTTTGTTTTATCGGAAGAAGTTATTATTTTACATGCTTCAAATCCCGACATACCGGGCATCATTACGTCAAGCAACACTAAGTCGGGATCTTCATTTTCGGCCTTCTCGATGCCCGCGGGGCCATCGTAGGCGGTAATAACTTCGTATCCTTCATTTTCTAATCTGTCTTGTAAAATAAAAACATTATCCGGCTGATCGTCAACTACTAGTATTTTGTTCATTTTAACTCTCCAAATTAAAAATTTGATTTACTTTAGATGCAAGGAATGGGATATCAATAGGTTTAGTTATCAAATCGGTAAAACCATTTTTTACAATGATATCTTTTTCTTCAAGCATTGCAAATGCTGTTAATGCAAAAACAGGCAAATTAGAAAATTTAATATTATCTCTTATCTTTTTAATTGTTTCAAAGCCGTCCATCTTTGGCATCATAATATCCAATAAAATTAAATCGGGTCTTTTTGTTTCCAAAATTAATAAACATTCAAGGCCGTCTTTAGCAAAGATAGTTTCGTAACCCAAGCTTTCAATTATTTGGCCAACCGTAAATAGCGTATCCTTATCATCATCAACAATCAACACTTTATGTTTTTTAATAAATATTTCATCTTGTTGTTTTTTTGAGTTTTCAAAATAGTCATTTTCAAAAACATCATCAAGCAATAAATTAGTTGTAGAACCGATTTTTAACTTTTCACGCAATATACGAAGAGAATCAATTTTTGTTGTAACATTTTTTGATAAAACATCAAATAATTTTAAATTTAGATCATCCATGATCTCTTTTTCGTACAATTTTGGCAGAATAAGAATAATGGGTATATTTCGCGTTATTTTATTAACCGATAATTCATATAATAGATCGATTGAATTAAACCGCGAAGAAATTAAATCTATTATTATCATTTCCGGTTTTTCAGAAATAATATTATCAATTATGTATTCATTTTCGGAATAGTTTATAATAGTGAACCGCTGCGATTTTCCTGAAAATGACGCACTTCCGATATTAATGATTTTATTTGTATTGGTATTATAAAAATTGTCAGCCTGCTCGATAACATTAATAAATTGTTCGTATGTTAATGGAGCAATAATATATTCAAAGATAGTAAAGATAAAACCGCTTTTACTATCTGCCGGAAAACAGAATAAAATAATAGGCGTATTAATACATTCCTTATCAGCTTTAATATTTTTAATAAATTCAAACGGATTAGGAAACATAAAATAGTCTAAAACAATAGCATCCGGCACGTTATTAAATGTTTTGTTATAGTTTTGCAGATTATCCGTATAAGAGGTGACGTTAAAATTATTTGAGCTTAGATATCCGGCAAGTAGATCAATATTGTTTTGATCATTTGAAAAAAGAAAAATTGGGTTTTGCGAAATAGCTTCAACCAAAGATTTTTCTCTAAATGGTTCATTTGATTGCATATGAATAGAATGTTTTTTTACTTGAGTGACAATATTGGGCAATAAAATAGTAAAAACAGAACCTAGCCCCAATTGGCTGTTTATGGATATTGTACCACCAAGTAATTCAAGCATCCGTTTAGAAATTGTTAATCCAAGTCCGGTGCCTCCATATTTACGTGCCGAACCTTCACTGGTTTGCCTGAATTCTTCAAAAATAAGGGAATTATTTTCTTCGGCAATTCCAATTCCGGTGTCTTTAATAACTATGCGTAAACCTGTTGATTCGTATAAACTGATTTGTAATTGGATTTCACCAACATCTGTAAATTTTACCGCATTGCTAAACAAGTTTGATAACACTTGTTCGAGTTTAAGTTTATCTGTAAATACTAAAAATTCACTGTTGTCTTGGTAGGTTATTGTAAACTTTAGATTTTTTTCTAAAATCATTTGTTCACTTGATGTATATAATTCGGTAATCAAATTATTTAAAATAAAACTTTCCGGTTTAGTTTCAAGCTGTGCAGATTCTAATCTTGAGAATTCTAAAATATTATTTATTAAACTAAGCAATTTTTTACCGTTATTAATAACAATATTTAATCTGTTTTCGTTTTTATCTGAAAGTGATTCGTTTTTTAATATTAATTCCGTAAGGCCAAGTATTGAATTTAGCGGCGTTCTCAATTCGTGTGACATGCTTGCCAAAAATTGCGATTTAACTTTAGCCGATTCAACAGCTTTAGTTTTTTGTTCTTCTAATTGAATAGCATTTTCTTTCAATTCGTTATGTAAAAATCGTAATTGTTCGTTCTGTTCGGTTATTTTTGTGTTTTGAATTTGATACTGTTCGTTTAAAAATTTTAATTCGGTAACTAAGTTTTCCAATTTTTCATAAGCAATAGAATTACTTAATCCCACACTTAATTGTTCCATAATTGATTCGAGATATTGCAAAATATTTATACTCGGTTTTGCTACTGCTCCAAGTTCAATTATGCCAATAATTTCTTTATTAAAAATTATAGGAAAAATAACAATATATTCCAATCTGATTGAGGCAATTGAAGTGTTAATTACCGGATAATTTGAGGTAAAATTATATTCAACCGCAGTTTTTGATGTAACTACCCGGCTGTATAAATTTTCTACTGTCTGATTTGAAATGGTTTCTTTATTAAGTCCATAGTATGCAACTTGGTTATATTTATTACCATCAAAAACATAAAATATTCCAATGTCTAAATTAAATTCAGTAATTATTTTATTTAAAACAGCATCCGAAATTTGTAACAATGTGGCATTTTCGTTAATTAGGGTAATAAAATCAACATATTTTTGTTCGTTTTCCTCGCGGCGTTGAATTTCGTCAAGCATTTTATTAAGAACGGCTCCAAGATTTCCTATTTCATCGTTGCTTATAATAGAAACTCGTTCGGAAAGATTTTCGGCTCTGGTTTTTTCTACAACTCTGCTTATTGAAGACAATTGTTTACGGAATTTTGCCGTAAATATCAGCACAAAAATAAGCGATAATGCAATTGATGCAGAAGTTAAAATAATAATAATAAGCTGCATTGTGCTTCTATACTCTGCTGTTTCATATGACAGAGAAAAAACAATAAATTTTAAATTATCATATGGAGTAGTATGCATTTTAGGAGAATAAAGGGCGGCAAGCAAATCGTAATTTGAAAGTTCTTCCGAATAAATATCAAAATTGTTTTTTGAAGCTAAATAATTAATAGCATTATTTAAGCTGCTGCTAATTCGTTTATTAATAGACTGGTTAGAGGCAATTAAATGGTTGTTTTTTTGGATTAAAACAATTTCGGAGCGAATTATTTTTGAAAGTAAACTTAAAAAATTTGTATCTAATATTTTGCCGTAATAAAAAGTGCTACCATAATTGTGGACTGTAGTAAACTTAAGAATAATATTAGGGTTTGACGCCGCAAAGCTATGTATGGAAACATTTTCGGGTTGAAAATTAATTGCACTTTTAGCTTTGAAGGATTTAAGATTAATTAATGAATCGTTAACCAATGTAAAAATAAAATCAATATTTAGGCTGTCTAGATTAATTTTGGAAAAATCGGATAAAAGAGGTATAATTTTATTAAAATCGGAATCTGTTTTTTGCAAAGAATTTTCTAAAGTAATTGCAAAATGGTTGGTTGAATTTAAAACTGTTTTACTATGCTGATTAAAAAGTATTTGATTTGTCAACGAAAAAAAAAATCAGTATCGAAGAAACGGAAACTAAAAAAGTAACCGCAAAAGTAATTAGCACTAGACGAACATTAATTTTCATTATGTTCTTTTTGGATTACTTTCCGAATGGTAATTATCAATTCGTCAAGGTCATAAGGTTTGCTAATAAAATCAGAAGCTCCAAGCCTTGCAGATTCGATTGCACTTTTAACATCGGCATAGGCAGTTAAAACAATTACTTTAGTTTTAATCCCTTTTTGATGTAAAGTTTTTAATACATAAAATCCGTCCTTAACAGGCATTTTAAGATCAAGAAGAATTAAATCGAATATATTTCCCTTATCAAAAAATTCAAAAGCAGAATCGGCATTAGTTGCAAACCGAGCATTATAACCAATTTCATTTAATTCTTCGGCTAAAACAGTGCATAAAGTAAAATCATCATCTATTATAAGAATTGATTCCATCATTTTTCATCCTCAACCTTTTTAGGAACGTTTAGCTTTAACTCTTCAAGGCGCATTTTATTTTGCAAAATTTGTTCTTTTAAGGCATCTTTTTTAGTAGTTACCCTATCTTTTAAAGATTGATTAATTTCGATATGTATCAAAATAATCACTTCCTTTTTTGTAACTTCTTTGCTATCATAACCGGTTAAATATTTTATTCCTAACACCCACCACGGTAAATCTTTTAAAAAAGGAATGCCACGCCTAATATTTGTTTCTTCATTTATAAATAATCCGCCAATTGCGGTTTCTTCGTCATCCAACATTAATACTTGAGTTGTTGCTTTTGTCTTGCGGATTTCGGGGCGTTCTACGTCGGCTAATGCAGAACTGCGTTCTACATCTAAATGTAATAAAATGTAATCTAAACCGTCATCGGTATAAATAAAAGGGGATACTTCAATTATAGTTCCGGTAGAAAAAAATTGTTCGACAACATTTCCGGCAAAATCTTTTTGTTTTACAGAAATATCAGAACCAATTTGAATTCTTCCTTTTTGCTGGTCTCTTACGGTTATGGAAGGAGATGCAATGATTTCACCTAAATTTTCAGTTTCAAAAAATCTAAACATAGAAGAAGCTGTACCGGTAAAATCACCAATATCAAATTCAGAGGAAGCATTTACGTTAAAATCGGAAGTGGTAGTTGTACTGCTTTGCGCAAAAGAAGTTAAGCCTGTTCCAACACTTAATCCCTTTTTTGATAAAAGTGCCTGCCAGTTAATTCCGCGTTCACGCATTTCGGTAACGTTTGCCTCAAAAAACACAGCCGAAATTTTAACATCTCTTGCGGTAATTGGAGCATAATCGTTTGTCGGTGTTTTTTCCGTTTCAACTGTTGCTGCTTTAATAATAATAGCAGATTCTGTTTCTTCGTATATTAATCCTTGATATTGTACAATAATATACAATGCTTTTTTATATGGTATTTTTGTAAGTTCAATTCCTATCGGTTTGTTTACTTCAACAGTAGAAACGACTTTTTTCCCGGTAATTTTTTCGCTTACTTTACTAATTACTTCAATTGCGGTACTGAAAGGAATGTTTTCCGATAGAGTAATTAATTCTTGTGGATTAACTACACCGCTAAGTGTTTTTTGTAATTCCGGTTGAGCGTTTATAGAACAAACCCAAAATGCAATTATAAAAAATATCAATGTTCTTTTCATTTTTTTTCACTCTTCTTTTTTTCTTTTTCGGTAGCAAGTGTCAATTTAACTTTTTCAATTATTCCGCCTTTATTCAAAATAAACTGGACTTCGTTTTTTTCAAAATCAATTTTTGTAACATAACCCAAATAAACTTCGTCACCTTCCCAAAGTAAAAATGTTTTTCCTTTGGCGTCAACTAAAAAAGCACCGTCAGGAATTAATGCAAGAAGCTGAGCTGTTTGGACATCTAATAAATTATCTAAATTGGGAGGAATTTCGTTACGTATAGCGGGATAAAAGATATCATATACAGAATTAGGAATCAGACTGTTTTCCTTAATGGTGGTTGTTGAAAAACGATCATTATTCGCAAAATAAATATTGGCCTTAATTGTAAAATTTACCAAATAATTTGGATTTCCATCCTCATCAACTTTAATTAAGTTGGATAAATTAACGGATCGAATTTTTTTAAGTTCTTTACTTTCTTCAATTGCATAAATAAGTTTATAAAAATCATTAAAATAGGCAGTCCCGCTTAACGTATATAAATAATAACTAAATGAACCCTCTTGCATAATGTTTTCGAAAGTAATATTTACAAACGATTCGGGAGCAAAATTGGCAGAAATACGATTAACAAAATCATAAAATCTTGCCTGAGAGAGCATAAACGGAATATTAAATTTGCGTAATGCCAAAATAGAATCGAGTGCAGCAGCTCTTTCTTTTAATTGGCTTAAATTGTCTAATAATTCGTCTTTATTTAGCATTGTTTTTTTCATCTGCTCAATTTTATTAACCTTTTCCCTAATAATTCCGCGTTGATGGAAAAAAGCAAAATATCCTCCAATAGCAGAAATAAAAATAAGAATAACAAGCAGCATTAGTGTATTTACAACTTTACGGTTCATTTTATCTTGTCGTATCCTTAGTGATGGTATAGTTTATAATAAAGGAATATGCTGTTTTTTCTCTAATTGGTTCATGTATAACGTTTTGTAAAACGGCTGTACTGTTTTGATCAACAAACTTGGTAATAACGGGGCGTGATAATGTAATTCCGTTTATAATAATATTTTGATCATCTTTGCTTTCTATTTTTGTGAACCAAAAATTCCGCCTTCTTTCCATAAATGAAGAGATTTTTTCAATTTCCGTATTCCAAATTTCGGTACCGGTCATTGCGGAATCGAGAAGTGTCTGCGTTTTATCAAAACCGGCAATCCTTTGGTACAGAGGATTTATTTGTGCAGTAATACTTTCGTTCTCTTTTTCCATTTTAACTAAATTTTCATATTCGTAATTAAGTTCATCGGTGGTTTTATAATTGCTAAGAATTTTAAATGTAAAATAAAAAGTAGCCGCAAATAAAATTGGCAGCATCACATAACTGTGCCAGCTGAATTGGAAAAACTTTTGGTTTTCTTTTATGTTGCGCGGTAAAATAGAAATGCCCTTACCTTTGTTTTCCAGCTCCTCAAAATATTCAAATCCTGCCGCAAGAAGTATAGAATATGCACCTAAATTTTCAATTGCATCAGTAGCAAGCAACGTTGAATCAAACAAATCGAATTTTAAGCCGGTAACATTTGCTTCGGGAAATGTACCATAAAACGATAGCAGTAAATTTTCGGAATTATCTTCTCCGCACAATACAACATTATCTAATCTGGGAATGCCGCCATTTTCCATTTCCAATAAAATTTTGGAGAAATACACATCATAAGTGTGTAGATTTTTGGTGCCAATATCCAGTGTAGCACCAATATGAACCAACTTTTGACCCTCTAAAAAAATTAACTGACTATAATCCTTTCCTGTATAGATAATCAATGTGTAATCTTCGGGGAAAAATTTTGTAGATTTTGATACTAAGTTGGCAAGTGCAATTTCGCCGCTTTTTATGGCTGCTATTTTATAAAATCTTTTTTTGTTTCTATTTGCAACAGAATTAATAAAATTTACAACCGGTACTTCGGTATCAAGATAAACTGAAAGGTATTGTTTATCGGATAGTTCAATATAATCAATTGAATCGCTGCCGATATTAATATTTTTTGTAACCCTAATATCTTCAATTAAATTAGAAATTATATTTTTTTTGTCCTCAATTTTTTCTCTGTCATAATAATGATATTCAATTGCGGGTTCGGAAGCAACAGCAATAAAATCGAAATTTTTAAGTTTAAATTCCTTTAGTGAAGATGCAATAATTTCAATGTTTGAAACAGAAGATGTCACAAAATCATCTTTAACGCTGTCTGTTTCAAGTCCATCAAAAGAAATATCTTCTCCTGAATCCTCAATAATAACTCGACCGTCTTGTACCGGAGAATCATTTGATGTAAAATTAGCCGGAGGATTAGCTGTGGAAACGACCTTTAATATTTTAATCACATCGTTTTCGTGAGTTAAAACAGCAGCTTTGTTTTCATTTCCTTCTGTATAAACACAAATTACAGCTTTCATTTATTAAATAGCCTTAATTATTTGTAACATTCTTGTTTTATTATTTGAATAAGCAATAGCATCGTCTTGTGATATTTTTCTGTTTCTGTATAAACGCAGCAAGTCTTGTTCCATTGTTTGCATCCCTTGTTGAGCACCTTGGTTAATCATCATATAAATTTCGCTTGTATTGTTGTTTTTAATTGCAGCGCGAACCGATGGTGTCACAATAAGTACTTCTTTTGCAAGTGCACGTTTGCCATCTAGGCTGGGAACCAGTTTTTGACTTACTACTGATATTAATACATCTGCTAATCTGTTTCTCACTCGCTCTTGTTCAACAGGATTTACTTCAGCAATTATTCTATCAATTGATTCTACTGCTGAAGAAGTGTGCAATGTTGAAAAAACTTTGTGACCTGTATCGGTTACTTCCAATGCTGCTAAAATAGTATCAGGATCACGCATTTCACCAATTACAATAATATCGGGATCTTGACGCAGAGCCTGAATTACGCCTTCTTTAAATGAAAGTACGTCTCTGCCAACCTCTCTATGCCTAATTAAACAAGCGTTAGACTGGTGCACAAATTCGATTGGAGAAGCTATAATAACAACATGGGCGGGGTCGTATTTGTTATGATGATCGATAATGGAATCCAGTGTTGAGGATTTTCCCGAGCCTGTTATTCCTGTTATAAGAGATAACCCAAATTTTATATATTGATGACTCATTGATTGAATAGCAAAAGGATGAAATTCCAGAGACTCCAACAAACGAACATTTGCCGAAATTGCACGCATGTTTAAAGCAATTGCGTCAAGGTCAAAATATGCATCTGCTCTAAAACGCACATCTTGATTAGCTTTTTCGTAGCGGAACGAATAACTGAAATCCAAATTTCTATTATTACGTAAATAATAACATTGATTTTGGTTAAGTATAGAAACTATTAATATATTTGCTTCGTCTTGCGTTAATTCGGGCAAATCGCGTACTCTTTCTTTTTTGCCAAAAATTCTAAACCATATAAATCCGCCGCAACCATACCCGCCAATTTCTACGTCCGAAGCTTGTCTGTCAATCATTAATGATAAAATTTTATTGGCATACATAATAAGGCTTAACAACTGATTATTAGGTAGCTTTGTTATGTTGCTTATTACAAAATTAACTCGTTCGGGACCTAATATGGTCTGTGGAATTTGTTTTGCAAAATTTGATAATATGTTTTTTACTTCACCAATCATAAGCTATATATAATATAAAAACTTTATTTTAATTTAAATAATATTTACTTAAAAAAGAATAAATAATCAAAAAAAGATAAATTAAATATTCCTATTCATCACTTGTAGCCGAAAATACCTCGGCTATTGAAGTATATCCTAATACAACTTTTTCCAAACCTGCTTCGCGTAAGTTTAACGTACCATCGCGGCGTGCCTGCATTCTAACAGCTTCTTCATCAACATCATCACCCGATTTTACAATAATTTCGCGAATTGCTTTTGTAAAATAAAGTGCTTCGTGTATAGCCAAACGTCCTTTATAACCGGAGTTATTACATTTTGGACAGCCAACCGGTTCGTAAATTTCATATTTATTCCATTCGTCAATGTTTAATCCGGCAGTTTTCATAAGTGCTTCATCAAATTGAGTGACTCGTTTTTTGCAGTCGCATAATCTGCGGATTAATCTTTGTGCAACAATAATATTAATTGCATAAGCAATAAGGAAAGGTTCAACCCCCATTTTGTATAAACGGGCAACGGCACTTGGGGCATCGTTTGTATGCAATGTGGAAAAAGTTAAGTGGCCTGTATTTGCCAGCTTTATTGCTGTTTCCGCTGTTTCTTTATCACGCATTTCACCTACAAGAACAATATCGGGGTCATGACGTAATATTGCACGGATTGCCTGCTCAAAATTCATTTTATAACCAATCTTTAACTGTCTTGCTCCTTCAATTACATATTCAACAGGGTCTTCTACGGTTAAAACATTTTTAGTTGGGTTAATTACCTGATATAAAGCTGCAACAAGCGTTGTACTTTTTCCGCTTCCAGTAGGGCCTGTTAATATAATCATTCCTTGAGGTTGATTTATTGCTCGCACAAATGCTTTTTGAGAATAACCGACCAACCCAAGTTTACCTAAATCTTTAATTACCTTTCTATCATCCAAAATACGAATAACAATGCTTTCAAATTTATTTTTTAACTCGGTTCCAACCATAGGAAGCACGGATACACGAAAACGTATAATATGTCCGTCTATTTCCCTCTGAATAAAACCGTCTTGTGCTTTTTCGCGTTCAAATCGGTCCATACCTTTAGAGCGATCTTTAACAACCGCCATTACTGCTTCGGGGAGTGTGTTTTCTTGAGTATGCCAAAGAGCCAATTTCCCATCTACTCTAAAATGAATTTCTGTTTTATTACCGGATCGGGGGATCATATGAATATCGCTTACGCCTTTACGTACTCCTTCAACTAGTGCTCCTTCAATAAGATTAATTAATGCACTTTTATTAATTTCGGCATCCAATTCCTCTTCGTTTACTGCAGAATCGTCAATTTCGACATTAATTTCTTCTGTCGATTCCTCAATTAATTTTAAAAATTCATTTTCGGGCGGAAATAACATGGAAATTAATTTATCATAATCTCTTTTTCGTAAATAAACAATTTCGTATTTTTTTGCATTTAACGTATATGCAATTTTAGTTAACGATTTATCGGTTGGGTCGGTTGCACCAAGTATAAGTTTCTCTTTAATCCTATCATCATACTTAAATGGGATAACTTTATGTTTTAATAAAATTTGTTTAACTTCATCTCCTTGAGAATTTATTAACTTTTTTATTTCCTCTTTCCTCGATTCTTCAAAAGTATCGGGTTGAATGTTTAATTCTTTAAAGGCATATAAAACCGCTACCTCGCGAAAAATTGCATCGTGGTCAAATCCTAAATCCTGAACAAGAATTTGGGCTAGGTTCCTTTTAATTTTCCCATTATCGGTCTGTTTAATATGTAATGCTTTTTCGAGTACTTTAATGTCAATTATTCCTTTTTTAAGGAGTAAATACCCAATTTTATCAGTCATTTCCAGTTGATTATCTATCATATTTTACCAGAAGAAATAATTTAATAATATGTGCACGCTTGGTGGTTTTGGACTAATTGTAGCTGTTTCGGCAGAAACAAGGGTTAAACCAATCATAACAATCATTATAACCATTGCAATTGCAACTTGTATCAATTCGATAACATTTTTTAATCTAAAAACGGTTTCACTTTCATAATAATTAGCTAATTGTTTTGCGGTGTTTTTTATTGTACCTGTTTCTTCTCCGCTATGAAATCTTGAGAGTGCCGTATCAGTAAATACACCTGTAGCTTCAAATGCTTCTGTTATTCCTGTACCTTTTTTAATCATAAGTGGAATTGCAACAGATTTGATTTGGTGTTCAAAATATGTATTTCCTACTGCTTCGGCTGCAATTTTAATTGGTTCAATGCTTTCGGCAGAACCGCTATACAGGGTATAAAATACACGACAAAATACTTCTATTAATGTTTTATGAACAAGTGAACCCATGATTGGAATTTTTAACATAAACTTATCAATTAAAAAAGACCCTCTTTTAGTTTTGCTCCATCTCCAAAAAATAATTGGAGGTATAATAAAAAACGCACCTACCAACAATGTGTTATTCATTAAAAAATCGCTAAAACCTAAAGTTGCCGCAGTCATTGGAGGCAGCTCGATTTTAAATTTAACAAACAATTTTGCTGTCTCCGGAAAAATATAACCCACATAAAAAAGAACAGCCAAAAATAAAACAAATAAAGTAACCATTGGGGTAATTAAAGCACTTCTTAAATCTTTTTTGAATTGTTGTTGTCTTTCAAGAAATTTGGCAGTAGCTCTGTAAATTTCGGCCATATTACCGCTTTTGGAAGCTAAACCAAGCATATATGCGGTAAATTTTCCAAAAACATTTTGATAACGCAAAAATACCTCTTCGCTATCACCACCTTTTTTTAAATCGTTGTTTATTTGTTTTAACGTCTCTTTTAATGTTTTGTTTTGAATATCATTAATTAACAAGGTTATTATTTCATTAAACGGCAATTTTTGGTCTAATAATTCCGCACTGATTTTAACATAGGCCACCACGTCCTGCATTGGGGGTTTCATACTAAAATCTAATAATTTTTTATGGATAGAAATTACATTATAACCTAATTTTGTTAATGCTTTAGCAACTTCATCTTTTGAGTAAGCTCGTTGTTCTCCAACAATCGGCTTTTCATTTCCTTTACGGATTTTGTAAATATATGCTGCTTTTTTTTCTATAGATTTAATTGTTAAAGAGTGTTTTTTTGCAAGAGAAATTACCTTCTTTTTACCTTCAGAAGTACTGACGGCGTTTACCATTCCGCTTATTATTTGGCCGTTTTGTTTAACTGCATTAAATCTAAGTTCAATCATTTTTGCCTCTTTAAATATAAAAAAGCTGGTAATTTGTATTACCAGCTTAAATATACTAAATATTTTGTAAATTTAATATTAATTAGTTATAGCTGTTGTAACATTTGATGGAGAAACCGTCATTGTAACATTTACAGAATCTGCTCCGTCATTACCAATTTCGTTACCTAAACCAACAATAGAAACTTCTTGATCAGCTACGGTAGCTGTGTAAGAACCGTTTGGATTTGCAGCTAAGTTGCCAGGAATTGTCCAACCTGTGAATGAATTACCGCCACCACCTAGTGCTTGTGGTTTTCTGTAGTATTGTTGAGCATTAGAAGCCAAATTTGTTAAATCGCTAATAACTGCATCTCTGTTAGCTTGTGAGCTGCTTGCTGTAAATACGTTGATTCCAACTACAACAGCGATACCTACTATGATAACGCCTAATACGATGAGTAATAATTGTTGTTGACCCATTTTAAGATACTCCTGATTTGTTATAATGTTTTTTGGTTGTTTATTTTCAATTTATTAAAGAACTGTTTATAGTACATAAATAATTGTGCCAAAGTAAAAATTGCCTTTTTTTGGCATATCTGAGCTTATATGCTTAAAAATTTAATTTTTTGTGCCAATATGAAAAGAACGGGTGTAACTATTACATGTAAAAATAACTACTTTAATTCAAAATGGTAACTTGAAACGAACGAGCTAAAATTTCTACCTTAACCGATACGGAATCACCTGCTGTTACTTCTTCATTACCAATGGCTGTAATTTCAATAGAAGTAGCCGGAGCTGAATTTTCTGTTATTTCATACCTTCCATTGGAAGTAACACGTAATTCGGCAGGAATCTGCCAGCCGGCAAAACTTCTTCCGCCGCCACCCATTGCAAGCGGTCTGGAATAATACTGTTGTGCTAATGTAGATAGGTTCATACATTCACTAATAAGATTATCCCGTTTGGTGGTAATGGCGTTTGAACTAAATAACTGTATTCCAAGTATTATTGCTAGGCCGACAATCAGTATTCCTAAAACTATTAATAAAAGTTGCTGCTGTCCCACTTGGGTCCTCTTTTTACTTGTTTCTGTATAATTAAGCAAAAATTGAACCAAAATAATGTACGTCCGGCAATTGTCTGAAGGGTCAATTTAAAATGGAGATATTAAATTAATGAAGGTTTTTAGCAAATATAAGCATATACTCAATAGTAAATCTTTTAAGGATGGGTTTTATTAGCAAAAAATGCTTAAAAATAGATATTCTATTACGCAGTAAAGTTGCCTGTGAATGTAAAAATAATTCCCCAAAATTAATTATTCAACACAATATACTTAATTTGGCGGAAAAATTTTAGGCAAGAGGAGTATAAATTTGGGACGCTCATGTAAAATTCAAAACGGTTCGAGTATTTCTTAATTATGTTAAATTATTGAAAATAAGGCACTTACATCCCAAAGGTTTGTGTGTAAATTATTCTCGAATTGATAATATGCGTAAGTTAATTCTAAAAGCAAAAATAAAACCACAATTAATTTGTCTATTTCTTGTGTTGGGAGAATAAAAATAACAAGAATATTTGTGTATTAAAAAAAATTCGGTTTGAATAATTAAAAAATCAAATTCGTGTTTAGAAATTTAAAATATTAACAAACGATTTAATATTTAACACTTAATTGGTACAAATATTTGAACATTTTTAGCTGGATAATAATGCAGAATTGTTTTCAGATCATTCTAAAAAACAACCTTAAATTATAAAAGGTAAAAGTTACATGTAAAAAAAGGAAATGCGGTATTAACCGCATCTCTAAAATAATTATCTTAATCTTATATGTAAATCCTTTAATTGGATATCGTCAACAAAAGAAGGGCAGTCGTCCATTAAAGATGAACCGCTTGATGTTTTTGGGAAAGCCATTACATCACGTATTGAAGATTCACCTGCAAAAAGCATTACAAGTCGATCTAAGCCAAAAGCAATTCCACCATGAGGAGGAGCACCAAACTTAAAAGCATTTAATATTTGACCAAATTTTTCTTCTGCGTCTTCCGATGAAATTCCTAAAGCTTTAAACATAATTTTTTGTAATTCGGCATCATGAATTCTAATACTGCCGCCGGCAATCTCATTTCCGTTTAATACAAGGTCATAGGCTCGTGCCTTAACTCTTGCAGGGTCTGATTCCATATATTGTATGTCATCAATATCAGGTGATGTAAAAGGGTGATGCATGGCATAAAAACGTTTTGTGTCTTCATCCCATTCAAATAAAGGAAATTCAGTTACCCAAAGTAACGCAGGAATGTCATTATCCGGAATAATATTCATTCTTTTTGCCATTTCCAAACGTAAGTTACCCATAATGGTAAGAGTTTTTAATTTTGGACCTGAAAGAATAAATACTAAGTCACCAACTTTTGCATTTGTTTGTTTTATAATATTTTGTTTTTCTTCATCGGTCAAAAACTTAGCAATTGGTGCATCAAGACCATCTTCTTTAACACGCATCCAAATTAATCCGCCCGCACCCATTTTTTTAACAAAATCCGTTAATCCGTCTAACTGATTACGAGTATATTCGCCGCAGCCTTCTGCTAATAAAGAAGTAATAATGCCTTTATTTTCAACTGCTTCTTTAAAGACTCTAAATTCGGAATTAGCAAATACATTATTTAAAGTAACCATTTCCAAGTCGAATTTTAAATTTGGTTTGTCACTTCCGTATTTTTCCATAGCTTCACTAAACGGTAATCGCTTAAGAGGTAAAGGTAAATCGTAATTTTTTATTTCTTTATAAAACCTCTTCATCAAACCTTCAACAATTTCATAAATATCTTCTGTATCAACAAAAGACATTTCAACATCAATTTGAGTGAATTCAGGTTGTCTGTCTGCTCGTAAATCTTCATCGCGGAAACATTTAACAATTTGAAAATATCTATCTAAACCCGAAACCATCAATAATTGTTTATATTGTTGCGGTGATTGTGGTAAAGCATAAAATTTGCCTTTATGTAACCTGCTTGGTACAAGAAAATCGCGAGCACCTTCGGGTGTACTTTTCATTAATACCGGAGTTTCAATTTCCAGAAATGAATTTTCGTCAAAATACTTGCGCGAAATTTGACAAACTTTATGACGCATGAGCATGTTATTTTGCATTTTGCTTCTGCGTAGATCAAGATAACGATATTTTAATCTTAAATCTTCGTTTACATCAATATCGTCTTTAATTTGAAACGGGGGAGTAACAGCGTGATTAAGAATAGTTATTTTTTCCACCATCACATCAATAAAACCGGTAGTTAACTGAATATTTTCAGTGCCGTCCGGTCTTTTTCTAACCTTCCCTTCAATTGAAATTACAAACTCAGAGCGTAAATCCTTTGAATTTTCGTGAGCTTGCAAATTAAAAGTCGGTTCAAATACAATTTGGGTAATTCCGTACCTATCGCGTAAATCAATAAATGTTACGCCACCTAAATCCCGGCGATTATCAACCCAGCCGTTTAATACAACTGCTTCTCCAATATGAAGTTCGCTTAACTCTCCACACGTGTGGGTTCTTTTTTTGAATTTCATCGTAATCTTGATCCATGAATTTTTAAAGTTAACCTGCAAATTACGGAAAAAATATTTGTTAAACAATGCATATGTAAGGTATTTTTGTTATATTAATGCATAATTATGGAATGTTTATGCAAAACGGACTTTTATTAAAAAATTGTTACTTGTACAGTAACCCCGATTACAAAACCGATATATTAATAAATAACGGAAAAATAGCAAAGTTTGGTAAAATAGAAAAATTTAACGGAACTATTGTTGAAGGAAACGGCTTAACTGCATTGCCCGGATTAATTGAAGTTCATATACAGGGAGCCGGAGGTGCTGACGTACTTGATAATAGTGAAGAAAGTTTGTTAACTATTAGCAATACACTTGCAAAATTGGGTACAACCGGTTTTCTTGCAACCACCGTTGTAAAACCAACAATAAATAATAATCATCTTAAATTAACAAAAAAGCTGTTTAATAAACCCCTTAATGGAGCTACAATATTAGGTGTTCATTTGGAAGGCCCGTTTATTAATGTAAATCGGAAAGGGGGGATAGATTCAGGTTCGATTTATGATTCTTCATTAAAGAAGCTTTTGGAAATACTTGAAGCAACCGGAGATTCGTTAAAAATGATGACAATAGCACCTGAATTACCGGGGAATATTGAAATTATTGAGGAGTTGGTCAACAGGGGAATTATTGCATCTTTTGCACATTCAGAGGCAAATTATGAACAGACAAAAACAGGTTTTAATTCCGGAATATCTCATGTAACCCATATATTTAATGCAATGAATTCAATGCATCACAGGCAGCCGGGGCCAATTGCGGCAATAATTGAAAACGGGAAAATTCCATGTCAAATTATTAGTGACGGTCATCATTTACATCCGGGGATAATTAAGTTTTTATATAATACAATAGGCATTGATAATTGTATTTGTATAACTGATGGTGTACAGGCAATGGGCTTACCTGAGGGTGAGTATATTTATAATGGCAAAAAATATATATCTAAAGCCGGTGCCGGCCGTTATTACGATGGTACTTTAATTGGTTCAACTTTTTCGTTATTAAAAATAATGCAAAAGTTTTTAGAATTTACCGGTTGTTCGTTATATGAAGCTGTTCAGACCGTATCCTTAAATCCCGCCAAATTGTTAAAAATTGATAATAGGAAAGGGAGTTTGGAAATTGGAAAAGACGCCGATATAATTTTAATAGATAAAGATTTTAACAATTATTATACAGTAATTGAAGGACGTGAGGTTTTTAATAATATCTGTAAGAAATAAATAAAATATTACCGGAGGTTAAATTGTTTTTAACTTCCGGTAAATTAATAATTAATTTAAATATTTAGTATTTTTATTCTTTTTAAAATTTATAGGTTTTTTTTGAATTGAATTAATAGACCTATCTGTTGAAACTTTAAAATGTGCAACTAAATTTTGTAATTCTTCAGTTAATCTATTTAATGATTCTGCAGCGTGTGCAACTTGTTGAACACTACCGGCAGATTGCTGCGAAACATTATTAATACTTTCTATACTTTTGCTTATTTGTTCGGCAGTTGAAGATTGTTCTTCACTTGCAGCCGCTACTTGATTAACCATGTCTTCAACTTTTAAAGAACTTACAATTATTTCTTTAAGTGAATTACCGGCTTTGTTAACTAACTCTTTACCAATTTCCACTTCTTGTGTGCCCGAATTCATAGAAATTACAGCACCGGTAGTTTCTTTTTGAATATGATTAATCATTGTTGCAATTTCTTTTGTAGCCTTTGAAGTTCTTTCGGCAAGTTTTCTAACTTCATCTGCAACAACAGCAAAACCACGACCTTGTTCTCCGGCTCGTGCTGCTTCAATTGCAGCATTTAATGCAAGAAGGTTTGTTTGATCTGCAATATCATTAATTACCTGAATAATTTCACCAATTTGATCACTGCTTTTACCAAGCTCTGTAACAATAGAGGCTGCATTACTAACTACTTCGGCAATTCGGTTCATGCCATTAACAGACTCTTTTACTACCTGACCGCCTTCTTTTGCAAAAACTCCTGCCTGTTTGGCTGTTTCTGCAGCAGCTGATGCATGTCGGGTTGTTTCAAGAATTGTTTTTGTCATTTCTTCAATTGCGCCTGCCACTTCTGATGTTTGAGCACTTTGTTCTTCTGCACCTGCAGCCATTTCTTCAGTGGACGCTGAAATTTGAGTGGAAGAACTTGCAGTTGTTTCGACAGATTCTCTAACCTTAGAAATTAATTCACCAATACGACTAACGGCCAAATTAAAACCGTTAAAAAGTTTACCAAAATTATCATCTTTTCCGGCCTTTAATGAAACAGTTAAATCACCTTCGGCAAATTTATCCATTTCAATAATCATTTTGGAAACGCTATCGGTTAAATAGTTTTCAATAGATGTAAACTTTGTAACATCTTGAACAACCTCAATATGTCCGTTTTTTTCACCTCTGGAATTATATAAATAAGCAACATCAACTTGAAAATCCATATCTAAACCGGGTTGAGTAAAAAAGGAAGTCTTTTCTCCACGTTTTAAACAGTTAACTCCGCACCTTGCTGAATTACATATATCGGCACCCCAGTTACTGCATTGTACTCCAATAACATCTTTTCGTTTTTTGCCGGTAACAGACTCGGCAGCTTTATTAATAAAAGTCCAGTTCATACTCAAATCTGTTACAGAGATTGGGAAAGGAATGGAATCCAGTAGCTGTTCGTACCAAAAATGCTTTTCTTTTAAATAAGCTATCATTTCTTTTGTTGAATTGGCTAATTGGTTAACACCACCGCTTCCTTGGATAAGTTTTTCGGAAATATTGGCATCAAGCTTTCCATTTGCAATTTGTTTAGTTGCTTCATTCATTTCTTTTATTGGATCAAGAAATTTAAGTTTAACATAAAAATAGCCAATAAATAAAAGTATGGCAATAATTATTAGAACTGTTGTTAAGCTGTATCCTTGTTCCGGTGTTTCAGTTACAAAGGCAAATAATGATAAAGAAGCAAAATTAAGTTTGGAAGTTTTTTCTGAAAAATTTTCTGAATTAAACGAGAAAACAATTTTAGGCATGCTTTGTAAACTTGCGTTTGCATTCGAGTGGTTAGAAAGGATTGAATTGTTATTAATATTAAAATAAAACGATAAAAATAATATAAATAACAATAAGAAAAAAATTACTTTTACATGAGAAATTAGACTTAAATTTTTTGATGGTATTAATCTAAACATATTAACCTCGAAAAGATTATTGAAGTGGATTTTAGGCAGTACTAAAATATAGAACAGGGCTAAAATTTAAAAATGAAAAAATTAATTCTGGATATATTATCGAACATTAACTAAATTTGTTTAATTAATGTTCAAATGTATAAACATTACTTATTGTAAATTTTATGAAAAATAAAAATCTATTATCCGTTTTTTTAGCAATTTTGGTAACAGTGCTTTGGTCCACCTCATTTATAATTATTAAATTTGGTTTAGAAGAAATACCACCGCTATTATATGCGGGATTAAGGTATTTTATTGCTTTTTTATGTTTTTTACCAATAATTTTAAAACAAAAATATATTGCAGAAATAAAACAGCTTAGCAAAAATGATTGGTGGGAACTTGTATTGCTTGGAGTAGTGTTTTATACTTTAACACAGGGAATGCAATTTTTAGGTTTATCCTACTTGCCGGCGGTATTGGTTAGTTTAATTTTGAATTTTACGCCATTGATTGTGGCCCTATTAGGAATAGGATTGTTAAAAGAAGCTCCTCGTTTTAATCAATGGATGGGGATAATATTTTTTATTCTAGGGATTTTAATCTATTTTTTGCCTGTAAAAGTAACCGAAAAAGAGATTGTAGGTATTATTATTATGTTGTTTGGAACGGTTTTTAATGCCGTTTCGGCATTATTAGGAAGGCATATAAATAAAAAGGGTAAAATTTCAACAATTGTAATAACAGCAATTAGTATGGGTATCGGTTCAATAATAATGCTTACAATTGGTTTAAGTTTTTATAATATGCCTTCTTTAAGTTTAAACACGTTGGTTTTATTATTATGGCTGGCTGTTATAAATACAGCAGTTGCTTTTACAATATGGAATTACACATTAAAACACTTAAATGCAGTTGAATCGAGTATTATAAACGGAACAATGTTAATTCAAATTGGAGCTTTGGCGTGGATTATGTTGGGTGAAGAAATTACAGTTAAAGAATCAATTGGTATGCTGATTGCTGCAATAGGCGCTGTACTTGTTCAATTAAAATTTAATAAAAATTTTTATACTTTAAAAAAATGAAAATTTTTCGATAATAATATTTCATAGCAAAAATTTTGTACTTATATTTGCATAACATATAATAGATAAAATATGATCGGAAAAGACAGAATAATTAGTTTTACATTTAAATTTACGTATTTAGATGGAAAAGAGACGGTTTTTAATATTAATATTGAACCGGTTACTATGAATTTATTGCATAAAAACGATCAAGAACTGCCTGAGTGGGTTAAATTAGAAAAATTTAAATGCAGCCATTGTCCGCTTGATACAGAAAAAAACGTTTATTGTCCTGTTGCTGTAAATTTAATAGATGTTATTAAAGAATTTAATAATGTTCCATCTTATGAAAAAGTGAAAATTGAAGTATTATCCAATGAAAGAGGATACTTCAAAAATGCTGATATACAGAGCGGGGTAAGCAGCCTTTTGGGCATATTAATGGTTACAAGCGGATGCCCGATAATGGGTAAATTAAAACCAATGGTAAGGTTTCATCTACCGTTTGCTACATTAGAAGAAACGGAATTTAAAGTGTTTTCGATGTATTTGCTTGCACAATTTATTAGAAAAGTACATGGAAAAGAACCTGATTGGGAATTAAAAAACTTAGCAAAAATTTACGATGATATTAAAATTCTTAACCAAAATGTTGCTGCGCAAATTGCTGATTTAGAAGCCAGAGATGCAAGTATAAATTCTGTTGTTGTTCTAAATAACTTTGCCGATATTGTAACATTTAATCTGGAAGATCAAGACCTCTCAAATTTTATAAACTATTATAAAAATTATTTAGAAGAAGAATAAATAACCTAAAATATTTTTATATTACCAAGTGCCAAGACAAAATGATTAGTTTTTTTGTTAAATAACTATACTTGACTAATATATTGTTGTAAAAATATTTATCTTAATAGGTTAGATATTTATTTTTATTGCATAAATGGCAGAATAAAAATGAAAAAAATTTTAATTTTAGGTTCAACCGGTTCAATAGGTGTAAATTCTCTTAATGTTATAAGAGAATTTAAAGAGCAGTTTAAAGTTGAAGCTTTAACTACAAATACAAATATTGGTTTGCTTAAACAACAAATTGAAGAGTTTAATCCTAAATGTGTTGTTGTAAGAGATGAAGTCTCTGCTGCAAAATTGCAAGGCCAAATTAAAAACGATGTTAAAGTTTATTCGGGGCATCAAGGTTTAGTTGACATTGCTAAAGATGCAGATTACGATATTGTAATTTCTTCGTTAGTTGGTTTTGCGGGATTGGCACCAACAATTGAATCGATAAAGCGTGGAAAAAGGATTGCTTTAGCAAACAAAGAAACTTTGGTTGCAGCCGGTGAACTTGTGATTGGATTATGTGAAAAATATAAATCCGAAATTGTTCCTGTTGATTCGGAACATAGTGCTATTTTTCAATGTTTGGTTGGTGAAAATGTAAAAAACGTAAAAAAAATTATATTAACAGCTTCCGGTGGTCCTTTTTTACATAAAAGTATAGAAGAATTAAAACATGTTACAATTCAGGAGGCTTTAAACCATCCAAATTGGAGTATGGGAAGTAAAATAACTATCGATTCGGCAACAATGATGAACAAAGGGTTGGAAGTGATTGAAGCCTTTTGGTTATTCCGTATTCCTAAAGAAAAACTTGAAGTTATCGTTCATCCTCAATCAATAATACATTCAATGGTTGAATATAATGATGGTTCTATTAAAGCGCAGTTAAGTTCGCCGGATATGAAAATCCCCATACAGTATGCGTTAAGTTATCCCGATAGATTGGAGAGTAGTTTTGTACAGACAAATTTTATAAAAGTAGGGAAATTAACATTTTTTGCACCGGATTTGGGAAAGAATAAATGTTTAAGACTTGCATACCAGGCATTGGAACAAGGAGGGAGTTCTTCTTGTATACTAAATGCTGCAAATGAAGTAGCTGTAAACAAATATTTAGCAGGCCAAATCAGTTTTATTGGAATTGCCGAAATGATTGAAGATGCATTAAATACAATAAAAAATCACATAAAACCGGAATTAGGGACTATTTATGAGATTGATTTTAAAACAAGAAATTATTTATTAGGGAAATATAATTAGGAGAGATATATAGATGGATTATATCATTTATTTTGTAATAACAATTGCAATATTAGTATTTGTACATGAATTAGGACATTTTTTAGCGGCAAAAATGACAGGAATGAGAGCCGAAGTATTTGCAATTGGTTTTGGAAAAAGACTTTTTGGATGGAATCAGATAAACGGTTTTACTTTTGGAAATTTACCAAAAGATTTTGATGGTGGAGATCATACGGATTATAGATTGTGTCTTATTCCTATGGGTGGTTATGTAAAAATTGCCGGTATGATAGATGAAAGTTTTGATAATAAATTTGCAGAAAGTACACCTCAGCCTTATGAATTTAGAAGCAAATCGACACCAAGAAAATTATTTGTAATTACAGCCGGTGTTTTAATGAATTTGATGTTGTCTTTATTTATATTTTGGGGAATAAATTATTATCATGGCAAACAAATAATTAACACTACCGTATTAGGTACAATTCAAAAAGAAACAATTGCAAAAGAAGCAGGTTTTGAAACAAACGATAAAATTGTATCTGTTAATGGCAAAAAGGTTAATAATTGGGAAGATGTTATCAATGCCATGATTATTGATAATATTGGGAAAAATCTAGACGTAAATGTTTTACGTAACAATGAACCGGTATTATTAAAAATAAGTAAAAACAAAATTAAAAAAGCGTCAAAAACTAATTTCTTTTTACCGTTTGGTTATACAAAACCAATTATAACAGATGTGATGAAAAACTCACCGGCTATGGATGCAAAAATGAAACCGGAGGATATTATTATTGCAATTAATAATGTTCCGGTTCAAAGCGGCCAAGAAGTAATTAATTCTATTTCCTCAAGTAAAAATATTCAATTGGCTGTAACATTATTACGCGGAAAAGATACAATAGCTGTTAGCACTACTCCTTCAATGCAGGGTAAAATAGGAATTTCAATAAGTGATGTATATGACGGCCCAATTGAAATAAAATCGTATAATTTTTTCTCTGCCTTTGTAGTAAGTTTTGAAAATATTGTACAATATACAGGTTTGACTTATTCGATGTTTAAAAATGTAATTGTTGGAAGCGTTGAATTTAATAAAGTGTTTGGCGGCCCGCTTAAAATTGCACAATTTGCCGCAAGGTCTGCTGAAAGTGGAATTGTTTCCTTCTTATCGTTTATTGCAGCCTTAAGTTTAAGTTTAGCAATAATAAATATTTTCCCTTTCCCGGTATTAGATGGCGGACATTTTGTTATTATATTAATTGAAGGAATAATAAAAAAAGAACTTCCTATAAAAGTAAAAATAGGGATTCAAAATGCAGGTTTTGTTATTTTAATGTTATTAATGGTTTTTATTGTATATAACGATATTATAAGTTTTTAGAAATACAAGTTTATAAATGAGTGATTTTAAGTTAGTTTCTAATTATGCCCCCTCGGGAGACCAACCGGATGCAATAAAAGCTTTGCACGAAGGTTTATTGCGAGGGGAGAAACATCAGGTTTTATTGGGCGTAACAGGCAGCGGTAAAACTTTTACAATTTCTAATATTATCGAAAAAGTTAATAAACCAACCTTAATTATTTCGCACAATAAAACTCTTGCCGCACAATTATATTCCGAATTTAAGTCTTTTTTTCCAAACAATGCGGTTGAATTTTTTATAAGTTATTACGATTATTATCAACCTGAAGCATACGTTGTAAAACGTGATTTGTTTATTGAAAAAGATTTTTCGGTTAATGAAGAAATAGACAGGTTGCGGCTTAAAGCAACAACTGCATTAATTGAAGGACGAAAAGATGTTATTATTGTTGCAAGCGTAAGTTGTATTTACGGAATTGGTGCACCGCAGGAATATGCAAACCAGATAATATTTTTGAAAGTTGGAGATGAAATACCCCGCAAGGACTTATTACGTAAACTAATTGATATATATTATGTACGTAATGATGTGGAATTTACCCGGGGGACTTTTAGGGCAAGAGGCGATGTAATAGAAATAATTCCTGCATATCAATACGAAGAAGCAGTACGCATTCAAATGTGGGGCGATGAAATTGAAAAAATATCTATTATTGATGCAGTAACCGGTGATAGTATAAAAGAAGTTGATTCCATTCCCATATATCCGGCAAAATATTTTGTTACTACAAAAGAACAAGTTGAACGGGCGGTAGTTACAATTGACGAAGAATTACGTGAAAGATTAAAAGTTTATTGGGCTGAAGAAAAATATGTTGAAGCCCAAAGGCTTGAACAACGAACCCGTTTTGATATTGAGATGATTAAAGAAATTGGGTATTGTGCCGGTATTGAAAACTATTCGCGTCATGTGGATGGCAGAGAACCGGGAAGCAGGCCATCTTGTTTGTTTGATTATTTCCCCAAAGATTATCTTCTTGTTATTGATGAATCGCATGTTACAATTCCACAAGTACGTGGTATGTTTAATGGCGACCAGAGCAGAAAATCGGTTTTGGTTGAATATGGATTTCGCCTTCCTTCTGCAATGGATAATAGACCATTAAAATTTGACGAATTTGAAGGAATGGTTAATCAAGCCATTTACGTAAGTGCAACACCATCCGATTACGAACTTATTAAAAGCGGCGGCAGCTACGTTGAACAGATAATACGTCCTACAGGTTTACTTGATCCTGCAATAGAAATACGCCCTGTAAAAAATCAAATTGATGATTTGATAAGTGAAATTAAAAAACGAGTTGTTTTAAGCGAAAGAGTATTAGTAACAACTTTAACAAAAAAAATGGCCGAAGATTTAACGGATTATTTGGAAAAATTAAATATTAAAGTACGTTATATACATAGCGGGGTTGATTCGTTAGAAAGAGTAGAAATTATACGCGACTTGCGTATTGGAGATTTTGATGTTTTGGTTGGAGTTAACTTATTAAGAGAAGGTCTTGATTTACCCGAGGTTTCGCTTGTTGCAATTATAGATGCCGATAAAGAAGGTTTTTTGCGCAGCGAAAGATCTTTAATGCAAACAGCAGGCCGAACGGCACGTAATGTAAATGGTATAGTAATTATGTATGCCGATAAACTAACCGACAGTATGAAAAAAACCATTGCCGAAACAAACAGAAGAAGGAAAATTCAACAAGAGTATAATATTAAAAATAATATTATCCCAAAAACAATTTTTAAGTCGCGAGAAGATATTCTTAGTTCTACTTCAATTGCAGATGTAAGAAAACGTGAACCGGAAAAACAATCGTTTGCATTAAAAGCTTCTGAACCGGTAATTAAGTATATGTCTAATGACCAAAAACAAGAATTAATTGACCAGTTGAAAGAAGAGATGCTTATTGCTGCAAAAGATCTTGAATTTGAACGTGCTGCATCTTTACGAGACGAAATTCAACAATTGAAAAGTCTTATTAAATAATATGTTTATCTTATGAAGAAACTTATTTTGATTTTTGTTTTTATTTGTCCTTCCTTTTTTGCCCAGGACGAAGGAGCTTTCCAGATTGCCAGATTAAAATATGCCGGTGGTGGTGATTGGTACAATGATCCGTCATCAGAAGTTAATTTATTAAAATATGTTTCCGAAAAGTTGCATATTAAAGTTAAACCGGAATATGTGTTTGTGGATATTGCTTCAAACGATATATTTTCGTACCCGTTTTTATTTTTAACCGGACATGGAAATGTGGTGTTTAGCGATAGTGAAGTTAAACGTTTAAAAACATATTTGGAAAACGGAGGTTTTTTATATATAGATGATGATTATGGCATGGATAAATCGATAAGAAGAGAACTAAAAAAAGTTTTTCCTGACAAAACCTTAACGGAGTTACCTTATTCTCATCCAATATATAATATTTATTATAAATTTCCAAACGGATTACCAAAAACACATGAACACGATAATAATTCACCCAATGGTTTGGGTATAATAATTAATAAAAAAGTTGTTGTATATTATACATTCGAAAGTAATCCGAGCGACGGTTGGGCAGATTCCGAAGTACATAATGACCCTCAGATAAAAAGAGATGAAGCATTGAAAATTGGGGCTAATATTATTTTATATTCATTAACAAATTAATGTAATGCAAATAAAAAAAACATATGTTGATGAAATATTCAACAGGCTTAAACAGGTACAGAATAAAGAAAATAAAGTAGAACTTACAAAAAATGTTGCAGGTTTATTATCCGCTTCTCTTTTTGTATTTCTTTTAATTTTTTTACTCGAATGGTTCTTAAATCTTCCTTCACTTGGCAGGACAATAATATTTATTTCAATTGTTACAACATTATTATTAATATTTGCAGTTAAAGTTTTATACCCTTTTATTAAGAAATATTTAAATTATAATTATAATATTATTGCTAAAAAAGTTGGCAATAGTTTTCCTGATATTAAAGATGAATTGGCAAATGTTTTGCAGCTTGCCAACTCGAATACAAATTCCGGATTTTCGAATATATTAATTGAAAAGGCATTTGAAATGGTATATAACAGAGTTAAAGAATACAAATTCTGTAATATTATCAAATTTAATTCAATCAGCAAACAACTAAAAACAACAATTTATATAACATCTGTTTTTTTATTAGTTATTGTTTTTTCACCCGGAATTAGAGCGGCAGCAAACAGGGTTATTAATTTTAACAAAGAATTTATTATTCCTCAAAAATTTGCTTTTAATGTTGAACCCGGCAATGCAGAAATAACAAGAGGAGAAGACGTTAACATTAAAATTACGGTTATTGGTGAAAAACTTGCTAAATTAAATTTATATATTAAACTAATTGACCAAACCGAATTTCACCGGTCTGAAATAACAATAGATAAAAACGATATTTTTAACTACAAAATTTCGAAAATATTAACATCATTAAATTATTATGTGATGGCCGATGGAGTTAAAAGTGATATCTATAGACTTGAGGTAATTAATAAACCTTATATCAGTCAGTTTGAAATTACTGTAACTCCTCCAAAGTATTCCGGTTTAGGAATAAATGTTCAAAAAGATAATGGTAATATATCGGCTTTATTAGGTTCTTCCGTTTCGGTAAAATTATACTCTTCTAAAGAACTAAAAAAAGCTATTTTAGTATTTACCGATAGTACTGAAAAACCACTTACGGTAAAAAATAGTCTGGCCGAAGGAAGTTTTATAATAAATAAAAACGCCGGTTATAAATTTATTATTGAAGATAAAAACGGCAGCCAAAATATTAATCCAATTGAATACAATATTGTGGTTATGCCTGACGAGAATCCTGAAATTGAAATTATTTCCCCTAATAAAAATGTAAACCTTTCTGAAGATAATAAACTTGCTTTGATATGCAGGATTAAGGATGATTACGGCTTAACAAAATTGCTTTTAAAATATAAATTAACTTCATCTAAATTTACGCCACAAGAGGAGTTAAGTTCGATAAAAGAGTTTATTGAGGTTGGGATTGATATTAACAAACAAAACAAAGACCAGGAAGTATATTATATATGGAATCTTTCGCCATTAATGCTTGCTGTTGAAGATGTATTGACTTATTATATGGAAGTATATGATAATGATAATATAAATGGGCCAAAATCAACTAAATCGGTACAATTTACAATACGGGTTCCGGGAATTGATGAATTATTTACACAAGCGGATAAATTGCAAAACGAAGCGGAAAAACAACTTACAGAAACACTTAAGGAAGCAGAAAAATTAAAGAACGACCTTGAAAAAATAGCTAATCAATTAAAACAAGATAAAAAAGAAATCAGCTGGGAAGAAAAAGAAAAAATTCAGCAGGCTGTTGATAAATATGATGAATTGCAGCAAAAAATGGAAGATATTAAAGAAAAAATTTCGGACACGCAAAATAAGTTAGAAGAAAAAAATCTGCTATCCGAAAAAACTCTTGAAAAATATATGGAGCTGCAAAAATTAATGAACGAATTAAGCAGCGAAGAAATGAAAAAGGCATTTGAAAAAATGCAGCAGATGACAAAAAACATGAATAGGGAACAGGTTCAAAATTCGTTTGAGGATTTTAAAAAGAATGAAGAAATGTTTCAAAAAAGTATTGAACGAACATTAAACCTGCTAAAAAGAATGAAAGTTGAGCAAAAATTAGACGAAATGGTAAAAAGGACCGAAGAACTGACAAAACAGCAGGAAGATATATCGGAGCAGACTGAAAAAAGTAATTTGAATGATGAAAAAGATAAAAAAGAATTGCAAAAAAAACAGGATGCAGTTTCAAAGGATTTAAAAAAGCTTGAGGAAGAGCTTAAAAATTTGAATGAAAGCATGAAAGACTTAAAAGATGTTCCAAAAGAAGAGATGGAAAAATCTTTGGAAGAGATGGAAAAACAAGATAATCAAGAGCTGTCTGAAAATGCCGAAAACGAGTTGCAGCAAAATCAAAAAAATGAAGCAATGCAAAAACAAAAGCAGATTTCAAAAAATATGAAATCAATGAATAAAATGATGCAGAATATGAAATCAAAAATGGAATTGCAAAACCAGATGCAGGTTTATTCGGATATGCTTAAGCTGATTGATAATGTTTTAATGCTTTCAAAAGAACAAGAAAAAATAAAAAATAAAACTGCAAATTTACCATATAATTCTCCTCAGTTTAAGGATTTGAATAAACGGCAGTCGGAATTACAAAGTGATTTAGATAAAATAAGTAATCAGATGAGTGATTTATCACAAAAAACTTTTGCAATATCACCCGAGATGGGGAAAGCATTAGGTGATGCTAAAGCAAATATGAATGAAGCAGTACGGTCAATGCAAAACAAAAACGGATTTTCCTCTTCTCAAAATCAAGGTAAAGCAATGAGCAATTTGAACCAGGCCGCTATGATGGTAAAAAACGCCATGGAACAAATGATGAGTCAAGGCGGACAGGGAGGAGGCATGATGTCTATGATGCAGCAATTTCAACAACTATCCGAAGGTCAGATGCGTCTAAATCAGATGACACAACAAATGATGCAGGGAAATGGCCAAATGAGTATGCAGCAGCAAGCAGAAATGCAAAGACTGGCTAGTCAACAGGAAATGATTAAAAAGTCGTTAGAAGAGCTAAATAAGGAAGCTAAAGAAAGCGGACAGACTAAAAAAATAACCGCTAATATGGATAAGCTGTTAAATGAAATGAATGAGGTTGTTTCAAACATGCGTACTCAAAAAGATTTTGATAATAATATCATAAAAAAACAAGATAAGATTTTAAGTAAACTTCTTGATGCACAGCGTTCAATTAATGATAGAGATTTTGAAAAAGAAAGGGAATCGAACAGCGGAACAAATAAACAAGGAAATTTACCTAACGAGCTTAATTTAACTGCCGATAAAATTGATAAATTGCAGGATGAATTATTAAAAGCTGTTAAAGAGGGCTATTCTAAAGATTATGAAGATATTATTAGAAAATATTACGAATTACTGCAAAAGATGAATTTAAAAAATTGAGAGAAAAATGAAAAAATCCAACATGATAGTAATTTTATGTTTTGTTTTTTTATATGCTAATATTCTTAAATCGCAAGAAAAACCTGCTCTGGTTATACAGGATTCTGTAAAATTTAATATTGAATTGAATAAAAAAATAAGCGGGAATTTTAGTGCAAATGTTATTGACCCTCAAAGATTTGTTTATCAAGAAAAGGATTTTTTGAAATTAAGGGCTAAACTTTATATTCCCTCTTTTGAAGACACTCAAAAGCCTCTTGTAACACTAACACCACAAGATATTTTATCGCCATTATATTCTCAATATATGGAAGCACAAAAACATCAAACATGGCAGTATATACTTGGTACTATACAAGCAGGTGCGGTTGGTTATTTGGCATATAAGCATATTCAAAAATATGGGTTTAAATAACATATTGTAATTATTAATTAAAAGATCTAATTTTGGGGCATAATGAAAAAATTAAGTTTTTTAATAATTATTTGTATTGTTTTATTAACTTCCGGTGTAATTAGGGTTTCCTCAAACGGCTATAAAGCCATATAAAATAATAAGATAACTAAAAATAATGCTTGCATAAATGCAAGAAAAATGGTATATTTGAAGAAAAGGTTTGCACATGATTGAATATACTTCTCAAAACCAGATG
>JAZDHY010000112.1:0-5356 GCA_043805435.1 bacterium
ATATAATTTAATTAAAAATTCAATGGCAATATATGAAATTATTATTAATTGGCAGTTCAGTTATAGATTATATTCATGTTAATAATAAAGTTACTGTAAAACCAGGAGGCGTATTTTATTCGGCCTACGGATTAAGTACTATTCAAAACGAGATAGACGACTTATATCTTTTAACAAATTGTAATTCAAATGATTTTTATATGTACAAAGATGTTTATAAATTTTTTAACTTATCCTTATCAAATTATGTTGATATTTTACCCGCAATACATCTTTTTTTACACAAAGATAAAGAACGAACGGAATGTTATCAAAATATTACTGAGGAATTAATGTTAAATCACTTAATAGACTTTGAGATATTTGATGCAATTTATATTAATATGATTACCGGTTTTGATATTTCCATTGAAGTATTAGAGTATATTAGACAAAATTTTTCTAAAACTATATATATCGACATTCATTCTTTAGCACGCGGGTTGGAGAAAAACAACATGCGTAATTTTAGGAAGATTCCAAATATTGACAGGTGGTTAAAATGTATTGATATTATTCAAGTAAATGAAACAGAGTTTAAAATGCTTTCTTTGGAAAAAGAGAAAAAGAAAATATTGGAACAAATTTTTAATTTTGAGGTAAATGCGGTAATTATTACTAAAGCAGAAAAAGGAATTGAAGGATACTTAAAAGTACACAACACTATACGGCTTTTTGATATACCTGCATTAAAAATAAAACAGTTAAACAGCGTTGGATGCGGAGATATTTTTGGCTCAATGTTTTTTTATTCTTATATTTCCACTTCGGATTTTGAAAAATCACTAATATTTGCCAATAAATCCGCAGGAATTTTTTCGAGCTGTAAAGATATTTATGAATTTAAAATCGGTGAACAATTATGAGTAATTTTAATGTAAAAAAAATATTAATTTTAGGTTCAAACGGAATGCTTGGTCAACGTTTAACTAATTATTTTTTTAACAATCCCTTGTTTGAAGTATTTTGTGCTTCCAACGAAGACGAATCGGTAATAAAAGAGACACTATATAAACAAATAGACATAACAAATAAAGAAGAGCTGGAATTATTAATTAGTAATTTTTTACCTCATTATATTATTAATGCCGCAGCATATACTAATGTTGACAAAAGCGAATTAGAAAAGGCACTTGTTTGGAATATAAATGTTGCGGGATTAGAAAATATTTCGATTGCTGCAAATAAAATAAATGCGCATGTAATTCATATTTCTTCCGATTACGTTTTTGATGGAGTTAATGGTCCATATACCGAAAAAAATATAACAAATCCAATTGGTTATTACGGTATTACCAAATTGGAAGGAGAGAAGGTTTTAATAACTAGTGGTGCAAAAAACACAATAATTAGAACCAATGTATTATATGGTCCGGCAAAATATGGAAGGCCTGATTACGTTAAATGGGTTTATAACGAACTTAAAGCCGGTAAAGCCATTAGAATTGTTAAAGATCAAATTAACAATCCAACTTATATAGACGATATTGTTCAAGCAATTAATAAAATTATTGAATTAAATATTGAAGGGTTATTTAATATTGGAGGGGCAGAATTTTTAAATAGATTTGATTTTACGTTACGTATAGCTGATTATTTTAATTTGGATAAAAGTTTAATTGAACCGATTTTGACCAAACAGTTAAATCAAATTGCAAAACGTCCTTTAAGCAGCGGTCTTATAACAGAAAAAGCTAAAATTAAATTTGGTTTTGAGGCAACAAGGATTGAAGAGACTTTTAAGTTGATGAAGGAAGAACTAAACATGTAAAGATTTATTGAGTTTCCCTTTTCTTTTTAACAAAATCAACTAGTCTATTATATTTTTCTTTCTGGTCAAAAGAAAGAAAGTCTTGTACAACATCATATGCAATATCAAGGTATCTTAAATTTATATTTCTTAAAGCTCTGCCAATTTCTATTTCAAACTTTTCAGGTTCCGGTAAAACAATAGAAGCAAATTGTAAAGCAGCTAAAATATTTAATGTGTTATGTACGGCTGTATTATTTACAATATTAATTAAGCTGTCAACAATTTCCTTATACGAAGAACACAACTCAATAGCTTTTTTACCTGCCTCAAGTTGTAATTCTTTTTTTTGCAATAATTTAAGTTTTTCATCCGAAGCAATTTTTAGTAGTATTTTAAACCTTTCTTCGGCTTCAAGCCTATTTGTGGGTGGCGAAATAAAACATTTACGTATTAAATTTACGACTGCTGTATTTATATTATCAACTGCATACTTTGCCAGCTCGCCACTATTCCTAATATCTTTTCCAATTTTTATTAATTCTTCGTATTTACCGTCTTTTGTAAGGCTATCAATTGATAAAAGACTAACTTTTTCATTTATGCCTTTTTTCTTTGAGTCAAGATTTTCCCAACTATCTTTTTTATAATATTTATCGCTAATTTTGTTAAAATCGGTACTAATTGCTTTTGAAAGCATTAGAATATTAAATTTATTTATATTAAGCTTATAAACAAAATCCTCATAATTCTTTTCATCTACATCAAAAGAAATAATAGCTTCACCGCCAAGCTTACCATATTTATAATTAGCAATTTCTAATCCCGAAGTTGTAGATTCTAAAAACTCTATTAAAGTTTTAAATCGTGCAATTTCGCTGGAATTTATTTTAACAGTTACTTTTTCTGTTTTCATATTGTCATAATTTAAGAATTTCGTTATTCGGAATATTTTACCTGCATATCATAATCCCATTTATCAAAATATAAATTTCCGCCTCTCCATTCTACTTCGCCTCTTTGAAAATCAACAGTTTCACTTCTGGGATAAATTTTTGCCGGAAATAATGGTACTGAAAAATCATCATTAACTATTAATCGGTACGAATCAATTCCGCCCAAATAAAAATATTGCACATCTTCATTTTCCGAAACAGTAAGTCCAAAGGATTGATCAACAGGCAGCCAGCCATAACCTTCAAAATATATTTCACCCCAATCATGCAAATTTACATTATCCGGATGAAGCATCCAGCCACTTTGCCACTTTGTTGGTATTCCGTTGCATCGGCACAATGTCATAAACAAAAGAGTTTTAATTCCGCAATCGCCATGCCCGTTAGTTATACAATAATCCGAAATATTATAAAGTGTTGAATACTCTCTTGCACCTGCCCATGGAATATTTTTATCTATCCAAGTAAATATTTTTTTTGCAGCCAAATAAGGATTTTTTTCTTCACCAACTATCTCTTGAGAAGCTTTTTTAATCTTTTCCGAAAAAACAATATGCGGTGGTCTTTCTGCAGAAAATTCTTTGTACAGCTCCGAATTAACATCATATGGTTTTACTTTTTCGATTGAAATTTTATTAAATTCTGCAGCAGCAAGATATTCCAATTCGTAATTAAATACCGTTTCTTTATCTTTTTCAGCAATTTTTTCTAAATAGATTGTTCTTTGTTTTTGTTCTTCACCTGCAACAATATATTCATTATTGTTAACAGAAATAAGCTTTATATTCTGTTGTCTTCTGTTTGTTTCACGCGGATAAGGCATCCAGCATCTAATAATTTCGCCGGCCGGCACAACATTAGGTTTTACAGAAAGGGTATAGTCTATTAATATTTTAACAGGATCCGTTAAATTAGTATTTTGTTTGTAATATTTATCAACAACTTTTGGAATATATTTATCCAAAAACGTGTTTAACCCGTCCACGCCAACCCCGTCAACTTTTTCTTTATCCTTTTTTGCTTCCGGATTAATTAAAAACAGATTAGAATTGGAACGAGTAAAATATAATTTTTTACCATCAATTATTTTATGTTCAAGTTGATTGGTTTTTTCCCATTTAGCTAAATCTTTTGATTTAATATTCGGATAATATTTTTTTAAATATTTTAATATATCTTCTTCCGATTTATCAAAATCCTCTTTAATTCTATCCATCCTTTCAAGTTCAAAAGTCAAATCCAATTTTTCTGTTTCCGAAGTTTTATTATCCTTAAGCATTTTTTGAATAATAGTAGTAGCTTTACTAAATTTTCCGTTTTCAATTTGATCTTTAACTAAATTTAAGTTTACCTGAGCATACAGGCATGAAACACTTAATAATATAAAAACGATAATAAACCGCATTTTTAATCCTCATCAATATTTTGGTTTTTCAAAATTATTTCTGCCAACTCTCTAAAAGCACCGTCACCACCTCTTTTTGAACAAATATATTCTGCTTTATTCAATACTTCATCAACAGCATCTGCAGGACAGGCAGAAACTCCAACAGAGCCAATAATCTCTAAATCGTTTACATCATCACCAATAAAAGCAACATTTTCCGCTTCAATACCATATTCATCACATAAATCTAACATTTTTTGCTTTTTATTCCAAATCCCAATATATGTAAAATCAAGTTTTAGCCTTTCACCTCTTTGCGTAATTATAGGCGATACATCAGTTGACATTATTCCACAAATAATCCCTTTTTGTTTAAGTAAAACTGCACCCATACCATCTTTTACATTAAATTTTTTAATAATTAAACCATCCGAGGAATAATATAAACCGCCATCGGTTAATACACCATCAACATCCATTATAACCAGTTTTATTTTTTTTATCTTTTCAATAAACTCACTACTTAAATTTCGCATAATTCCATAATATTTATAAATAAGATATAAGATATAAAATAATAAAATAAAATTCAAAAAAAATTACATTTTGTGCCTATTTATTAATAAATACTCAATATTTAGGAATTTGGACTAAAATGGCCGCAAAATATTTAACTAACATAATTTTGCTCTTATCAAATGTTTATTGATGTGTAAGCCGCCCAACAACACCAAGCTGCAACGCAGCGAAATTGTTTTTTCAATTTCAGTATCATAAATATTTTGTGCCGCTGCACTGCAGCTCTGTTATTTTTGGGTTTTGATTTTGCTATATACATTCCTCCCGCTATGCGGGATTATACTAAATTTTAATCATTATCTGTTTGTTAAAAAATTATCAAATAAAATATTGAAATTTATAAATATGATCTTAAAAATCGGATAAATATTTCAATTGCACTTATCAAATGTTTATAGAAACCCTCGCCGCCCAACAACACCAAGCTGCTGCGCAGCGGAATTGTTTTACCAATTACTATATCATCAATATTTTATGCCGCTGCGCTGCAGCTCTGTTATTTTTGGGTTGTAGCGTCCTGAAATAGGTTGACTTTTTTTAGTTAATAAATATAAGATTTCTCCAGATTAGATAGAAGTGATATTTTATCAATTTTAGAATAATCTTTGTAATATGCTTTCCACTTCCTTTTAAGTTCTCTGTTGA
>JAZDHY010000113.1:0-5779 GCA_043805435.1 bacterium
ATTTATATAAATAGATAATATTAATAAATTTCGATTAATTATTTGGAGGATAGTAAAGAATGAAAAAAGTATTACTTTTAGTTGTTTTTTTTGTAATGGTTGCTTCAGCTTATGCCCAGGTTGTTACTCCTGTTTGGGAAAAGAGTGCTGCTCAATCCAACAGACCTGCCTGGTTTGACGCGGGTCATCTTACACGTGGATTTGATTACGGTGTTATTGGCGGGCAGGAAAGACTGATTGTGGCTAGCCGGAATGGTGGTAGTTTTATTTATATTTTAGATGCCGCAACAGGTGATTCTCTTGGAAAATTAACAAACGGTGCTGCACTAACCGGTGGAACATATACCATTAGTGATGTTGCCATTTCCGATGATGGTATTGTTTTTGTTTGCAATTTGGCCCTTCCTGCCGGTTTGTTCAAAATTTACAAATTTTCATCTTTAACAGATACTGCCGTTGTTGCTGCTACTTATCAATCAACAACACAACGGTTAGGAGATAAATTTTCTGTTTCCGGTAAAGCATCGGATAATACACTTACTATTTGGGCAGCTTCAGCAAGTACAGCAGAAGTTGTTAAGTTTACAACAATTGATAACGGGGCAACTTTTATACCTACACTTATGCCTTTAACTGCCGCAGTTTTTGGAGGAAGTGCTTCAATTACTCCTTTTGCGGGTGGTTTTTATTATAACGCAACAGGTTTAAATCCTAAAAAATTAGATCTAACAGGTGCTACTGTTGGAACTGTTCTCGGAACTGTTGTTTCAACAGGAAGTAATGCAGTTAAATATATCACCTCTGTTGGCGATGATGATTATTTTGTTTCTTTTGCCTTTGGTACCGGCAATGAAAACGGAAGAATAGTACGCGTTAATGACGGTGTTGCCGAATCTGCTGTTTTATATGGTGTTACCTCCACTTTAGGTACAGTTGCTAATGGTAATGGTGCCGGTGATGTTAGCATAAAGAAAAATACCGATAATACTTATACTGTTTATGTGTTAAGCTGTAATAATGGTCTTGGTGCTTATAAGCTCGATTTAGGCTTAGCCGGCGATTATTATATACCCGAAACAACTAACGCACAAGGTTTTTCTACATTAGGCGAAGCAGTTACCGCGTTAAACATGTATGGTACAAACAGTGCTGTTCGTTTTTTAATTGATGGCGACTTAAACGAAAACGGTATTGTTGTTACACGCAAAGATTTAACAGATACAACCGGTGTTACAATAAAACCTGCTGCAGGTAAAACACCTACTATTACAATAACTAATTTCCCGACTACAGGTAATGCCAAAAATCAAGGACTTACTTTCCAAAGTGCTTCTTATATGACTATTGATGGCTCTAACACAGACGGTGGTACAACACAAGATTTAACTATTGTTGGCGACCAAGCAACCGGTGCTTATGTTGTTAGTTTGATTGAAAATGCTGATAATTGTACTATTAAACACACAAACATCACTTTTAATAACTTAGCGGCATCAGGCTCAATAGTCGGCTGCGACGGTTACCCAATAAATTCGGTTAACGTTGCACCTGATAATTTTTTAATTGAAAACTGTAATGTTGGCAGTGCAACTAAAACAACAGCAAACGGTGTTGCCATATGGGGAAACTATCCGGATAGCCCAATGGAAGCAACAATAAAAGATTGTAATATTTTTGCTTCACGCCGTGGAATTACTACTTATTATATTAAAAACAATAAATATTTAAACAATAATATTTCTATTGTTAATCCTAGAATTGACCAAGCTTTTTATAGCGGTATTTATATAACCGGTAGTCCAGTAACCGATACTACTATTGTTGCAAACAATAAAATATTAAAAGTTGATATAAATAGAATAACTACTTCTATAGCTTTTGGTATTGCGGTTTACGGAAATGAAGGTGTTATAAATATTTATAACAACTTTATTGCTCTAAATACTGTAAATACAAATGCTTCACCTAATTTAACTTTTGCTGTTTATGGAATTGGTTTTAACTCCGCTGGTTGGAGTGGTAAAGCTAATATTTACCATAATACAATTGAAATTGCACCTACTTTATCAACAGGTCGTCATGCAATAATTGGTACTCCTACAAATTCTCCAGCCATACTTAATGTTTACAATAATATTTTCTCAAATAAACATAGTTCTGCTGTTTCTTATGGTATTTATTGGTCAAACACACCATCAACCACAAGTCAACTTAACTCAAACTATAATGATATTTACATGATTGATCAGGTTGGTTTTGTTGGAAGATACACAGCTACTGATTACCAGCTTTTAACTAACTGGACTGCTGCTACAACATTGGATTCCAACTCTATTAACAAAGCAGTATTATTTGTTTCTGATAACGATTTACACGTAACAGGTGCTTCAAATGGTGATATCGATTTAGCCGCTTTGCCAATTAGCTGGATTACTACCGATATAGACGGCAATCCACGTTTGAACGTTATGGTTTACAAAGGTGCCGATGAAGGTTCAATATCGGTTCCTGTTGAATTAACTTCATTTGCCGCAGTTTCAACTTCAGCAGGTGTTAGATTAGATTGGTCAACCGCCACAGAAACCAACAATAAAGGTTTTGAAATTCAAAGAAGTGCAGATAATACTTCTTTTGAAGACATTTCTTTTGTAAATGGTAACGGTACAACAACCGAAAAACAAAGTTATTCTTTTGTTGATAATTCTATTGCCAACGGAAAAGCTTATTACAGATTAAAACAAATTGATTATGACGGTTCATATAATTATTCAAATACAATAGCTGTTGATTTAACATTGCCTATAGTATTTAATTTGTCACAAAACTATCCTAATCCGTTTAACCCTAGTACAGTTATTAACTTCTCTGTTCCTACCGCATCAAAAGTTATGGTTAAAATATTTGATATTTTAGGTCGTGAAGTATTAACATTAACAAATCAGGATTACGCAGCAGGAAGATATAATTTACAATTTAACGCTTCTAATTTAGCTTCAGGTACTTACATTTACACTATTAATGCTAACGGTGTTGATGGCAGCAAATTCCAATCTGTTAAAAAAATGATGTTAATTAAATAATTTTTAGTTTTGAATTTTTAATTAAAAACCGTGAATGGCAAAAGTCGTTCACGGTTTTTTAATATTCTATTTTGATCATTCCGAAAAACTTTTCAGTAAATCTTTTTATCCGCCGGTTTAATAACTTTTTATTAAATTTGTTGTTATGTTTTTGCCATAAAATTATTTTTACAATTGGAGATATATGAAAAAATATTTACTGATTTTATGTTTTTTTACTATTCACAACATCTTTGCCGACAGCTATAATGCTGTTTTATTTGTAGGGACCAATCTTTCATCTCAAGAAAAATTAACCGCAATGACAGTGGCCGGTATTGTAAACAGAGATAGTGCACGTGTGTTTTTATATAATTTATACGAAACATGGAGTTATTCTCAAAACGATGAAAAATGGTCTCAAATTTACAAACAATCCGGCAATGTTAAGTTTGATACAATTACAACGGTAGCCGCTTTAATAAATCGATTTAGAGCATTTATCAAAGGGGGTATAACTTATGCACCAAACAGAATATTTAGTAATTTTTCAGGGCAGTCTTTTATGTGGCAGGGAGAATATGCCGCATTAATTGGAGGACTTACTAATAGACTGCCGGTAACAACTTCACAAGCATTATCTTATAATCTCACAATTGATGATTCCGTTTTGGTAATTGATGAATTTGATGGTGATTTATCCATTAAGGTACCTGCCAAATTGGAATTAACAAACCACATATGGAATAACACAACCCTTTCGGAAGAAAGCAAATATTTAAGTATTTTAAATTGGGGGATTCAATATCTTTTGCCCAGATGTAATCCCCAAAAGTTTTACATTCGTGAAATTACTGATTTTACAATAAAATATAAAATGTTTCAAGTTAATCTTGCCGGTACAAACTCGTTAGATTTAAATTCAATGCCTGCTCCACGAGCTGATGTTTTAGAATCCTCATTAACATATTTGCAGCAAAAAAATAACGGTAAAATATTTCATATTTACGGTTGGATTCATCCAGAGCCAATGACACAATGGTTTGCATTTTTCGGCACTTCATTTCACGAAACTTTGCTCGGAAATATGTCGTGGCATACTTCATTTCCTGTTGCCGAACGAGTTTATCTGCCTCCGGCAATGGTTAACCCTGACACAATTACTTTAGAAAATAAATATTATATAACTTTTGTAGGAACAGAAGGAGACGCTTCTAATTGGGTAATTGGCTTGCAGTCTGGTGCATGGTTATCACAAGCACGCGGAAGTGTTCCGCTTAATTGGGGCTGGAATCTTCATCTATTGGAATTATGCCCCTTTATTGCTTCTTATTATTATGATACCGCAACACCAAACGATGGATTTATTAGCGTTACTTCTCCTTTGGGTTATGCGTTCCCCGATTTATGGAGTGCTTCTGTTTTACCGGATGTAATTAGCGAAACAAAAAGATTGATGAGCAAATTTAATATTAACGAAATTTATGCTTATAAACATTATGCGGGTGCCGGTACAATGGTTTATAGAGGAAAAACAATAAACAATAGTTTTAATTTTCAAAATTTGGCCAATTTCCAAAATAATATAAATGCCCGTTTAACCATGCTGTTCGACCCGCAACTAATTTCGCAGCGTCCAGTTTTGCGTTATAACGCTTTAATGTTTAACCATACAAATGACGGCAGTTTTTACGGCGATGCAAGTAGTTTGGATAACATGGCAAACAGAATAATAACTAACATTAAATCTCTTCCCAACCCCGGGTTTTTACTTGCAGGATACCAAAGATTAAGACAGGATGACTTTGCCAACCGAACCGACCCTAGCGATTCGGATATTTCTATTCCCCGTCTACTCCAAGTAGTTAATAAAATAAAGGCAGATCCTATAATTGGTAATAAAGTTGAGGTGGTAACCGTTGAAAAAATGTCAATACTTATGCGTAAATTTATGGGCTTAAGCCAAACCGAACAAGAGAATGTTATTCCTCAACAATTATCTTTAAAACAAAATTATCCCAATCCTTTTAATCCTTTTACTACCATAGAATATTCAATTCCAAACGATAGTTTTGTTAATTTATCTGTTTATAACATTTTGGGCCAAAAAGTAACCGAATTGGTTAATGACAATTTAAAAGTAGGTTATTATTCCTCCAACTTTAACGGTTCAAATCTTGCTTCTGGCATTTACATTTACACAATCAGAACTGAAGATTTGGCCGGTACCAAATTTTATTTAGCCAACAAAATGGCACTGTTAAAATAATAAACAAACTTACCATACTTAATTATTTGCTTAAATAGATTTTTAGACAAAAATTGAATATATTTAACATTAAATAAAATTGTTTTATTACCCGAGTATTTTGAAAGTGTTAATAAAAAAGTAGCTGAGGTTAAAGAGAGTCCTCAATTTTTGTTCACAAATGGTAATTTATATGACAGTCTTAAAGTTATTAATAATATTAAAGAAGAAATTACTTTCCACGCAAACGACAATCTAATAAAAAGTAAGAAGTATCAACCCCGAGGCTGTCTCAAAAGTGGTAAATCATGGCTTTAACACAATAATTTTTAATTATCACCGATTTTCATTATGAACAGAAATACTCAAATCATAGACTGGATCCAATTTTAAATAAAAGTGTGTAGTCAAACAACCAAGGGATTTTGGTTCCACCATCAAACCATTCTGTTTCATGCAGCAAAGAAAGATG
>JAZDHY010000114.1:0-2515 GCA_043805435.1 bacterium
TGAGTCATCTTTTAAAAGTCAATATTTTTTAAGTCATTGAGATTTGAATATTTCGATAAATAATTGAAAATTATTTCCATTTATGAAAATATCAACATATATTTTTCTTTTTTCAATTTTAATTGAAAAATTTGCTTAAAAACATTAATTCTGTTTAAAATATTCACAACCTTTCTTGTTTTTTGGGCAATTTTATTAATTTGGTTAAAATCAGGGCACAATTTTCCCATGTAATTTTTAATCCTTACTAGATTAATCCATAAGCATCGCATGTTTGCCCAAATTTTTGTTTTTATTAACCCCCTGTAACGAATTTTATAGTTTCTTGTGAACAAGCTAAGTTGAAACATTGCTGCTTCTACATTGTTTCGCTTGTTCTGTTCTTCTTGTGGAAGGTTATTAATTTTTTCCCGATTGTAATAATTTGCAATCTGTTCTAAACTAAAGTACCTGTACTTGCCATCAGCATCTTTAATCCTGTATTTACCTCCTTTTGTATTTACTGCATTTTGTTTATTGCCGGTGGATAAATCTTCAACTTTAAACCCGTCTTGGGTTAGTTCAAATTTAAAATTGCTTTCCCTGCCTTGAATGCCAGTAAGGAACATCTCAATATCATTATCTTTGTTGAATTTATCATTTTCTTTACTATGATATGCTCCGTCCTGGTATGATTTATTAACCTTATCATCTAAAATTTCCTGTGTTTTTTCTACCCCTTCTTTGTAGAAACTATTATCTGCTGCAGTTGCCGGTTTTACATCCGGCTTAGTTATCAGGTTCAAACCTGTTTCATTACAGGTTTCAGTAATATTAACAACGTTGCCCTTAATTTCTTGTTTGCCTTTTTTTCTATAGTCTGAATCTGTATCATGAGGGGATTGTATTGATGAAGCACGAATTTCGTTTTTAGGTTTTAATTCAATTTTCTCATCGTTTTCATCTATTTTGAATTGTTGATTGAATACTGTGAGCAGGGTGGAATAATAATCACTATCGTTTTCATTAAATAGCTTTATAAGTAAATACATCAGGTTGCCTAAACGTTGCATCTTCTCTGTCAACTCATTACCCTTAGAGTAATATAAAACTTTTTCCTGATCTTCTTTTTGTAATTTTTCAAGGAATGATTTACTTTCTTTTGACAATTTTGTTTTTTGAAAATTATTAAGGCTTTTATAAAATTCCTTGATAACACCGTGTATTAATTCATAACGGGAGCAATTGGCAATATTACTGCCTATTAATTTGCTGTCCATGCGTATGGATTCGGCTTTAACACCAAAATTCATGGCTTGCTTTCCGGTTATTCCATCAAAAACTTTTTCTATCAAATCTTCACCAGTAGCAATTTCATTACGGTATATTTTTCTTTTGTGTTCATAATAGGTTGATTCTGATGGTACTTTTTCTTTTAGGTCAAACATGCTCATGGCACTTCTTACCAAAACATTGAAATTACAATTTTCGAATAGTTCCTTGTCGCTCCAGCCAAAACCTTCTTTTAATATCATCATTGATATAGTCTTCTTTATGGAAGCATTTGGACTACCCATGTTTGCATCAAAGAGTTTTGAAAAAACATTTTCATCAATGTTCTCAAATACATTAATGCGAAATAAATTGTGCCATTCTTTAATATCCTGATATTTATCACGAACTTTTCCATGTAATTGGGTAGATATGCTACTGAAAATATCAAGTTGCTTATTTGTTGTGCTTTTCCTAAACATGAAATATTAGTTTTATATTTTATATAAAGATATAATAAATAATTCATTTAAACAACTGATATTTAATATTTTATGTTCCATGTGGAACAATTTGTTATATTCTATTTGTTTGGCATTCAGTATGTTATGTAATTGTTGATAAGTTTGTATATTATTGGTGCTCAATATATTACAGAGACAGCTTATTCGCATTTTATTTTTAATATATTTGTAACATAAAGACTTTTCGAAGTGGACTCAAACATTAATTCTACAACTTTTTTACGATCTTCATCCGAGAGTTTGTGAACCATACCATCAACTTGGTTTTGTAACATTTGGGTAATAATTTCTACTTTTTTATCTATTCCAATTTTAATATCGGATAATCGGATAGGGCAATCGATAGATTTAAAGAATTTTTCAAGTAATAATATGGTTTCATCTGCAGAATTTATACCGAATAATTGATTTCCAAGCTGGGCAATTCTTTCGGGAATTCTATCTTTTTGCAATTTTAACCATGCCGGATAAACTATTGAAAGTGTTGCTCCATGTGGAGTATTATATAAATACGAAATATTGTGTCCAATATCGTGTACGCCCCAATCGCCATATTTACGGCCATTATTTGTTAACCCGTTTAAAGCAGCAGTTGCTGCCCACATAATTTTAGCCCTGTACTCGTAATTTTCCGGTTCTTTAAGCACCAGTGGCCCGTATTCCATAGCTTCTTTAACAATGGCTTCAACAAACCTATCGGAAAGTGAAGCGTCACCTTCACCGAAATAAGCTTCCAGGCT
>JAZDHY010000115.1:0-7351 GCA_043805435.1 bacterium
GGAAATAGAGGGGGAATATAAAGCGTAATTGCTTTGCTATATATTAGTTTTGTAAATACAACAAATATTTATACTGGGGATATAATAATTAAAAATTATTGGGTTAAAGCCCTGATTTACCACTTTTGAGACAGCCTCTCCCTATTTGTAACAACACACCACCAAACCGACAAATCAACTGCAGAGCCCCTGCCTATTCTTTAAAATTCCACACTTATACCAATTGAAGGTAATAACCCAATTGAAGATTCGTCTTTTAATTTATTTTTTTCGTAATCCCATCTTACCGATGTTTGATTTTTTCTGTTGTAAACATTTTGTATATCCAAATAAACCGTTAAATCCCAACTCTCAAAATTCCATTTTCTTTCCACACGCAAATCCAAACTGTGGTTAGCTGTAAAGTTTTGTGTATTGTACTCTTCTACACTTTGTTTTCCATAATCATTAAACGGAGTGTAAGGAGATCCCGTTGAATACCTGAATTTCAAACTGGTTTCCCATTTTTCGTTGTAAATATATCCGGCACTTAAATTAAATATCCATTTTTGGTCGTAACTGCCCGGTCTTTCAATTCCATCCAGAGACGTAAATTTTGTTTGGCTGTATGTTAAACTAAACAAACCATACATCGGCATGTCCGATGATTTTTTTTGCATCGAAAGTTCAACACCTTTTGAATTTCCTTTTCCTTTGCTTACAAGCGGCTCCAACCCATAAGATGCAAAATTATCATCACTTCCGGCATATCCGGCACCCGTGTTGGATAATACCAAATAAGGTCTCAAAACACTTGTTGGGTAATCTTTATAATTTTTGTAAAATCCTTCCAGTTTAATCCTAACATCATCCATAATTTTATATTCAATACCGGCAATATACTGTGTAACTTTTATGGCATTTAAATTTTTATTTGTTTCATTGCCAAGCAGCCAAATATAAGACGGAAACTGATGATAGTTCCCTAAACTAAAACTTATATTTACCAATTCGGTTAAAGGATACAGCAGCGATAATCTGGGACTATAATACATTTTTTGGTTAATCTCATTAAAATAATCGCCGCGCACTCCAAAATTGAACCGCAAACGGTTAAACCACAAATTACTGTACTGCGTATAAAAAGCGTATTTATGAAAATACGTATCCGCAGATAAATTGCTTTTTTGCAGTGTATCATTAAATGTTGTAATAAAATTATTGGGGAATATAACATTACTGTTAAAACTTATTAATTTTCCCGACACTCCTAAATTTAATTCCGCATTGCCCGATACTTTATAAACCATATCGAATTTTAATTCGTTTTCCCCTTCTTTAGAACGATTCAAAAATATTGGAGTAAACGAGGTGTCTTTTTGATATGTGTCGTAGTCCACAAAATTACGGCTTAAACTTACCGAATAAAATCCTTTGCCAAATAATCTTCTATACGAAAGTCCTGTTACATATTGGTTTTGATTTGAAGCAAGAATTCTTGCGTTATTAAAAATATTTTCTCTTGTATCGTTATTAAATTTCACTTTATCAAAAGCACCTATAAATAAATATGTTAATTTATCATGTTCGCTGATATCATAATTTATTTTTGTAATAACATCGTAATACTCGGGTATAAAACCAAATCCGGCGGCTTTAAAAATAAAATCCAAATAACTACGGCGTACGGAAAACAAAAAATTAGCATTATCGGATATCGGCCCTTCCAGATTTAGACCAAACAAAGAAGCCGAAACCAAAGCTTTGCCGCCAAATCTATCTTTTCGTCCTTCCCGTAAATCTATACTTAAAACGGAAGAAAGTTTATCGCCATATAAAGATGAAAAACCGCCCGTTGAAAAAGATGTTTCTTTAACAAAATCCAAATTAATAAAACTTAACGGGCCGCCCGTTGCACCCTGACTACCAAAATGGTTTATATTTGGCACAATAAAACCATCAACCAAATATAAATTTTCCGAAGGAGCTCCGCCGCGCACAACCAAATCATTCCTTCCGGCACTTGCCTGCGCAACACCGGGTAAAACAGAAAGTGCACGTACAACGTCTTCAAAACCACCCGGCGAACGCCGTATTTCTTCGTAACTAAGCATAGTTAAACTTGAAACTTCTGTTGGTATTGTATTAAAGTAACCTGAGGTTACGGTAATACCCTGCAGCTCAATTGCAAATTCATTCATTTCAAAATCAATTACAGCCGGTTTTACGGTTTTTACAACAACATCGGTTTTTATTAAAGTGTTATACCCAATAAACGAGGCCTGCACTGAATACGAACCAATTTCAAGTTTTTCAATTGTGTATTTACCTGCTATGTCTGTTGCAGCACCTCTTTCGGTTCCAATAATTTGTATATTTACACCGGGTAAAGGTTCTTGTGTGTTTTTATCTACAACCAACCCGGTTATTGTACCAAAGTTTTGGGCAAAGGTATTGTTAAACAACATACAGTTTATAAATAGTAATAATATTATTTTCTGCATTAAATCCTCAAAGTTCTGTTTTCTTTAGTAACAGTTAATTTAATCTTATAGTTCTTAAATTACATATTCGTTTATTGTTTTCCAAATAGTATCCAATATTTATAATATTCCTACGTTCTGCAAATCGCTATTTGTATTTTAAGTGCCTCACCTCAAAATTAATTTACCATGGCATTATTTCCATTGACTTAATATTTAATTTATCATATTTTGTTTGGGAATTATAATCCGGGTTAGTAAAAAACTTTAAGTATTATTAATTATTTTTAAACAAAAAAAGGGCTTTAATATGAAAAAAGTGATTTTATTATTATTATTTATTTTAACAACAAACAATTTTATTTTAGCGCAAAGCTGGAAACCGACGTATTCGAACAACTGCAATCTTGATTTATCTATTCATGGATATATGAATTGGGACGCAAATAATCCATGGGCTGTTGCCAATAATCTATTTGAGGAAGGCAACTATAAGGTATGTTATCTGCCAATGCGAGTTGAAGATGCAAGGAGAGAAGGTAGTACTTACGCTTATGTAAGGACAAATGCTGCCCGTTTTGATTTTTATACCGACCATATAGTCATTACTCAATTAATCTGTTGTCCTACTGTCAATTCCAGCGGTACTGACATAGAACGCAAATTAATGGATCTTTACTTTAAAAAAGAAATAAACGGTGCTAATACCAATATTGGAACTATAACATCAGTATCTTTTGAGAGCGGTAGAGCAATGGTTACAACAAGTAAACTGAAAATAAGAGTTAATTGTGATGGCATTATGATGATTAAGAAGATTCCGGGTGCAGCTTTTGATATAGGTAAAATTAATTGCAAACTTAATTTTTATCCGGGCTATAAAGCTTCAAGTCTTAAAATACCACAAAACGTTGGTAAAGGTGATTCTTGGAGTATGCTAGCACGTAGTTATAATAAAGAAGATATCAGCCATGTTTTTATGGATGAATATGGTGGTATTGGATTTTATTTGTTAAAAAACGAAGAGGAATATTATAACGCAACAACAACTTATCCGGAGGTAACTTATGACATTAGTGATGTGCTTAATAATACTCCTGGTTATCCTTTTTGGATTGCGGCTTTTCCTCCTAAAACTTACAAATACGAAAACGACTACAAGACTAACAGCCTACCTAAAAGAAGTGCTTATGCTTCCTTAGTCAACCGATTTGTCAGTTATCAAGATAATTATTGGCCTGGAGGATATAAACGACTGTATATTAATAAATGGACAGATTCTATGACTGATCCAATGAATTCTTATTTTTTTGTAAATAGCGCGAATGATCAAAATTTCAGAGATGCAATGTCTGGAACTACTCCCAACTACGTACATATTCAAAATGAGGGACTTTTTATTCATCATGACTGTTTAACATTATGGAAAGATTGGTTATTTGATTATAAACCAAGAGCTTTTTCGGGTAGTGATTATGGTATTTTAACAAAAATTAAACAAAATCTCTTCACTGCTGTTCCCGGCAGCAAATATATTGTTTATACTTCTCCACAATATTTTATTAAAAACACTCATTACAATGGCTGGGATAATAGCGGGAATATACGTCAAAACAGTCCTTATGCAACTTCACAATTGCTGAATGTTTCGGGGGAAACAATAACTTATAAACCTACTCTTGCTAATGGTAATATTAATTATTACCTAAATATGGCAGGCACAGATGAACGCAAAATATATACATTTAATAACGGCCAACGAGTGGATTTTGGAGACGGTGCAGTAAAACAAATCCCAATTGCAAACAACTGGGATTTTATGAGTTTTGATAAAAATAGTGACGCTACGGGTATTGATCATTTTATGAAGGCATGCAATTACAAAGAACCACCATGGGTGCCAATGAACAGAGAAGGCGAAAATATGGTCGATTATATTAACGCCGTTTCTCAATTAGCAAATACAGACGATGATGGCACAAATGACTATGTTGATGGTATTTTTATGGATACCCCTTACGAGTTTAATATTCCACGCACATATCAATTAATGCGTGAATTAAGAACAAATGGATTAACAAAAAGGTTTACGTTAATGCTTCATGAATCTGCACGTGCCGGACAGGATGCATATCTGCCTCAAATAGATGCTTATGCAGATTATATTGTCAATGGCGAGATGAATAAAAATTTCGATTTTTATGATAGAAAGTTATGGCGTTATTTTATCAGTACAATGAATATTAGCAATACTCCATCTTTAATTTTAACACCCGAATTAATATCTGTCAAAAGTCAAACAGATGGTAATTTTGCTGTTTGGTGTTACACTAATAATGTTAAATTGATGTATCCGTCCATCGTAATGAAAGATGTTGCTGATGGCAATATAGATAAAAGCAATGAGTTGGTTGACTTTTTTTGGAATAATTACCCCAATAAAACCAACCTAGAAAATATGGTAAAATCAAATCACGCATTCCATCAATCACTACTTAGTGAGAATTACAATGGAACAACAACAGGATATTGGTACAAAAATCCACCAGGCGGAACTACTTTTAGCGGGTCTCAACTGTTGAAAGGTGATTTTGACAATAATAAAAAAGAAGATCTTGTTATTATAAATAATCCCTCAAATGGGTTGGTATGGAATTTTGTTTCCAGTTATGCGTTATCTGCTCCAAAAAGAATCTTATTTAATCCCGATCCCAATGCTACCCCTATTTCTATTGATTTATCCCCATTTGGACCGACGGCTTCTATTCCATTTATTGGTGAATTTAATGGCGAGGGGAGAAGTGATATTGGATATATATCTATAGAACCTAAAGAAGTTGTTGTTGATGGAACAACAACAATAATAAATTTAGATGTACTTCATTCTTCTTTTTCAAAAACTTACTCGATTTGGGAAGGAAACACAATAATACAATCACTTGTTTTTCAAGATAATGAACCGCAAAATTTTTCTACTTTTCATCCCGATAAAGTTATAATAGGTAACTTTGATAATGATAAAAAGGATGATATTTTATTTTATAAATATAATTCTAACAGTAGTCAAATAATGCTTTATCTTAATTATGGTATGGGATTTAATCCAACAAGTATTTTTCCGCTAAATTTCGTCGGTATACCATTTGCTGCTGATATTGACGGTGACAATAAAGATGAAATAATTATTGCCAACAAAAGCACTAATGGGTGTCAATGGAAAATTTATAAACCAATATTAGGCGGCACAAGCGGCTTAAATCTTGACTTATACGAATTTAGATCCTTATATTTTGGCGGTGCATGGGATATTCCTTTGGTTGGCAATTTTGATAACTCAAAGAACGCAGATATTTGTTTTAGCAGACAAGATAAATTTAACTACCTTTTATCAAGTGGAACAAGTTTTTTTAATTCAAATGTTGTTGATGATTTAGGCTATACTTCTCCTATTAAACCTTTCGTAATAGATATTAATGGTGACGGATATGATGATCCCGCTGTTTATTATAACAACCAGATAAAGATTAAAATTAATAAACCAGGCAGTATATTTAATTCAAATCTTTTGCCCAAACTCTCTTCAACCGAAGAAGTAATACCAACGGAATTTAGTTTATCACAAAATTATCCTAATCCGTTTAACCCAAGCACTACAATTAAATTTGATATACCAAAAGCTACTAGAGTAAGCTTAAAAATTTATAACGTGCTAGGACAAGAAGTAAAAACCTTAGTTAATGAAATAATGGAACCGGGAGCTTACAACTTTAAATGGGATGCCGGCCATTATGCCAGCGGAATGTATATTTACAAAATTGAAGCAGGTAATTTTGTTCAAAGCAAAAAAATGATGTTAATAAAGTAAAATTTATAAACATTGTAATAAAAAAGGATTATAATTCATGCCCCTTTACCCAAAGTGAAGGGGATTTTTTTATAAAAAATCATCTCAAAAAATATGGCTAACCAAAATTTTTACCCCAACACCAATTAAAACCAAACCGCCAAAAATTTCCACTTTATTGCTAAATTTATTTTTTAGTTTAGCTCCTGCTTCAAAACCTATAACAGCAAGTATAAACGTAACAATACCAATTACAACACTTGGATAAAATATAGTTATGTTTAAAAAAGCCAAACTTAACCCCAAAGCCAAAGCATCAATACTGGTAGCAATAGATACCAAAACCATTGACATACCTTTTGTTAAATTTTTACGTACTTTTCCCGGATCGTTTTTATATCCCTCCCATATCATTTTACCGCCAATATATAAAAGAATTACAAAAGCTATCCAATGGTCGTACTCTTCAATTAAAAAAGCAAAGCTGTTTCCAGCATACCACCCAATTATTGGCATTAAAAACTGAAACAGACCCAAATGAAATGAAAGCCTAATAGAGGATCGTTTATCGGATACAATACCGGATGAACCCACACCAACCGAAACCGCAAAAGCATCGGCCGCCAAACCAACAGCAATAAGAAGAATTTCTATAAAACTCATTAAAAATGTATCTCCGTTTAATCTATTTTATGCCGCCCCGATGGGGCTTCTATTTCTTTGGGAATCCTGTTTCTATAAACATTCCCCCCGCTATGCGGGATTATATATCCCTTTAAGCATATATCATTTTATTAATTGCTTCATCAAATTTAATTTTATTATATTTTCATAATTTCAAAGGCTGTCTCAAACGCGACAAACTTGGGATAAAGCCCTAAATAATTTCCCGCTAATAACCACGCCATAAACAGACTGTGTTAAAATTAAGTTTTCGCTTTTTCTGCAAAATTACCCCAAAGGGGGAATAAATACATATAAAAATTTATTTTTTATAACTTTTTCAAAAAATATCTATTTTTGATCAAAAAAGCAAAAAAACACC